>NZ_JBICKW010000003.1:0-506454 GCF_043104645.1 Delftia sp. WSY_12
ACACGTTTGACGGGTACAAGGATTTTCATGAGAAAGCTCTTTCCTGGTTTTGAAGTACGACTTACGCAAGAAGGAACAAGGCAAGCGGCTTGCCATGGGGCGCAGCACGTTGTCGCATCCTGTTTGCGTAAGCCCTGTGAAGATGGGCGGTCAGCGGGCCAGGCCGGCCAACCGCTCGTTGATCAGTGCATGGGCCTGGTCCATGATGCCGGAGATCAGCTGCTGGACCGTGGGCACGTCGTGGATCAGGCCGGCCACCATGCCACAGGACCAGACGCCTGCGTCCATGTCGCCGTCATGCATGATGCGCGGATAGACGCCGGCCACCTCGGGCGCGATGTCGGCAAAGGTGATGGCCGCGCCCAGCTCGCGCTCCTTTTGCAGCAGGCGCTCGGTGGCCGGGTTGGTCAGCACGCGCTCGGTGTTGCGCAGCGGGCGCATGACCAGGCGCGTGTCCAGCTCGCTGGCCGCGACGATGGCCTGCTTGACGTTGTCGTGCACGGGCGCTTCCTGCGTGGCGATGAAGCGCGTGCCCATGTTGATGCCCTCGGCGCCCAGCGCCAGCGCAGCCACCAGCGAGCGGCCGTCGGCCATGCCGCCCGAGGCGACGAAGGGAATCTTCAGTTCTTCGGCCGCGCGCGGCAGCAGGATGAAATTGGGGATGTCGTCCTCGCCCGGATGGCCGCCGCATTCGAAGCCGTCCACGCTGATGGCGTCGCAGCCGATGGCCTCGGCCTTGAGCGCATGGCGCACCGAGGTGCACTTGTGGATGACCTTGATGCCGGCTTCCTTGAGCGCGGGCAGCCATTTCTGCGGGTTGTTGCCCGCCGTCTCCACGACCTTGACGCCACCTTCGATGATGGCCTTGACGTAGCCCGGGTAGTCGGGCGGGTTGACCGAGGGCAGGAAGGTCAGGTTGACGCCGAAGGGCTTGTCCGTCATCTCGCGGCAGCGCGCGATCTCGCGCGCCAGCAGCTCGGGCGTGCGCTGGGTCAGGCCCGTGATCAGCCCCAGGCCGCCCGCGTTGGAGACAGCGGCGGCCAGTTCGGCCAGGCCCACATGGTGCATGCCCCCCTGGATGATGGGGTGCTCGATGCCAAAGAGTTCGGTGATGCGTGTCTTCATGTCGTTGTCACTCCACTGCAATGCCCTTGTCGCGGATCAGCTGGCCCCAGCGCGTGTAGTCCTGCTGGATGCGCTGGCCCAGCTGGGCGGGGTTCTGGTAGGCGGCGATGGCGCCTGCGTTGAGCAGCTTTTCCTGGATGTCCTTGTCGGCCAGGATCTGCTGCACTTCGCTGGCGATGCGGTCGACCACGGCCTTGGGGCTACCCTTGGGCGCCAGCAGGCCGCCCCAGGAGACGGCGTCGTAGCCCTTGATGCCCTGCTCGGCAATGGTCTTGGTGTCGGGCAGCATGGCCACGCGCTGGGGCGATCCCACGGCGATGGCGCGCAGCTTGCCGGCCTGGATGTGGGGCAGCGCGGCCACGAGGTCGGCATACATGATGGGCACCTGGCCGCCGATGGTGTCGGTGATGGCGGGCACGCCGCCCTTGTAGGGCACGTGCTGCATGTCGAAGCCGGCCATCTGCTTGAGCAGCTCCATGCTCAGGTGGCCGAAGCTGCCGGCGCCCGAGCTGGTGTAGTTGAGCGCGACCTTCTGCGCCTTGGCGTGGGCGATCAGGCTCTTGAGGTCGGTGACGTCGGGCAGCAGCGTGGGGTTGACCACGATGACGATGGGCAGGTCATAGACCGTGGCCACGGGCGTGAAGTCCTTGACGGTGTCGTAGCCGGCCTTCTTGTACAGGTGCGGCGCCAGCAGCGTGGGCGTGGCCAGCATCATCAGCGTGTAGCCGTCGGCCGGGCTCTTGGCGACCTGCACGGCCGCGATGGAGCCGGAGGCGCCAGGGCGGTTTTCCACCACCACGGTCTGCTTGAGGCGCTCGCCCAGCTTCTGGCCCACGATGCGCGATGCCGTGTCGGTGGGGCCGCCCGCCGGGAAGGGAACGACCAGCCGCAGCATCTTGCTGGGCCAGCCGGTCTCGGCCAGGGCGCCGCCGGCCAGGCCGGCCAGCAGCGGGGCTGCGGCCAGGGCCAGAACGCTGCGCCGCGTGGGGCGTGCCGGGGATGCGGGATTGCGCGTGTTCATGAAGTCTCCTCTCAAAGCTGTCTCAGCAGTCGTCGGTGGCGGCCCGCTGCCGCGGGCCGGAAAAATCAATCAAGCTTTGCGCCAGCTTCCTCCACCAGCGCCTTCCAGATGGGCATGTCGCGCTGGTAGTTCTCGCGGAAGGCCTGCGGGCTGTTCATCAGCGGCATGAAGCCTGCGCCCACGGTGCGCTCCAGCACCTTGGGGTCCTTGGCGATTTCGCGCAGGTGGCCGTAGAGCTGGTCCACGATCTCCTTGGGCACGCCGGCCGGCGCGCCCATGGCCACCCAGCCGTAGATGGCGTAGGCGTCGTCGGTGACGCCCTGTTCATGGATGGTGGGCAGCTTGGGCAGGATTTCCATGCGCTCCTTGCCGGTGACGCCGATGGCCTTGAGCTTGCCCGAGTCGATGAAGGGCTTGGTGTTGAGCGCGCTGGAAAAGCACATCTGCAGCTGGCCGCCGATCAGCTCCTGGATCATGGGCGCCTCGCCCTTGTAGGCGGCGTGGGTCATGTCGGCGTCCATGGTCTTGCTCATGTAGGCACCGGCCAGGTGGGCATACGAGCCCACGCCCCAGGAGCCGTACGAGAGCTTGCCCTTGTTGGCCTTCACGTAGGCCAGCAGTTCCTTCATGTTGTTGGCCGGCACCGAGGGATGGACCACCAGGGTGACGGGCGCCGCCGCGATCTGGGTGACCAGGGCGATGTCCTTTTGCGGGTTGTAGGGCAGCTTGGTGTAGAGGAACTGGTTGATCAGCATGGAGGTGCTGAGCGAGACCAGCAGGGTGTGGCCGTCGGCGGGCGCCTTGACCACGGCGTCCGTGCCCAGGATGCCGGCCGCGCCCGCGCGGTTGTCGATGACCACGGGCTGGCCCACGCGCCTGGCCAGGGCCTCGCCGATGGTGCGCGCAATGATGTCGGTGGCGCCGCCCGCGTTGAAGGGCACGACCACGCGGATGGGCTTGGTGGGCCACGCTGCCGGCTTGCCGGCCTGTGCGAGGGCGCTGGTGGCGCCCGTGGCCAGCAGGCTGGTGCCGCCGATGGCGGCCAGCCCTTGAAGAATGTCGCGGCGTGTGACTTGGTTGCTCATGGCTTTGTCTCCTGGGTGTTGCTGTCTATGGGTGCCGTCTTGGTGCGGCATGCAAACCTGGCGGGTCGGGAGCCGGGCATCAATGGCCCCCGTGGAATCAGTCGCGTGATCGGTCCTCTTATCCCTGTTGCGCGGGGGTCTCGGGCAGGGTCAGCACGCCCTTGGACTGCAGCTGCTGCAGCTGCTCGTCGCTCAGGCTCAGCAGCCGGTGCAGCACCTCGCGCGTGCCCTCGCCCAGCGTGGGCGGTGCATGGCGGATGGGCAGGCGCTGGCCGTCCAGGCGGTAGGGCGGCGCGAACACGGGCGTGGTGCCGACCACGGGGTGGGGCATGTCACGCAGCAGGCCGCCACGGCGCGTGCGCTCGCTGGTCAGGGCCTCGTGCAGGCCGGCCACACGGCCGCAGGGGATGCCGGCGGCCGTCAGGCGCTCCAGCAGCAGATCGCGCGGGAAGGAGCGGATCAGTTCCTTGAGCATGGGGCCCAGCTCCAGGCGGTTCTTGGCGCGGTTGACGTTGGTGGAGAAACGCTCGTCCTCGACGATGTCGGGGCGCATCACCACCTGGCGGCAGAACTTGTCGAACTGGGCGTTGTTGCCCACGGCGATGATCAGCGGGCCGTCGGCCGCCTCATACATGCCGTAGGGAACGATGGAGGGGTGGGCATTGCCATAGCGCTCGGGGTCATGGCCGAGCTGCATGGCGTCCAGGCCGTAGTAGCCGGTGATCATGATCCCGCTGTCGTACAGCGCCATCTCGATGAGGCGGCCCTTGCCCGTGCGCTCGCGGCGGAACAGCGCGGCCAGGATGGCCTGGGCCGCGTACATGCCGGTCATGAGATCGACCACGGCCACGCCGAACTTGAGCGGCGGCGTGCCGGCCTCGCCGTTGAGCGCCATGAGGCCGGCCTCGCCCTGGATGACCAGGTCGTAGCCGGGGCGCTTGGCCTCGGGGCCGCTGCTGTCATAGCCGGCCACGGCGCAGTAGATGATGCCGGGCTTGATGGCCTTGAGCTGTTCGTAGCCCAGGCCCAGCTTCTCGGCGCCGCCGGTCTTGAAGTTGTGGATGACCACGTCGAACTGGGGCAGCAGGTCGTGGACGATCTTCACGCCCTCGGGGGTCTGCAGGTCCAGCGTGATGGACCGCTTGTTGCGGTTCATGCTGTTGTAGTAGGTGGTCTCGGTCTTGCCGATGCGCAGGCCCCAGTCGCGCGTGTCGTCGCCGCGGCCCGGGTGCTCGACCTTGACCACTTCGGCGCCGAAGTCGGCCAGCACCATGCCGCACAGCGGCCCCGCGAACACGCGCGAGAGGTCGAGCACGCGCACACCCTCCAGCGGGAAGTCGATGTCCTGGTTCTGATCGTTGTGGCTGTCGGCCATGTGCGTTGTCTCCTTGGAAAGTCTTTTAGGTCTTGAGCGGTTTCAGCCGCGCAGCTTGGTGAAGTCGGCAGCGCGCTTTTCGAGGAAGGCGCCAATGCCTTCGCGCGATTCCTCGCTCTCCTGCGAGCGCACCATGTACTGCGCCTCCAGCTCCAGCTGCTCTTCCAGCGTGTTGCGCGGCGCCTGGCGGCACAGGTCCTTGATCAGGGCCATGGCCTGGTCGGGGCCGGTGGCCACCTGGGCGGCCAGCGCCACGGCGTCGGCCTGGGCCTGGCCCGGTTCGGACAGGCGGTTGACGGGGCCCAGGGCATGCAGGCGCTCGCCGCTGATGCGCTCGCCGGTCAGGCACAGCTCGGTCAGCACCTGGCGCGAGACGAACTCGGCCAGGAAAGCGGTGGCGCCGCCATCGGGCGTGAGGCCGACCTTGACGTAGGCGACCGAGAACACGGCGTTCTTCGCCGCCACCAGCATGTCGCAGGCCAGGGCCAGCGACAGGCCCGCGCCGGCCGCCGCGCCTTCGACGGCGGCGATCACGGGCTTGGGAAAGTCGCGCACGCTGCGGATCAGGTCATGCAGGCCTTCGAGCTTGGCACGTCGCTCCTGCACCGGCAGCTCGCGGCGCTTGGCCAGCTGGCGCAGGTCGCCGCCCGCGCAGAAGTGGCCGCCCTCGCCCGTGAGCACCACGGCGCCCACGGTGGGGTCGGTCGCCGCGCTCTTGAGCGCCGCCGAGACGGCCGCGTAGAACTCGGGCGACAGCGCATTGCGCGCGGCCACGTTGTTGTTGGACAGCACCAGCACGGCGCCTTCGCGGCGGGTCAGCAGGACTTGGTTCGCTTCGGTCATGGCGGCTTTCCTTGGCTCAGTGTTGCGAGCCGAGTGCGATGTAACGCGACAGGTGGTGGTCCTCGTCGCCGAACTGGTGGTCGATCATGACCAGGCGCTTGGCGTAGTGGGCCAGGGGCAGTTCCCAGGTCATGCCGATGCCGCCATGCATCTGGATGCTTTCCTCGGCCACCAGGGTGCCGATGCGGCCGATGCTGTACTTGGCGGCCGACAGGGCCTTCTCGCGCGCCACGCGGTCTTCGTCCGCAATGGCGGCGGCCGCGTTGATCACGGCCGAGCGCGCCTGCTCCACTTCCAGCAGCAGGTCGGCCATGCGGTGCTGCAGGGCCTGGAAGCTGCCGATGGGCACGCCGAACTGCTTGCGCGTGCGCAGGTACTCCAGCGTCTGGTCCTTGGCCACGTCCATGGCGCCCACGGCCTCGGCGGTCAGCGCCAGCACGGCGTAGCCGCTGATACGTTCCAGCAGGGACAGGCCCCGGCCTTCTTCGCCCAGCAGGGCGTCTGCGCCGACCTGCACCTTGTCCAGCACCAGCTCGGCCGCGCGGCCGCCCTCGATGCGGTTGTAGCCGCGCTTTTGGATGCCTGCGGCATTGCCGGGGACCAGGAACAGGCTGATGCCGGCCTCGTCGTACTGGCTGCCCGAGGTGCGGGCCGAGACCAGCAGCAGGTCGGCCTTCTCGCCGAAGGCGACCACGCCCTTGGCACCGTTCAGCACCCAGCCGTCGCCGCTGCGCACGGCCGTGGTGGCGACGTTGTTGAGCTCGTAGTGGCTGCCGGGCTCGTCATGGGCCAGGGCCGCAATGGACGTGCCGCCGATGATGGCTGCCAGCTGTTCCTTTTGCGCATCGCTGCCGGCCGCGATCAGGGCCTGGCCCACGACCAGGGCGCCCAGCAGCGGCTCGGCCACCAGGCCGCGGCCCAGGCATTCGAAGACCACGCTGATGTCGAAGCCCTGGCCGCCGAAGCCGCCAGCGTCTTCCGGGAACAGCGCGCCGATAGCGCCGATGTCCGCGAACTGCCCGTACAGCAGCGGGCTGTGGCCTTCCTCGCCATAGGCGACGTGGTTGCGCGCCTCGATGGCGTACTGCTCGGAGACGAAGCGGTTGAGGCTGTCCGCCAGCATGCGGCGGTCTTCGGTGTGTTCGAAGTTCATGTTCCGTTTTCCTTGCCGGATCAGAGGCCGAGGATCATCTTGGAGATGATGTTCTTCTGGATTTCGTTGGAGCCGCCGAAGATCGACAGCTTGCGGTAGTTGAAGTACGCGGCGGCGGCCGTGGCGGCAGCCGCGTCGCCGATGGCGGGCTGGTCGTAGCCGGCCTGCAGGGCCTCTTCGATGAAGGGCGCGGCGTAGGGGCCCATGGCGCGGCGCACCAGGGACAGGATTTCCTGGCGGATCTCGGTGCCGCGGATCTTGAGCATGGAGCTTTCGGCGCCCGGCACGCCGCCGCCGGCCACGGCGGCGATCACGCGCAGGTTGGTGGTCTTCATGTTCTCCAGGTCGATCTCGACCTTGGCCAGGCGGGCCGCGAACAGCGGGTCCTGCGTCAGCGGCTTGCCATTGCGCAGCATGCGGCCGGCGACGGCCTTGAGCTTTTCCAGGCCGGCCACCGAGAAGCCCACGCCCGCGATGTTGGTGCGCTCGTAGGTCAGCAGGTACTTGGCGTAGGTCCAGCCCTTGTTCTCTTCGCCGACCAGGTTTTCCACGGGCACCCTGACGTCGGTGAAGAAGACTTCGTTGACCTCGTGCTCGCCGTCCAGCGTGATGATGGGGCGCACTTCCACGCCGGGCGAGTTCATGTCCACCAGCAGGAAGCTGATGCCCTGCTGCGCCTTGGCCTCGCGGTTGGTGCGCACCAGGCAGAAGATCATGTTGGCGTGCTGGCCCAGCGTGGTCCAGGTCTTCTGCCCGTTGACGATGTAGTGATCTCCATCGCGCACGGCAGACGTCTTGACCGAGGCCAGGTCCGAGCCCGAACCCGGCTCCGAATAGCCCTGGCACCACCAGTCGGCGCCATTGAGGATGCGCGGCAGCCAGTGGGCCTTCTGCGCCTCGTTGCCGTACTTGATCAGGACGGGGCCCAGCATGCTCAGCCCGAAGGGCACGATGCGCGGCGTGCCTGCCAGCGCGCATTCATGCTCGAAGATGAATTTCTGCACCGCGCTCCAGCCCGGGCCGCCGTGCTGCTCGGGCCAGTGGTTGGCCAGCCAGCCGCGCTCGTTGAGGATGGCGTGCCAGCGCTCCATGTCCTGCTTGGTCAGCTGCAGGCCGTTCTTGACCTTGTGCGACAGGTCCTCGGGCAGCTTGTCCTTGAGGAAGCCGCGAACCTCGTCGCGGAAGGCCAGTTCTTCAGTCGTAAATTGCAAATCCATTGCTGTGTCCTCAATAAATTTCGAACAGGCCTGCGGCGCCCATGCCACCAGCGATGCACATGGTGACCACGCCCCACTTGACTGACGCGTCCCGGGCCTTGCGGCGCCGGCCTTCCAGCAGGATGTGGCCGGCCAGGCGCGCACCCGTCATGCCGAAGGGATGGCCGATGGAGATGGCGCCGCCGTTGACGTTCAGGCGCTCGTTGGGAATGCCCAGCTTGCGCTGGCAGTACAGGGCCTGTGAGGCGAAGGCCTCGTTGAGTTCCCACAGGTCGATGTCCTCGACCTTGAGGCCGTGGCGCGCCAGCAGCTTGGGGACCGCGAAGACGGGGCCGATGCCCATTTCGTCAGGCTCGCAGCCGGCCACGGCAAAGCCGCGGAAGGCGCCCAGCGGGGACAGGCCCAGGCGCTCGGCCTGCCTGGCTTCCATCAGCACGCAGGCCGACGATCCATCGGACAGCTGCGAGGCATTGCCAGCCGTGATGAACTGGTCCGGGCCCTTGACGGGTTCCAGCTTGGCCAGGCCTTCCAACGTGGTGGAGGCGCGGTTGCAGTTGTCCTTGGTGGCGACCACGTCGCGGTAGGTGATCTCGCCCGTGTCCTTGTTCTTCTCGGCCATGCGCGTGGCGCAGGCAATGATTTCGTCCTTGAACAGGTCGGCGGCCTGGGCGGCGGCCGTGCGCTGCTGGCTTTGCAGCGAGAAGGCGTCCTGGTCCTCGCGGCTGATGCCGTAGCGGCGCGCCACGATGTCGGCCGTGTCGATCATGGCCATGTACAGCGCGGGCTTGTGCTCGACCAGCCAGGGGTCCATGTCGGTGGGCAGGTTGTTGCCGGGGCGGATGCCCGAGATGGTCTCGATGCCGCCGGCCAGCATGGCGTCCACGCCCTCGGCCACGATGCGGCCCGCCGCGATGGCGATGGACTGCAGGCCCGAGGCGCAAAAGCGCGTGATGGTCGTGCCCGCGATGGACAGGGGCAGCTCGGCGCGCAGCACGGTCTGGCGGCCCAGGTTGCGGCCCTGGAAGCCGTCGGGGTTGCCGCAGCCCAGGATCAGGTCCTCGATCATGGCCGGGTCGATGCCCGAGCGCTCGACCGCGGCCTTGACCGAGAAGGCCGCCAGCTGGGCGGCGGGCGTGACGTTGAACTCGCCGCGGTGCGACTTGGTCAGGGGCGTGCGGGCAGTGGAAACGATGACGGCTTCGCGCATGGTCGGTCCTTGCTTGTCTCTTGGGAATTTCTATTACTTGTTGCCGGCGCGGCTCAGTCGGGGACACCGAGGAAGGGCCTACGCCGGCCGCGCCACCCCACACCGAGGGTGTCGTCCCCCTCCCGCGTAGCGAGAGAGGGGGAAGCCGCGCAGCGGCTCAGGGGGTGATCAGTTACGCTGCCTTGTTCAGGCTTTCGAAATCGCGGCCTTCGGCGACCAGCTTTTCGAGCAGGGGAGCGGGCTTCCAGAACAGCGCGTCTTCCTTGGCGAATTCGCGGATGTCGGCCAGCACCTTGTCCAGACCTTGCATGTCGGCCCACTTCATGGGGCCGCCACGAAAGCGCGGGAAGCCGTAGCCGGACAGGAAGGTCACGTCCACATCCAGCGGGCGCAGGGCAATGCCCTCCTCCACCACCTTGGCGCCTTCGTTGACCATGGCGGCCATGTAGCGGCGCATGATTTCCTCAGGGGTGAATTGGCGCGGCGTCACGCCCTTCTTGGCGCGCTCGGCATCGACGATGGCCAGCACTTCGGGGTCGGGCTGGCCGACGCGTGCGCCCTGCGGGTAGAGGTAGAAGCCACGGCCCGTCTTCTGGCCGAACCAGCCGCGCTCGCAGACGCGGTCGGCCACTTCGACGTAGCGGGCCTTGGGATCGCCCGATTCCAGTGCCGCCGCGCGCCGCCGCTTGCGCGTGGCCCAGCCGATGTCGCCGCCGGCCAGGTCGGTGACCTGGAACGGGCCCATCGGGTAGCCGAAGCCGCGCACGGCCTCGTCGATCTCGTAGGGGCTGGCGCCGTCTTCCATGATGTAGTCGGCAGCCTGCTTGTAGACGGCCAGGATGCGGTTGCCGATGAAGCCGTCGCAGACGCCGGCGCGCACGGGCACCTTCTTCATGCGCTTGGCCAGCTCGAAGGCCGTGGTCACCACGTCGGGCGCCACCTTGGCGGGCACCACGATCTCCAGCAGCTTCATGATGTTGGCGGGGCTGAAGAAGTGCAGGCCGATCACGTCCTGCGGGCGCGAGGTGGCGGCGGCAATGGCGTCGATGTCCAGGTATGAGGTGTTGGTGGCCAGCACGGCGCCGGGCTTGCAGACGCGGTCCAGTTCCTTGAACACGGCCTTCTTGACTTCGAGGTCCTCGAACACGGCCTCGATCACCAGGTCCACATCCTTGATGTCGTCATAGGAGGTGCTGGGCGTGTAGCGCGCCATGACGGCGGCCTTGGCCTCCTCGGTCATGCGGCCCTTGGCGATCAGGCCGTTGTAGACCTTCTCCACATTGGCCTGGCCGCGCGCGATGGACTCGGCGTCGCGCTCGATCATGGTTACCGTGAGGCCCGCGTCCAGCGCGGACACCGTGATGCCGGCGCCCATGGTGCCGCCGCCGATGACGGCGATCTTGGCAAAGTGGCGCGGCGCAGCGGCCTTGGCTTCGGGAATCTTGGCGGTTTCGCGCTCGGCGAAGAAGGCGTGGATCAGGCCGGCGCGCTGCGGGCTGTTCAGGCACTCCACGAACAGGGCGCGCTCCTTGGCGATGCCTTCGTCGAAGGGCAGCTCCACGGCGGCGCGCACGCATTCCACGATCTTCAGCGGCGAGAACAGGCCGCGGCTCTTCTTGGCGGTGTCGGCGGCCAGCGCGTCGAGTTCGGCCAGCGCGGCGGCCTTGTCGGCAATCTCGATGTCACGCGTGCGGCGCGGCGCGGTATTGGTTGCCAGCAGTTCGTTGGCGTAGGCCAGGCCTGCGGCCGTGGCATCCGTGCCGTCCACCAGCTTGTCCACCAGGCCGGCGGCGAGCGCGGCCTTGGCCGACAGGTGCTTGCCGCTGAGCATGAGGTCGGCGGCCGCCTTCACGCCCATCAGGCGCGGTGCGCGCTGCGTGCCGCCAGCGCCGGGCAGCAGGCCCAGGTTGACTTCGGGCAGGCCGAGCTTGGCAGCCGGCAAAGCCAGGCGATAGTGGGCCGACATGGCCACTTCCAGGCCGCCGCCCAAGGCCGGGCCATGGATGGCGGCGACCACGATCTTGTCGGAGGCTTCGAGACGATTGAGCACCTCGGGCAGCGAGGGCGGCATGGCGGGCTTGCCGAATTCGCGGATGTCTGCTCCGGCGATGAAGGCCTTGCCCTCACCCACGATGAGCACGGCCTTGACGGCGGCATCCGATTCGGCCTGCTCCACGGCGGCCAGCAGGCCGGCGCGCACGGCCTGGCCCAGGGCATTCACGGGGGGGTTGTTGATGCTGACCACCAGCACGGCGCCGTCAAGGCGGGTCTGGACCACGGAAGCCTGGGCTTGTTCGCTCATCTGCATGTCTCCGAACTTGGGTTTTTCACTCAAAACATCCATTCTTGCCACGACAATGGTTCTTTACAATCCCATGAATGATTGACAGACTGTAAAAAAGTATTTGACAGTGTTGAACACCCCCTGAGGCGCTTGCGCGCCTTCCCCCTCTCTGCTTGCTTCGCAAGGGAGGGGACGACAGCCTCGGTGCGGGGCGGCGCGGCCGGCGTAGGCCCTTCCTCGCTGCCCCTGGCTTTGGAGCGCGCCAGTTTCATAGGCTGTGGGCGAAGCAAAGTATCTGGACATTCCTATGGATCTGAACTCGCTGACCCTGCTGGTGGAAATCATCGATAGCGGCAATCTGAGCCAGGCGGCGCGCAAGCTGAAGATGACGCGGGCCAATGTGAGCTATCACCTGACGCAGCTCGAAAAATCGGTGGGGGTGCAGCTGGTGCGGCGCACCACGCGGCGCGTGGAGCCGACCGAGGTGGGAATGCGGATGTACGAGCATGGCCGCGCGATCCAGAACGAGATGATGTCGGCGCGCGAGACGATCACGTCGCTGGGCCAGGGGATGGCAGGGCGCGTGGGGCTGAGCGTGCCCAGCGGCTATGGACAGATCGTGATGAGCGACTGGCTGATCGAGTTCAAGCGGCTGTATCCGGCCATCGTGCTGGATGTGCTGTTCGAGAACCGGGCCGACCATTTGCGCGACGAGGTGGACATCGCCATCCGCGTGATCCAGGAGCCGCCGCTGTCGGTGATTGCGCGCAGCCTGGGCAATGTGCACTACGTGGCCTGCGCCTCACGCGAGTATGCGCAGCAGCACGGCCTGCCCGCCACGCTGTACGAGCTGCGCAACAGCCCGCTGATCACGGCCGGCGTGATGGGCCGCCAGCTGCGCCTGTCGGCCTACCAGGGAACGGACCGCCAGGAGGTGCTGCTGGCGCCGACCATGATCTCCGAGCACTTCCCCTTCCTGCGCCAGGGCATTCTGGCGGGCCTGGGCGTGGGCCTGGTGCCCGACTACGTGGTGCAGGACAAGGTGGCCAGCGGCGAGGTGGTACTGACCCTGCAGGAGTACCGCCTGAGCATCTTCGGCACCCACATGTACCTGCTGTACCTGCCCGACCGCCACCAGACGCGGGCCGTGCGCACCTGCATCGACTTCCTGCTGGCCAAGGCCGGCCAGGGTGGCAGCGCCGACGCCGCCGCCACCTGACTCAGCGGCGATACCAGCCGCCGGGACGCTGGTACCAGCCGCGCGGCCCATGGTCCCAGCGGTGCGGGCGCCAGGCATAGCCGGGATGCGGCGGCGCCGCCCAATAACCAGGACGCCAGGCATAACGGCCGCCACCCCAGCCCCAGGAGCCGCCGATCCAGACATGGACCGGCGAGGGAGCGACCGGAATGACCTCGGTCTGCACCGGCGGCGGCGCCATGGGCGCATAGACCACCTCGCCCGAAGGACCTACGGGATAGGCAGGCGCCACCACGCAGCCGGTCAACGCCACCACAGCGGCAGCCAGGACCAGGGCCGGAACCAGGCGACGGCCCGGCGTTTGAATGAATACAGGCTTCACGATGCACTCCTGGCCGCGCTTAGTACGGCCATGCAGATACAACGAAAAAGCCCCTGCCGGTTGTTGACAGGGGCTTGTGAAGCCTGGGTAAAGATCAAGTCTGGCTGTACGTGGGGTTGAGACGGGCCCTACATCCAAGGGTTCAAGACGCGCACTCCATGAACTTGGAACGGCTCGAAGTCCTTGATGTTGCGGGTGACCACGCACAAGCCATGCACCTTCGCCGTGGCCGCGATCAGGCTGTCGGCCAGCGGCCGCGGCGCAGGCACGTGGTAGGCCGCGTTTTCCATGGCCGCCATCGCATCCACTGGCAGCACACGTCCCTGAAAGGCCGTGAACACGCGTTCCACCAGCCAGCGGCGCAGCACCTGCCCGGCAATCGGGTCTTGCCGGGCTTTCAACTGCACGCCTTTCTCCAGCTCCATCAGCGTGATCGCGCTGATGAAAAGGGACTCGGCCGCGACCGATTGCGCCCAGGCCACAACGCCA
The DNA here is from genome assembly GCF_043104645.1 of Delftia sp. WSY_12. Lineage (NCBI taxonomy): Bacteria > Pseudomonadati > Pseudomonadota > Betaproteobacteria > Burkholderiales > Comamonadaceae > Delftia > Delftia sp. WSY_12. Next base: position 13,380 of record NZ_JBICKW010000003.1, read on the forward strand.
TCGTTCGCGCGGCCGGACGATGCCTTGCGCAGTTCGGAAACGATGTTGGAGTCCAACAGATACATCAGGACAGGTCCACTGTGCGCGGCAAATCCTTCGCGCGCTCAATGTCGAAATCGATATCGGCGGCCTCGGGCATGGCCAGCAATTGAAGAATGTTCCGAGTCTGCCCCGACAGTTCACGGAATTTCTCAATGCTCATCAGCACGTGGGCAGGTTGCCCCCGGTCCAGGATGTAGACCACGTCGTCACCACTGGCCGCTTTCTTGGCAGCGGAAACATGCTGGTTGAATTCACGGCTGCTGAAGGTCGAAATCTGCATGACGCACCTCCGTCAAAGAAAATGCTTGTACGTTACTACATTCGCATAAATGCAGCACCGGACAAGCATTTCTGATGGGGCTTCGGAAAGCGGAGCCCAGTCGATGACCGGGCCCCACTGGACAGGCTCCAGCGTGTCGAACCTGATCCTGAATCAGAGGTTCTGCGCGTTTTGCAGCGCGGCAATGCGCTCTTCGATCGGCGGGTGGGTCGAGAACAGCTTGCCGATGCCACCGGCAATGCCCATGGCGGCCACGCTCTTGGGCAGCTCGCCGGGGTGCATGCCGCCCAGGCGGGCCAGGGCGTTCATCATGGGCTGCTTGCGGCCCATGAGCTGGGCGGCACCCGCGTCGGCGCGGAATTCGCGCTGGCGCGAGAACCAGGCCACGATGATGGCGGCCAGGAAGCCCAGCACGATGTCCAGCACGATGGTGGTCACGTAGTAGCCGATGCCGGGACCCGAGCTGCTTTCGTCGTTCTTGCGCAGGAAGCTGTCCACGGCATAGCCGATGACGCGCGACAGGAAGACCACGAAGGTGTTCATCACGCCCTGGATCAGGGTCATGGTCACCATGTCGCCATTGGCGATGTGGGCGACCTCGTGGCCGATCACGGCCTCCACCTCTTCGCGCGTCATGCCTTCCAGCAGGCCCGTGGACACGGCCACCAGGGCCGAGTTCTTGAAGGCGCCGGTGGCGAAGGCATTGGGCTCGCCCTCGTAGATGCCGACTTCGGGCATGCCGATGCCGGCACGGTCGGCGAAGCCGCGCACGGTGTTGACGATCCAGGCCTCATCGGCGTTGCGCGGCTCGTTGATCACGTGCACGCCCGAGCTCCACTTGGCCAGCGGCTTGGAGATCAGCAGCGAGATGATGGCGCCGCCAAAGCCCATGATGAAGGCGAAGCCCAGCAGGGCCCCGAGGTTCAGGCCATTGGAGGTCAGGAAGCGGTTGACGCCCAGCAGGCTGGCGACGATGCCCAGCACCACCACGACGGCGACGTTGGTCAATAGAAAAAGTGCGATGCGTTTCATCAGTGGGTTCTCCACAAAGTGGGGAAAGGGGGAAGAATCTGGGCCCTGCAGCGTTGAAAAGTGAGGGCCGCACCGGCTGTTTTCAAGCCGGGTCCTGCGCCGTTGTCATTCCTTGTTGTGATGCTTGTACGGAACGGGGCGCCCGGAACACGAGAGAGTCATCATAGAAGGAAAAGTTCTCGTTTTCGCGCCACCAGCCGGGCACGCCCAGCACCGGCAAGGGCGCAAAAGGCTTGCACGCCAGGGTGTCGGCCTCCAGCCAGATGCTGCCGGCCAGCCAGGCGTCGATGTCCACCGTGGCGGGGCCTGCCGTGGCGCCTGCACCATCCGTGTGCACGCACAGCACATGGGCCGTGATGGGCTTGCGCGGCTGCACCAGCTTTTCCAGCAGCGCATGGCCTATGGGCAGCAGCCTGGCCTGGCGCCATAGTGCGCGCTGCTCCACGAAGAGCTGGTGCCAGCGCCGGTGGCGCAGCGCCTCGCACAGCGCGGCCGGCGCCAGCAGCAGGGCGCCGTTCTCGTCCAGCACGGTGACGGCATCGCGCAGCGGCCCGCGCTGCGCGCCCACGCCCGCCTGGGCAATGGCGCCGGCCTGCAGGGCATTGCAGCGCTGCTTGAGCGCGGGCCAGCGCAGCCAGATCAGGCCGTTGAAGAAGTCATGCAGGTTGTCGCGCGTGGGGATGCAGCGCGTCTCGAAGATGAATTGCTCGTAGGCCATGCCTTCGGGCAGGTCGTGCTGGGGCACAAAGCGCCAGGGCAGCGCCTGTGCGTCGGCCAGTGACTGCAGGGCCTGCCAGACCGGCCGGCCCTGCGCCACCCGCTGGCAGGCCGCCCTGCCCTGCGTTTGCAGCCCCTGCAGCCAGGGCGCATTCCAGTCGATGGGAAACGTCAATTGCCGGACGGCCTGGACTGCGCCTTGGCCAGGCGCTTGTCACGCACGGCCACGCGCGAGGTGCCCTCGTCGCGCATCTCGAAGGCCTGCGTGGCCGCCAGCAGCTTGGTGAGCGTGGCATAGCCGTAGTTGCGCGCATCGAACGAGGCCTTGTTGCCGATCTGCGCGCCCACGGCGCCCACATGGGCCCAGCCGCTTTCGTCCTGCGTGGCGTTGACGGCGCTGCGCAGCATGTTCAGCAGGCGCGTGTCCTGGCGCAGCTCCTGCGAAGGAACGCGCAGGCAGGGGCGCTGCGGCTCGGGAACGGACAAGGAGGCAGGTGCCTGCTCGGCCTGGGCCGGCGCGCGTTCCTTGCCGGCACCGTTGGGCGGCTGGGGCACGGCGGCGGCCGATGCAGCCACGGGCGGCACCGCCGCCTGGCTTGCCTCATGCGCGGCGTCCTGGCCATTGCCGTTGGCGGGCGCCGCCTCGCCCAGCGCTTCCAGGTACAGGAAGCGCGAGCAGGCATTGACGAAGGGTTGGGGTGTCTGCGCCATGCCGAAGCCGTAGACGGCCGCGCCCTTGGAGCGCAGGTGCATCACCAGCGGGGTGAAGTCGGCGTCGGAGGAGACGATGCCGAAGGCGTCGGGCCGCTCGGTGTAGAGCAGCTCCATGGCGTCCACGGTCATCGCCATGTCGGTGGCGTTCTTGTGCTTGGAGTAGTCGAACTGCTGCATCGGCCGCAGTGCGAAATCCAGCAGCTTGCGCTGCCAGCCGCTGAGCGAATGCTTGGTCCAGTTGCCGTAGGCGCGGCGGATGTCGATGACGCCGAAGGTCGACAGCTCGGTCAGGATCTCGTCGATCATCTCGGCCGGCGCGTTGTCGGCGTCGATCAGCAGGGCGATGCGCGGTTGCGGCTCAGGCATGGCAATCCTCTGGCGGGTGGCAGTCCCGCCAGCTTAAACCAGCTTCCAGGGCAGGGCTTCGCCGGAGCGCAGCGGCTTCAGTTGCGCCTCGCCGAAGGCGAAGCTGTCCGGCGGCGTCCAGCTCTCGCGCACCAGGGTGATCTTGCCGGTGTTGCGCGGCAGGCTGTAGAAGTCCGGGCCGTTGAAGCTGGCGAAGGCTTCGAGCTTGTCCAGCGCGCCGGCATTGTCGAAGGCCTCGGCATACATCTCGATGGCGGCATGGGCGCTGTAGCAGCCCGCGCAGCCCGTGGCGTGTTCCTTGAGATGGGCCGCGTGCGGCGCGCTGTCCGTGCCCAGGAAGAACTTGGGCAGGCCGCTGGTGGCCGCCTCCACCAGGGCCAGGCGGTGCGTCTCGCGCTTAAGCACGGGCAGGCAGTAGTAGTGCGGACGGATGCCGCCCGTGAAGATGGCGTTGCGGTTGAACAGCAGATGCTGGGGCGTGATGGTGGCGCCCACGAAGCGGTCGGCCTCGGTCACGTACTGGGCGGCTTCGCGCGTGGTGATGTGCTCGAAGACGATCTTGAGTTCGGGGAAGTCGCGGCGCAGCGGGATCAGGTGCTGGTCGATGAAGGCGGCCTCGCGGTCGAACAGGTCGATGTCGCTGCTGGTGACTTCGCCGTGCACCAGCAGCAGCAGGCCTTCGCGCTGCATGGCTTGCAGCGTGGGGTAGATCTTGCGCAGGTCGGTGACGCCGTGGTCGCTGTTGGTGGTGGCGCCAGCCGGGTAGAGCTTGCAGGCCACGACGCCGGCCGCCTTGGCGCGCACGATTTCCTCGGGCGGCAGGTTGTCGGTGAGGTACAGCGTCATCAGCGGCTCGAAGGCCATGCCCTCGGGCACGGCCGAGAGGATGCGCTGCCTGTACTCCAGCGCCTGCTCGGCAGTGGTCACCGGCGGCTTGAGGTTGGGCATGATGATGGCGCGCGCAAACTGCGCGGCCGTATGCGGCACCACGCTGCGCATGGCTTCGCCATCGCGCACGTGCAGGTGCCAGTCATCGGGACGGGTGATCGTGAGGGTGTCGGTGGAGGCGGTCATGGTGCGCTATTGTCCCATTGCCGGGCCGGCTGCGGCCGCGCGCCCCAGGCCGGCAAGATCGACCAGCGTCAGCCGGCCATAGGCGGCCTGCAGCAGGCCGCGCTGCTCCAGCAGGCGCAGCTCCTTGTTGATGGTCTGGCGCGAGACCGACAGCATGGCGGCCAGGTCGCTCTGCGAGATGCGCAGCACCACGCCCTGCCCGTCGGGCGCGGGCTGGCCATGCGTTGGGGCCAGCCGCGCCAGCAGCTCGGCCACGCGGTTGTCGATGTTGCTGAAGGCGTGGCGCTGCTGGACGACGATCAGCTCGTGCATGCGCGCCAGCACCAGCAGGCAGATGTCCTTCCACAGCAGCGGATGGGCATCGAGCAGGGCCAGGAAAGACTCGCCGGGGATCTCCACCAGCACGGTGGGCTGGTGCGCGTGGTAGTCGTAGACGAATTGCGTGTGCTCCAGCAGCCGCGCCAGGCCCACGATGTCGCCCGCGCTGTGCATGGACAGCACGAAGCGCGAGCCCGTGGCGTCCACGCCGCCCACTTCCACGCAGCCCGAAGCCACCACCAGCACCTCGCGCCGCTTGGGGTCGGCGGCGCGCACCTGCTGGTGGCGCTCGTAGCGGCCCAGGCGGGACAGCGCCGTCAGCTCATCGAGCACCTCGGGCGGCCAGTTGCGCAGCATGCGGCACAGGCCCAGGGCGCGGCGGATCAGCGCCGAAGGGTCGGCCAGGGGAGCAGGCTTGGAGCGCATGGTTCTCTCACGATGTCGAAGGCCCCGGGTTAGTCCGGTGCCCATGTACCGCCATTTGTCAATGGCTTGACAGAGTGCATCCCCTGTCGCTCGGGATAGTAGCAAGCAAGCCACCGGGCAAAGCATCCGGGGCGCTACCAAGGAGACAAGTTCGTGAAGCACAAGCATTGGCTGGCCGCCGGCGGCATGGCGGCCCTGGGCACGTCCGCGTGGGCCCAGGGCAGCGTGGAGATGTTCGGCATCGTCGACGTCCACATCAACAGCGCAAGGTCGGGCGCCACGCGCCTGAGCCGGCTGGAGGACGGGGGCAGCGCGGCATCGCGCATCGGCTTTCGCGGCAGCGAGGACCTGGGCGGCGGCCTGCGTGCCCAGTTCATGCTGGAGGCCGGCGTGGCGCCGGACACGGGCCTGGGCACCATTCCCGGCCCGGGCCTGGCCTTCACGCGCCAGGCCTGGGTGGGGCTGAACAGCGGCTGGGGCGCGGTGGAGATGGGCCGCATGTACACGCCCATGTTCGGCGCGCTGTTCCGGGCCGATCCGCTGGGCATGAACGCGCTGTTTTCCTCGCTGAACCTGGTGTCGGCCACCGATGCCCAGGCCGGCCTGCGGCCGTTTGCGGCACGGGCCAACAACCTGGTGCGCTACCGCACGCCGGCAGGCCAGCCCTGGCTGGCGGACCTGGCCTATTCCTTCGGCGAAGCGGCTTCACCGAACAGCAGCAACGGCCGCCTCTACGGCGCCACGCTGGGCTGGAACCAGAAGCCCTGGTTCCTGGCCTACAGCTTCCAGAAGTCCGTGGAAGGCAGCGCCGCCGCACCCGTGGCCGCGCCCGCCACCAGCCAGTACCAGGCGTTGTCGGCCAGCTGGGAAGCCCTGAATGGGCTGCGCCTGACGGGCAACTACGTCATCAACCGCGTGGACCGTGCAGGCACACCCAAGGCGAGGCTGGCCCAGCTGGGCGCCGATTGGAGCGTGGATGCGCGCTCCAAGCTGCTGGTCTCGGTGGCGCGGCGCGAGGTGGGCGGCACGGACCGCGCCCAGAACACCTGGACGCTGGGCTACGACTACGCGCTGAGCAAGCGCACCGTGCTCTACGCGCGCTGGCTGCAGCTGGGCAACGCGGCCAATGCCTCGGCCGCCATTGCCAACGTGCCGGTGGCCGCCCACAGCGGCGACGGCGTGCGGTCCCTGGCGCTGGGCGTGCGCCACAACTTCTGAGGGACACCCATGACCGACAGCCATTGCTTCGACACTTCCCGGCTCGACGCGCTGTTCGCGCCGCGCTCCATCGCCGTGGTCGGCGCCTCGGACCAGGCCAGCAAGATCGGCGGCATTCCGCTGGACTACCTGCTGCGCTTCGGCTACGGCGGCGCGCTGTATGCGGTGAACCCGCGCGCCAGCCGCGTGCAGGGCCTGCCCGCGCACGAGCGGCTGGCCGCCATCGGCGCGCCGGTGGACCTGGCCATCGTCGCCGTGCCGCAGTCGCAGGTGGCCGGCGTGCTGGAGGATGCGGCCGCCGCGCGCGTGCAGTCCATGGTGCTGTTTTCCTCGGGCTATGCCGAGACCGGCTCCGACGGCACGGCCGCCCAGCAGGCGCTGGCGCGGCGCGCGCAGGAGGCGGGCATACGCCTCATCGGCCCGAACTGCCTGGGCTTCATGCGCCCCGGCCACCAGGTCTACGCCACGTTCTCGCCCGCGCCGGGCGGCGGCCTGGTGCGGCCCGGGCGCATCGGCATGGTCAGCCAGTCGGGCGCCTTCGGGGCCTATGCCTACAGCCTGGCGCGCGAGCGCGGGCTGGGCCTGTCGCTGTGGGCCACCACGGGCAACGAGGCCGATGTGCAGCTGGCCGATGGCCTGGCCTGGCTGGCCCAGGACCCCGAGACCGACGTGATCATGGCCTACATGGAGGGCTGCCGCGACGGCCCCCGGCTGCGCGCGGCCCTGGCCCTGGCGCAGGAGCGCGGCAAGCCCGTGGTCATGTGCAAGGTGGGCACCAGCGCCCTGGGCGCGGCCGCCGCCGCATCGCACACGGCCTCGCTGGCGGGCAACGATGCCGTCTATGACGCGGTGTTCCGCCGCTACGGCGTGCTGCGCGCGCATTCCATCACGGACTTCTTCGCGCTGGCGGCCAGTGCCTCCATCGCGCGGGCCCCCAAGGGGCGGTCCATCGGACTGTTCACGGTCTCGGGCGGCGTGGGCGCCATGATGGCCGACGACGCCAGCGCAGCCGGCCTGGACGTGGCACCGCTGTCCGATGCGGCCCAGCGCCAGCTGCGCGAATGGGTGCCGTTTGCCGCGCCGCGCAACCCCGTGGACATCACGGGCCAGGTCACCAACGACATGACGCTGCTGGAGCGCAGCGCCCGCCTGATGCTGACCGACCGGCAGTTCGACAGCTGGCTGGGCTTCTTCGCGGCAGGCGGCCTGTCCGACGCCTTCTGGCCCGTGCTGCAAAGCCTGGTGCAGACGCTGCGCACCCACCATCCCGATACCCTGCTGGCCGTCAGCACGCTGTGCCCGCCCGAGCGCCGCGATGCGCTGGAGGCGCTGGGCTGCCTGGTGTTCGCCGACCCGGGCGCGGCCATACGCTGCATTGGCGCGCTGGCCCGCCTGCATGAAACACCGCAGGCGCTGCCCGCGATGGCCGATGCAGGCAGCGCACTGCACCTGCCGGCGGGCACGCTGTCGGAGCAGCGCAGCATGGCCCTGCTGGCCGAGGCCGGCGTGCCCGTGGTGCCGCACCGGCTGGTGCGCACGGCGGCCGAGGCAGCGCAGGCCGTGCAGGCCGCGCAGGAGATGGGCGGACGCATTGCCCTCAAGGTCTGCAGCGATGCCATCGCCCACAAGTCCGACGTGGGCGGCGTGGCACTGAACCTGGCGGATGCGGCCGGCGCCCAGGCCGCCTTCGACCGCATCCTGGCCAATGCGCGCCAGGCCCGGCCCGAGGCGCACATCGACGGCGCGCTGGCCGCCCCCATGGTGCAGGGCGGCGTGGAGTGCATCGCCGGCGTGCACCGCGACCCGGTGTTCGGCCCGGTGCTGATGTTCGGGCTGGGCGGCATCCATGCCGAGATCCTGCGCGATGTCTCGCTGCGCCTGCTGCCCATCGCGCGCGACGACGCGCTGGCCATGGTGCGCGAGCTGCGGGCCTTTGCCGTGCTGGACGGCGCGCGCGGCCGCCCCCGCGTGGACCTGGACAGCATTGCCGACACGCTGTGCGCCCTGGCCGGCTTTGCGCAGCGCGCAGGCGCCACGCTGGAAAGCGCCGAGATCAATCCCCTGATCGCCCGCCCGCGCGAGGACGGCGGCTGCGTGGCCGTCGATGCGCTGGTCATCGGCAGGGAGGCTGCATGAAAGCCAATGCCCATTCCATCTCCCGCCCGGAGGCCACCATGAATACCCCCCTGCTGCGCACCGCCGCACTGACCTGTCTTGCCCTGGCCTGCAGCGCCGCGCTGGCCCAGGACGGCTATCCCGCCCGGCCCGTGCGCATCGTCGTGCAATACCAGGCCGGCGGCTCCACCGACACCGTGGCGCGCATCCTGGCCGAGGGCCTGGCCAAGCGCCTGGGCCAGCCCGTGGTGGTGGACAACCGCAGCGGCGCGGGCGGCATCATCGGCACCGAGCATGTGGCCAAGAGCGCGCCCGACGGCCACACCCTGCTGCTGACCGTGCCCGGGCCCATCACGGCCAACCTGGTGCTCTACAAGAAACTGCCCTACGACCCGCGCACCGAGCTGCGCATGGTCTCGGACGTGGTCTCGCCCTCCATGGTGATGGCCGTCAACCCGGCCGTGCCGGCCAAGGACTTCAAGGGCCTGGTCGAGGCCGTGCGCCAGTCGCCGGGCAAGTACGCCATGGGTTCCTGGGGGGCGGGCACGCAGCCGCACCAGGTCCAGGTCTTCATGGACAAGGCCTACGGCCTGCAGTCGCTGCACGTGGCCTACAAGGGCGAAGGGCCCATGTCCATCGACCTGGTCAGCGGCGTGATCCAGATGACGCTGGGCTCGGCCGCCACGCTCAAGCCCTTCATCGACGCCGGCAAGCTGCGCGCCCTGGCCGTGGCCGGACCGCGCCGCAGCAAGGCCCTGCCCGATGTGCCCACCTTTGCCGAGCAGGGCTACCGCGAGCCCGTGTATGCCATCACGGGATCGATCTCGCTGATGGCGCCCGCGCGCACGCCCGACGCCATCGTCGAACGCCTGGGCCGCGAGGTCGCCGCCGTGATGCGCGAGCCCCAGGTGCGCCAGCGTGTCGAGGCGCTGGGCCTGGAGGCCCAGGGCAACAGCCCGGCCGAGGCCAGCGCCGCCTACGCCGCCTTTTTGCCCGTGGCGCTGGACCTGGCGCGCTCCACGGGCGTGACCCTCGACTGACCCCCCTCCTGCCCTGAAGAAAACAATGGACATGAACCCGACCCCTCCCTCCCTGCCCGAAGTCCGCCGCGCCCTGGCGCGCTCCATCGGCCTGGCCGCCTTTGTCTACGGCTATCCGCTGATAGAGACCTACCGCACCTGCCGCCTGCAGACCGATGCCGGCGCCGCACGTGCTACCGGTTTGGGCCTGGACATGCGCGGCGACTTCGACACGCTGCACCACAGCCAGCGCCCCTCCACCCATGAGGACCGCGACGTGGTCACGCCCGCCAACGACCTGCTGTACTCGCTGGCCTGGATCCACCTGGCCGACGGCCCGCGCCTGCTGACCGTGCCCTCCAGCGCCGCGCATCCGGGCCGCTATTTCGTGCTGGCCCTGTACGACGCCTATACCGAGAATTTCGAGAACCTGGGACCGCGCAACTGCGCGCCCGAAGGCGAGACCGTGGTCCTGGTCGGGCCGGGCGGCCAGGTGCCGGAACACCTGGCCGGCCACCGTCTGGTGCACTGCCCCAGCAACCTGGTCTGGCTGATCGGCCGCACCGTGGTGGGCGATGCGCCCGACTGGCCTGCAGCCCGCGCGCTGCAGGCCGACATCCGGCTGGAGCCCGCGCCGGGCGTGCCGAAAGGAGGCCGCCCGGCCGCCGTCGCGAACTGGGTCGGCCCGCCCGTGGACGCCATGGCGGCCGCCTTCGAGAACCAGGAGCCTGCGGCCGAGGTTGCGCCGCGCTTTTTTGCCAACCTCTGCCATGCGCTGGCCGAGGCGCCTGGCCGCAAGGAGGACCAGGGACTGCTGGCCTGGTTCGGCCAGGCCGGCCTGGTGGCCAGCGCCCACATGGCGTGGGAGCAGCTGGAGGAGCCCGTGCGCGAAGGCCTGACCGAGGGCTTTGCCGACGGCGTGCGCACCGTGGCCGCCATGGGGCGCAACCGCCGCCCCCGGCCCTGGACCATGACGCCGTCCACCGGCCGCTACGGCAGCGAGTACCTGGGCCGCGCACGCACCGCCTACCTGGGCCTGGGCGCGCTGGCCACCAGCGAGGCCATCTACGCCGCCGCCCACCACGACGCAGGCCTGCAGCCGCTGGACGGCAGCCAGCGCTATGTGCTGCGCTTCAATGCCGCCGACATGCCGCCGGCCGACGCCTTCTGGTCCGTCACCCTGTACGACGCCGACCGCTTTCTCTACGGCAACGAGATCGGCCGCCACTCCATAGGGGACCGCACGCCGGGCTTGCTGCGCGAGGCCGACGGCAGCCTGCAGATCGACCTGGGCCATGCCCGGCCGGCACAGGGCGCCGCCAACTGGCTGCCCACGCCGCACGGGCGCTTCTACCTCATCCTGCGCATGTACCACCCGCAGGCAGGCGCGCACCAATGGCCTGTTCCGCCCCTGCAGCCCGTGGCCGCATGAGACACGCCATGGACCTGAGCACCCTGGCCGAAGAGGCCGTCATCCACACCTGCCCGCTGTACGAGATGCGCCGCATGCGCGCGGCCACCTCGCCCCGGCGCAATGCGGCCGGCGAGGCTGCGCCCGCACCGCTGCGCTGGTGCAACCAGTTCGTGCATGCGCGCCAGCTGCTGCGCGCCGGCACCAGCCGCGTGGTCACGCCCAACAACGACACGCTCTACACCAACGCCTGGCTGGACCTGGGCGCCGGGCCGCTGGTGATCGACGTGCCCGACACGGCGGGCCGCTACTACGTCCTGGGCCTGCTGGACTTCTTCACCAACCCCTTCGCCCACCTGGGCCAGCGCCTGACGGGCACGGCTGCGCGCTCCTTCCTGATCACGCCGCCCGGCTGGCAGGGGGCGCTGCCGCCACCGTTCGATGCGCCCGGCGCACACATTGCCGCGCCCACTCCCTGGCTGTGGGTGATAGGCCGCATCCTGGTCGATGGCGAGCATGACCTGCCCGCCGTGCACGCGCTGCAGGACGGCTTTGCGGTGCGCCCGCTGGCCGACTGGCAGGCGGGCACTCCCTCGCAGGCCCGCGCCTTCGACCCGGACTGCGATCCCCAGGCCGCACCCAACGCCGTGCCCAACGCTGCGTACTACGCCGCCCAGGTCAATGCCGCGCTGCGCGACAACCCGCCACCAGAGGAACACACCGCACGGGTCGCGCGCTTTGCGGCCGTGGGCCTGGGCGCCGGGCTGGGCGCACCCGATGCGGAACAGCAAGCCGCACTGCAGCGCGCCCTGGACAGCGTGCTGCCCCGGCTGCGCGCGGCCAGCACGGGCCGGCGCCTGGACTCGGGCTGGGAACTCCCCGCCCTGGTCGAAGGCAGTTTTGGCGACGACTTCCAGGCCCGCGCCGAAATTGCGCTCAAGTACATCGGCATGCTGGAAAGCCGCGAGGCCATCTACCCGCTGGCCTGGCATGACGCCCAGGGCCTGCCCCTGCACGGCAGCCGCCGCTACCGGCTGCGCTTTGCCCCAGGCGCGCTGCCGCCCGTGCAGGCCTTCTGGTCCCTGACCCTCTACGGCGCCCACGACTGCATGCTGGTGGACAACCCCATCGACCGCTATGCCATCGGCGACCGCACGCCGGGCCTGCGCCCCGACGCTGATGGCGATGGCGATGGCGATGGCGATGGCGGGTTGACTATCCACATCAGCCACGCGCCGCCGGCCAGCGAAGACCACCGCGCCAACTGGCTGCCCGCGCCGCGCGAAGGCTTTTACCTGTGCCTGCGCGCCTACATGCCACGGCCCGAACTGCTGGACGGCCGCTACGCCCTGCCCCCCATCGAACCAGACCCGGAGACCCCATGAACGCCAGAGACGACGACAAGCCCTTCTTGCTGGTGGGCACCGGCAGCGAAACCGTGGCGCCGGGCCTGCACATACTGCGCGGCCAGGGGCAGTCCTTCGTGGCCGAGACCGACGCGGGCCTGGTGGTGATCGACGCCGGCCCCGGCGGCAAGGTCAGCCAGGACATGATCGCCAGCCTGCGCCAGCTCAGCGATGCGCCCGTGCATGCGCTGTGCTACAGCCACGGCCACATCGGCTACAACGCGGGCGTGCCCGCCTGGCTGGAGCATGCGGCCGCGCGCGGAGAGCCTGTGCCGCGCCTCATCGCGCACCGCAACCTGCCGCGCCGCCAGGCGCGCTACCGCGAGACCCGGGCGCTGCAGCACCGCATGGCCGAGATCCAGTTCAACCGCAGCGCGGGCTTTTTCGAGCACCGGCTGGACATGCACGAGCCCACCGAAACCTTCGACACGCGGCTGGAGATAGGCAGCGGAGACAGCCGCATCGAGCTGTTCTGGGCGCCGTCCGAGACCGACGACGCCATCGCGCTGTGGAGCCCCGGCCAGCGCGTGCTGTACGGCGGCGCGGCGCTGCTGGACTCCATCCCCAACATCGGCACGCCCTTTCGCACGCTGCGCGACACCGTGCGCTGGGCCGACACGCTGCAGGCCATGGCCGCGCTGCGCCCGCTCAAGGCCGTGCGCGAGTTCGGTCCCGTGATCGAGGGCGAGCAGGCCGTGCAGCAGGTGCTGCTGCACACCGCACAGGCGCTGCGCTGGCTGCGCGCCGAAGTCGTGCGCCTGATGAACGAGGGCCTGAACGAGCAGCAGGTGCTCGCGGCCATGGACTATCCGCAGGAGCTGTTCGGCGTGGAGTGGATGAAGCCCACCTATGGCGACCCCAGCTACATCGTGCGCGACATCTACCGTTCGGAAAACGGCTGGTGGGACCGCAACCCGACCACGCTGCACCCGGCCCCGCCCGAGGCCGCAGGCGCCGCCATTGCCCAGGCCATCACCGACAAGCCCGGCCTGGTGGCCAGCGCCCAGGCGCTGGCCGACGCGGGCCAGTGGCAGCTGGCCCTGCATGTGATCGACGTGCTGGCCACGGCGGCCGGCGACGCGCCCGAGATCGGCCAGGCCCGCAGCCTCAAGGCCGCCTGGCTGCGCGAGCGTGCGCGCGAGGTGGACAGCTATGTCTCGCGCAACCTCTACCGCGTGGGGGCCGACATGATCGAGCAGGGCCGGCAGGCGCGCCTGGGGCTGCGCTGACGGGGCCGCGCACAGGCAAGGCGACACACGGCGACACAAGGAGACAAGTGCATGAAGACGATGAAGAAGCACGGCATGGCCCTGGCACTGCTGCTGGCCATGGCCTGCACAGGCCACGCCCAGCCGGCACAGGATGCCGGCAACTACCCCGCCCGCCCCGCCACGCTGATCGTGCCCACGGCCGCCGCCGGCGGCACGGACACCATCGCGCGGGTGTTTGCCGAAGGCCTGACCCGGCTGCTCAGGCAGCCCTTCGTGGTGGACAACCGGCCCGGCGCCAACGGCCTGGTCGGCGTGGAGCAGGCCGCGCGCGGCGCGCCGGACGGCTACCGGCTGCTGTTCACCTACACGGCGTCCATGGCCGTGAACCCCAGCCTCTACCGCAAGGTTCCGTATGACCCGATCAAGGACTTTGCGCCCATTGCGCAGATCGGCCGCGCCGGCAATCTGCTGCTGGTCTCGCGCGATCTGCCCGTGCATTCGCTCAAGGAGTTCGTGGAGCATGTGCGCGCCCGGCCCGGCCAGCTCAGCTACTGTTCCTGGGGCCAGGGCTCGGGCGGGCACCTGACCATGGAATTCCTGCTCAAGCAGGCCGGCCTGCAGATGCAGCATGTGCCCTACAAGGGCAGCAGCCCCTGTGTGCAGGGCCTGCTGGGCGGGCAGGTGCAAGCGGCGTTTGCGGACACCTCTTCCACCGTGGAGCTGGTGCGTGCGGGCCGCGTGCGCGCCATCGCCCACAGCGGCGACAAGCGCATTCCCAGCCAGCCGGACCTGCCCAGCCTGACCGAGGCGGGCTACCCGTTCCACAACTATTCCTGGTACGGCGTCTTCGCGCCCGCCAAAACGCCGCAACCCATCGTGGACAAGCTCAACGCCGCCATCAACCAGTTGCTGCAGGACCCGGCCACGGCCAAAAAGCTGGGCGAGCTCAACCTGACCGACCTGCCCCGGACCACGCCCGCGCAATTCGCCGACACGCTGCGCCAGGACCTGGCGGACTGGGGCCGGCTGGTGCGCGAGGTGGGCGTGCAGCTGGACTAGCAGCTCACTCGGCGACGATGCCCGTCCTGCGCACCACCTCGCCAAAGCGCTTGAGGCGCTCGGACATCATGGCCTCGAAGGCGGCGGGGCTCATTTCCTCGGGCGGGGTCACGCCACGGTCCTGCAGGCTGGCCACCATGGCCGGCGCCGTGGCGGCCTGGCGCACGGCCTTGAAGAGGGCCTGCACCACGGGCGCTGGCGTGCCGGCCGGCGCGGCCAGGCCGGTCCATGAGCTCATGTTCAGCTGCGGGTAGCCGACCTCGGCCAGCGTGGGCACATCGGGAATTTGTGCCACGCGCTGCTCGGAGGCCACGGCCAGGGCGCGCACCTTGCCCGCCTGGATGTGGGGCAGCATGGAGATGAGGTTGTCGAAGAACACCTGCACCTCGCCCGCCAGCACCGAGGTGACCAGCAGCGTGCCGCCCCGGTAGGGAACATGGGTGATGTCCAGGCCCGCATCGGCCTTGAAAATCTCCATGTTGAGCTGGCCCATGCTGCCCGTGCCGCCGCTGCCGTAGTTGAGCTGGCCAGGGTGCTTTTTGGCATAGGCGATGAACTCCGCAAAGCTGCGGATGGGCAGGCTCGCGGGCACGACCAGCACATTGGGCAGGCGGCCCAGGATGGCGATGTTTTCGAAGTCCTTGATGGGGTCGTAGCCCACCTTGGGCTGGGTCAGAGGATTGGCCAGATGGCTGCTCTGCGAGGACACGACCAGGGTGTAGCCGTCCGGCTTGGCGCGCGCCACGGCCAGCGCGGCCACCGAGCCGCCCGCGCCGGGCCGGTTCTCCACGACGATGGGCACGCCCAGGATGCGTGCCATGGGCTCGGCGTACTGGCGTGCCATGGCATCCACCGAACCGCCCGGAGGGAACGGCACGATGAAGCTGATCTGGCGCGAGGGGTAGCCAGCGGCCTTGCCTTCGGCGGCCAGCGCCGCAAGCGGCGCCAGCATACCCAGGCCCAGCCCCGCGCCAAGCACGCGGCGGCGGGAAGGGCGGCTGGCAGCCTGGCGGGCGATAGGGGTCATGCTCATGTCTCCTCCTTATGGAAATACCTCGGCTGCGCCCGGCCATCCGGGGCGCCCTGGGGGCGCCCTGGGCGTGCCCTGCTTACTCGGCCACGATATGGGCCTTGCGCACCACCTCGCCGAAGAGCTTCAGGCGCTCGGCCATCATCTTCTCGAACGCGGCAGGGCTCATCTCCTCGGGCGCGACCACGCCGCGCTCCTTGAGGCTGGCCACCATGGCAGGCGCGGTGGCGGCCTGGCGCACGGCCTTGTGCAGCGTCTGCACGATGGCGTCGGGCGTGCCCGCAGGCGCCGCGATGCCGGTCCAGGAACTCATGTTGAGCTGGGGATAGCCGACCTCGGCCATGGTGGGCACGTCGGGTAGCATGGGCAGGCGCTGCTCGGAGGCCACGACCAGGGCGCGCACCTTGCCCGACTGCACATGGGGCAGCATGAAGACCAGGTTGTCGAGGATGAACTGCACCTCGTTGCCGATGGCCGCCGTGACCAGCGGCGAGCCGCCACGGTAGGGGATGTGCGTGGCAAAGATGCCCGTGGCGGCCTTGAGCATTTCCACATTGAGCTGGCCCATGCTGCCGATGCCGCCGCTGCCGTAGTTGACCTGGCCGGGGCGCTTCTTCACGTACTCGATGAACTCCTGGAAGTTCTTCACGGGCAGGCTGGAATGCACCATCAGCGCATTGGGCTGGCGGCCCAGGATGGCAATGTTCTCGAAGTCCTTGATGGGGTCGTAGCCGATCTTGGGCTGGGTCAGCGGATTGGCCAGGTGGCTGCTTTGCGAGGACACGACCAGGGTGTAGCCGTCCGGCTTGGCGCGCGACACGTACTGCGTGGCGACCGAGCCGCCCGCGCCGGGCCGGTTCTCCACCACGATGGGCGCGCCCAGGATGCGCGACAGGGGCTCGGCGTACTGTCGGCCCATGATGTCCACCGAACCGCCGGGCGGAAACGGCACGACCAGCGTGATCGGGCGCGAGGGGTACTTGTCATCGGCGCGTGCGGCCAGCGGCGCCAGCGCGGACAGGCCCGCCAGGCCAAGGCCTGCGCCCAGCAGCTTGCGGCGGGTGTTCAGGGAGGGGTTCACGGACAGGTTTTTCATGGGTATCAGCGCAATCAGGGGTGATCAAAGATGGCGAGGGCCACGGCCTGCGCACGCGGCACGAAGGTGGCCAGCTCGCAGTACTCGCGCTCGGTATGGGCATGGCCGCCCACGGGGCCGGTGGCACACAGCGTGGGCACGCCCACCGAGGCGGTCAGACCGCTGTCGGCCGCGCCGCCCGTGAACTCGCCCTGCACATCGAAGCCCAGCGACTGCGCGCCGCGCCGGTACAGCTGCAGCAGCGCATCGGGCGTGGGCGCCATGGGCAGGGTGCGGCGCACGGCGGTGACGCGGCCCTGGGTGCGGGGCACGGATTCTTCCTCCACGATGGCGCGGATGCGCTCCATCAGCGCATCGGGATCGGTCTGGGCCGTGTAGCGCACATCGAGCTCGGCCTTGGCGTGGGGCGCCACCATGTTCGGCACGATGCCGCCCTGCAGCACGCCCACATTGGTGGTCGTGCCCGTGGCGGGATCGGTCAGCGCATGCAGGGCCAGCAGCTTGCGCGCCATGGCCTCCAGCGCGCTGGCGCCGGCCGCGTGGTTGATGCCCGCATGGGCGGCCACGCCCTGCACCTCGAACTCCACGGCCATCGATCCCTTGCGGCTGGTCACCAGGTTGCCGCTGACGCGGCCGGGCTCGGCATTGAAGACGGCGCGCGCACCGCGCACCGTGTCCATGATGGTCTGGCGCGTGGCGGGCGAGCCGATCTCCTCGTCGCACGAGAAGAACAGCTTGAGCGGCGCGCCCAGGCCGCCGCAGCGCGCAAAGGCCTCGGCCACGAAGACGTTGAGCACCAGGCCCGACTTCATGTCGGCCACGCCGGGACCGTAGGCCCGGCCTTCTTCCACGCGGAAGAGGCGGCGCGCCACGGTGCCGGCCGGAAAAACCGTGTCCATGTGACCCATCAGATAGATGGGCGCGCCCTCGCCGGGCCCGGGCACGTCGGCATGCAGCAGCACGCCGTAGCCGGGCACGTCCTCGAAGCGCACGGCCACGCCGGCCGCCTCCAGCCGCTCGCGCAGGGCCTGGGCCACGGCCAGGATGCCGGCTTCATCGCGGCTGCCGCTGTCGATATCGACAATCCTGTGCAACAGATCTTGCATGGCCTGCTGCTGGCCGCCCAGCCAGTCCAGCAGTCTCGCGCGCTGCTGCACGCGGCTTTGTTCGAGGGTATCGTGCATGGTGGAATCTCCAGAGTGCATGCAGTGTTGCACGCGACCCCCTATTTTGCAACACACGTTGCATATACAAGAAAAACATGAAATCACCATTGCAAAAAGCCGCGCTGCTGCTGCCGCAGCGCCTGGCGCAGCAGGGCGCGGAACTGACGGCCAGCGAGCAGACGCTGGCCCAGACCCTGGGCAGCGACTATCCGCATGCGCTGCTGGAATCGGCCACCGCCCTGGCAGCGCGCACAGGCACCAGCGCCTCGACCGTGGTGCGCCTGTTCGCCAAGCTCGGCTATGCCAGCTATGCCGAGGCCCAGCGCGAGGCGCGCGGCGAGGTGACGGCGCTGCTGCAGACGGCTGCCCAGCGCGCGCCCGTGCTGCTGGGCGCGCAGCGCAGCCTGAGCGAGTGCGTGGACGATGCACTGCTGCACGACCAGCACAACATCCAATCCACGCGCGAAGGGCTGGACATGGCGGCCTTCGAGGCCATGGCCCGGCAGCTCGCGCAGGACGAGGGCCGGGTGTTCGTGCTGGCCCAGCTCAACAGCTCGCCGGTCTCCGCCTGGCTGGCCCTGCACCTGAACATGTGCCGCCCCGGCGTGCAGCAGCTGGATGCAGGCGCCATCGCCCCGGCCGACCAGCTGCTGTGGGTAGGCCCCACCGACACGCTGCTGGCCTTCAGCGTCAGCCAGTATTCACGCGGCACCTACGAAGTGGCGCAGCGATTTTCGGAAGCCGGCGCCCGGGTGCTGGCCATCACCGACAGCCCCACGGCCCCCCTGGCCACCGTGGCCCACCACTGGCTGCAGGTGCGCACGGCCAATGCCTCGCCCTTTCACTCCTACACGGCCGCCTTCTACCTGTGCAATGCCCTGGTCTCGGCCGTGGCCCAGTTGCGCCATGCCGATGTGTCCGAGGCGCTGGCCCGGCGCGACGCGCTGTGGAGGGAGTTCAACCACCAGCTGATCAGGACGCCCGAGCCGCGCGGGCCGGCTCGCGCCGCGCGCAAGCCACCCGCGCGCAGGTCTTCTACATAGACCAGTAGTACTTGAAGCTCAGCGTGGCCTCGCGATCCACGCCGCGGAAGATGCCTGCGAAGTACTTGCGGTTGAACAGGTTGTTGATGTTCAGCGCGATGCGGTACTGCGGCGTCTCGTAGGCCAGCGCCAGGTCGGCCAGCGTGGCGGAGTCGTTGATGTTCAGCGTGCCGTCCGCCGCCACGTTGTAGGGAGAGCGACCCTTGTAGCGCAGGCCGCCGGCCACCATCAGGCCCGGCACCGCGCGCGGGCGGTAGTCCAGCCACAGGCTGGCCATGTGGCGTGTGGTCTGTATGGTCTGGCGGCCGATTTCGGCGGGCCGGTTGCTCTGCGTGGTGCGCGGGTCCAGGTAGGTGTAGCTGGCCAGCGCGTTCAGCTCGCGCGTGAGCGCGAAGCGGCCTTCCAGCTCCAGCCCCGTGGAGCGCACCTCGCCCGTCTGGATGCTGAAGCGCGGGTGGTCGGGGTCCAGCGTGGTGACGTTGGTCTGGCGCAGGTCGAAGACCGAGGCCGTGATCAGCGAGGTGCTTCCCGGAGGCTGGTACTTCACGCCCGCCTCGTACTGCTTGCCGCGCCGGGGCTCGAACGGATTGCCGTCGTACTGCAGGCCCGTGACCGGATCGAAGGAGGTCGCATAGCTCGCATAGGGCGCCCAGCCGCTGTCGAACAGGTAGAGCAGGCCCGCGCTGCCGGTGGTGGCGCTGTCGCTCATGCGCGGCTGGGTGCTGCTGTTCTGCGTGGTGCGCGCCTGGTCATGGCGCAGGCTGAGATTGGCCACCCAGCGGTCCCACTTGAACTGGTTGAGCGTGTAGATGCCGGTCTGGCGCAGGTCCGTGCGGCTGTCCTCCAGCTCTGGATAGGCGATGGACTGGCCATAGGCGGGGTCGAGCATGTCCAGGTCGGGCACATCCCAGCCAAAGCCCAGGCCGCCGCGCTCCCTGTACTTCACATGGTCCATGCCGAAGGCCATCCGGTGCTGCAGCCCGCCCCATCGCAGGTCCTTGTCCAGGCGGGTGTCCAGCGCCAGCGTGCGGCCCTTGGTGCGCTGGGCCAGGCTGGCGCGCGAGACGCTTCGGCCGTCGGCCAGCACGTCCATGGCGTAGATGTGGCGGTAGTCGATGTCGATGGTGGAGTAGCGCAGGTTCTGCGTGAGCTGCCAGCCGCTGTCGGTCTGGTGCGAGAACTCGTAGCCCAGCGATCGCGTGTCGCGGTCGAAGCGGTCGAAGGACGGGTCGCCGGCCGTCAGGTGCGCGGGCAGGTCCTTGATCTGCGGGTAGGTGAACAGGCTGGGCCACCAGGACTTGGGCGTGCCGCGCTCGCGCGAGTAGCTGCACAGCACGGTCAGGTGGGTGCGGCCGGAGAGGTTCCAGCGCAGCGAGGGCGCGATGGAGATGCGGTCATCGCGCGAGCCCACGGTGCGTCCGTCGCTGTCACGCGCCTTGAGGTTGAGCCGGTACAGCAGGTCGCCCGAGGCATCCAGCGCGCCGCCCAGATCGGCCGTGGCCTGGGCGCGCTGGTAGCGGCCATAGGACAGGCCCACGCTGTTCACATGGTCGGCCTCGGGTTTCTTGGAGACCACGTTGATCACGCCGCCCGGCCGCCCCTGGCCAAAGAGCACGGAGGCCGGGCCCTTGATGACCTCGATGCTGTCCAGCTCGTCGATCTCGTCGTTCCACGAACCATAGGTGCCGGCCGAGAACTGCCGCAGCCCGTCCTTGTAGTAGGAGCTGCCATCGCTGAACCCCCGGATGATGGCGCCCGTCATGCGCAGGTCCGCGCCCGTGACTTCGGTGGACACGCCGGCCGTGTACGACAGGGCCTGCTCGATGCTCTTGGGCGCCTGGTTCTGCAGCTGCTCCTGGGTGACGATGGAGATGGAGCGCGGCGTCTCGATCAGCGGCGTGTCCAGCTTGGTGCTGGCGCTCCTGCCGCTGCCCACGTAGCTGCCCGGCGCGGCCATGCGCTGCGAGGTCACGTTGACCGTGGACAGCGTGGTGCCCGCCGACGCCTGCGGCGCAGGCTCAGGCGCAGGCGCCTTTCGCAGCGTGAACGTGCCCTGCTCGGTGCTGTGCGCGGTCACGCCGGTGCCGGCCAACAGCCGGTCCATGGCCTCCTGCGGCGTGAAGCTGCCCCGGAGGGCCGGCGCCTGGCGGCCGCCCAGCACGGCTTCGTCGTACAGCACCTGGAACTGGGTCTGGCGGCCGAAGGCGCGCAGCGCGTTGATCAGCGGCTGGGCCGGCTGGTCAAAGGCCAGCCGCTGTCCGGATGACGGCATCGGTGAAGAGGCGGCCGGCTGCTGAAGCTGTTGCGCACGGGCGGACGGCGCGGCGCCCATGCCGGCCA
Organism: Delftia sp. WSY_12; assembly: GCF_043104645.1. Taxonomy (NCBI): domain Bacteria; kingdom Pseudomonadati; phylum Pseudomonadota; class Betaproteobacteria; order Burkholderiales; family Comamonadaceae; genus Delftia; species Delftia sp. WSY_12. The sequence continues at coordinate 34,463 of NZ_JBICKW010000003.1, forward strand.
CGGCACCGGCCACCAGCCACGCCAGCAGGCGCGGACTGGCCTGCGGGCCGGCGCCCTGCTCCTTCATGTTCCTGCGTCGGGCATGTGTGCCCCTGCCTGCGAATTCCCTGCCTGCTGCTTCTTGCGCTCTCATTGCCACTCCGTTGCTGTGCCGTTGCACGGGCACGCGACGGGCAGGCCGCAGGCAGCCGTCGCGGGCGATCAGGAACCGCGTCGGACAAGCCATGCCAGCCCACCCGCGCATGCGCGTCAGGTGTTGCGGCCGTTGGCTGGGGCGTGAGGGACGAGCGCCCTCGGTGGTCCTTGGCTGGCAGCCGTGCGGGCCTGGAAAATCCACGCCCCTGCCCCTATAGAAGCCAAAACCGGTGCAAAGCTGGAACCTGGGGTTGGCCGTCAGTTTGAAACAAATTGTTTCTCAACCTTCGATTCATCCCCGCACGATCAGCCAACCTCCGCCGCTGCGCGGCTGCACGCGCACCGCAATCAAGGCCGGCAGCGCGCGCACAAAGCGCTCGGGCGCGGCCGTGGCCAGCAGGCCCGAGACACGCAGGCGGCCCAGCGACTCGTCGCCCAGCTCCACGGGCGCACCCAGATAGCGCGACAGCTCCTGCGCCACCTCCGCCAGCGGCGTGCCGCTGAAGCGCACCTGGCCCGTGCGCCAGTCGCCCACGCTGTCCGCATCGGCCACCACGGTGCTGTGCCGGCCGGCGCCGTCCACAGCCACGCCCGCGCCTGCCGCCAGCAGCAGGACATCGCCCCCAGCCCGGTCACGCTCGGGCCGCAGCTGCACCTTGCCCTCCAGCACCTTCACCACCAGCCGCGGCGGCCCGGCGCGCACATTGAACGCGGTGCCCACCACCCGGACGCGGCTGGCGCCGGAGTCCACGGTGAAAGGCCTGTCCGGGCCGGGCGTGACCTCGAAGAAGGCCTCGCCCCGATCCAGCACCACCTCGCGGCGGCGCGGGTAGTAGCGCACCTGGAGTTCGCTGTCCACGTTGAGGGCCACGCGCGAGCCATCGGGCAGCTCGATGCTCTGCGTCTGCCCGGGCGCCGTGCGGGCCTGCAGCGTATAGCCTGGCGTGTGGTCCCAGCGGTACCAGCCACCCCAGGCCAGCAGCGAGACCACCGCCAGCACGGACAGGGCCGCCGCAGGGCGGCCGGGCCAGCGGGCAAGAACGCGCTGGCGCGGCGGCGCGGCCGCTGGTGCAGCGCAGACGGCAGGCGCGGCGGGCGGCACCGCTGCGCCGAACTCATCGGGAAACAATTCCCTGAGCTGTGGCGCGCCATGCCAGTGGCGCGACATGCCTTCGAAGATGCTGCGGTGCAGCGGGTGGGCGCCCAGCCACGCATCCAGCGCGCGCTCATCGGCGCCCGTCCAGTCCGGCTGCTGGCGGCGCACGAACCAGTCGGCCGCCCTGTCATGCAGCCCCACCAGCTCCTGCGGCGAAACGCCCGGGGGAAGTTCGTTGCTCATCGTGTGTTCTCTGCGGCGCCCGGCCGCTGCTCGTCTGCGCGCAGCAGGGCACGCATTTGCTCGGCGCTGGCGTAGCGTACGCGGATCTCGCAATAGGACAGTGCCCGGCTCAGGTGGCGCGAGACCATGCGCACGGTGATGTCCATGCGCTCGGCCGTCTGCTCCAGCGTCAGTTCCTGCACGCGGTGCAGCACGAAGGCCTGGCGCTGGCGCTCGGGCAGCTCGTTCAGGGCATCGCGCAGCCGGGCCAGGCGCTGGCGGCGCTCATCGTCCAGCGCATGGTCGGCTCCGTCGCGGGCCGGCAGGGCCTCGACCTCGTCGCGGCAATCCTCCACGGACACCAGCCGCACACCGGCCTGCTGCGGCGCCGTGCGGTGCGCGAAGGCCGCCACGCTGCGCACGACCTGATGCAGATAGGGCCGCTCTTCGTCCACAGGCAGGCGCTTGTCGGCCGACAGCATGCGCACGAAGACTTCCTGGGAGGCATCCTCGATATCGGCCGGGCTCTTGAAGTACCGCGCCAGCATGCGCTGCAGCGGCTTGCGCCAGCGGGTGTAGAGACTGCGGGAATGGCCACCGGGCTCTCCCGGGGCGTCGTCGCGCTTCATGGCAGGCATGGCACGGCGGACGTGGAAATTGTCCGGTGGCGGGGAAATGGGGGCGGGATCTGGAGCACGGTGCAAACAGCTGAGCCGGCGATTGTATCGAGAACGATTCTCATCATCGTCTCGCCGCGGCCACAAAAAAGGGGCGCCGAAGCGCCCCCTTGATTGCCGTGCCCGCAAGGGCCGCACCGGTTCAGTGCTGCAGGATCTTGTTGAGGAATTCCTTGGTCCGGGGCTGGCGCGCTTCCGGGTTGCCGAAGAATTCGTCCTTGGAGCAGTCCTCCAGGATCTTGCCGCCCACGTCCATGAAGATCACGCGGCTGGCCACCTTGCGCGCAAAGCCCATTTCGTGGGTCACGCACATCATGGTCATGCCTTCGTTGGCCAGGCCGATCATCACGTCCAGCACTTCGCCGACCATTTCGGGGTCCAGCGCGGAGGTGGGTTCGTCGAACAGCATCACGATGGGGTCCATGGACAGCGCGCGCGCAATGGCCACGCGCTGCTGCTGGCCGCCCGACAGCTGGCCCGGGAACTTGTCCTTGTGCGCCGTCAGGCCCACGCGGTCCAGCATCTTGAGGCCGCGCTTCCTGGCGTCGTCCGCGCTGCGGCCCAGCACCTTGACCTGGGCGATCGTCAGGTTCTCGGTCACCGACAGGTGCGGGAACAGCTCGAAGTGCTGGAACACCATGCCCACGCGGCTGCGCAGCTTGGGCAGGTTGGTCTTGGGATCGTGCACGGCCACGCCGTCCACGAAGATCTCGCCCTTCTGGAAGGGCTCCAGCGCGTTGATGGTCTTGATCAGCGTGGACTTGCCCGAGCCCGACGGGCCGCAGACCACCACGACCTCACCCTTCTGGATGTTGGTGGAGCAGTCGGTCAGCACTTGAAAGCTGCCGTACCACTTGGAAACGTTCTTGAGTTCAATCATTGCAATTCCTCAATGGGGTGCTGGCTCATCGAATGATGGCAATTTTCTTGTGCAGGCGCTTCACTGCCCAGGACAGCGAATAGCACAGCACGAAGTAGGTCACGCCAGCGGCCAGATAGGATTCGATGGGACGGCCGTAGTTCTTGCCGGCCACTTCGAAGCCCTTGAGCATGTCGTAGGCACCGATGGCATAGACCAGCGAGGTGTCCTGGAACAGGATGATGGTCTGCGTCAGCAGCACGGGCAGCATGTTGCGGAAGGCCTGGGGCAGCACCACGAGGCGCATGTTCTGCCCATAGGTCATGCCCATGGCCTGGCCCGCGAAGACCTGGCCGCGCGGAATGGACTGGATGCCCGCGCGCATGATCTCGCTGAAGTAGGCCGCCTCGAAGGCGATGAAGGTGATGATGGCCGAGACCTCGGCGCCGATGGGCCGCCCGATGATCAGCGGCATCAGCAGAAAGAACCACAGGATCACCATCACCAGCGGCACGGAGCGCATGCCGTTGACGTAGAGCGTGGCGGGCACATCGAGCCATTTCTTGCCCGACAGGCGCATCAGCGCCAGCAGCGTGCCGAAGAGCACACCGCCGATGGTGGCGATGACGGTCAGCGTCAGGCTGAAGTACAGGCCCTTCAGCACGAAGTTGCTGAACAGGTCCCAGGTGAAGAACGACCAGTCGATTTGCAGGTTCATGTCAGTGTCCTCCGCCGCTGGCAGCGATCAGGCCCGGGACGCGCGAGCGCTTCTCGATGAAGGCCATGATGCGGTTGATGGCAAAGGCGGAGACCACGTACAGGCCGGTGACGGCCAGGTAGATCTCGATGCCGCGCGAAGTCTCTTCCTGCGCCTGCATGGCGAACATGGTCAGTTCGGCCACGGACACGGCAAACGCCACGGACGAGTTCTTGAACACGTTCATGGTCTCGCTGGTCAGCGGCGGAATGATGATGCGAAACGCCATGGGCAGCAGCACGTAGCGGTAGTACTGGAACGTGGTGAAACCCAGCGCCATGCCCGCATAGCGCTGGCCGCGCGGCAGCGCCTGGATGCCGGAACGCACCTGCTCGGCGATACGGGCCGAGGTGAAGAAGCCCAGCGCCAGCACCACGAGCACGAAGCCCGGCAGGGACTTCAGCGCGGGGAAGATGGACGGCACCACGTGGTACCACATGAAGATGTGGACCAGCAGCGGAATATTGCGGAACAGTTCGACCCAGGCATTGCCCAGCCGCACGATCCACGGCCGGTCGGGCAGCGTGCGCAGCGTGCCGATCAGCGAGCCGACGATCAATGCGATCAACAGCGACAGCAGCGACACGGAAATGGTCCAGCCCCAGGCCGACAGCATCCAGTCGAGGTAGGTGATGTCGCCGTTCTTGCCGAAGCAGCTTTGACCGACCTCTTGGGTAATGGTGTCCTGGCAGAACACCTGCCAATCCCAACTCATAGGAGCACCTCTTTATTCAGATTCTTGAAAAATGCACTACCGGCAAAAACGGCGCCGCAACAAAAAACGCCCCTTCCAACCGCATGGCAGAAGGGGCGGCATTCAGCTGGTGCTTACTTGACTTCGTACGACTCCATGGGCTTGTCGTTGGGGTTGGCCCATGCGTCCTTGGTGGCGTCGGACAGCGGCAGGCCGACCTTCACGTTGGCCGGGGGAATCGGCTGCATGAACCACTTGTCATAGAGCTTGGCCAGCGAGCCGTCGGCGATCTGGCGCTTGATGGAGTCGTCCACGGCCTTCTTGAAGGCGGGGTCGTCCTTGCGCAGCATGCAGGCGATGGGCTCGACCGACAGGGTTTCGCCGACGATCTTGTAGTCGGCAGGTGCCTTGGACTTGGAGATGTTGGCGGCCAGGATGGAGCCGTCCATGATGAAGGCGTCGGCACGGCCGGTTTCCAGCATCAGGAAGCTGTCGGCGTGGTCCTTGCCCATGACTTCCTTGAAGGTCAGGCCGTCGGCGCGCTTGTTCTTGCGCAGGGTCTGCACCGAGGTGGTGCCCGTCGTCGTGACGATGGTCTTGCCGTTCAGGTCCTTGATGCCGGTGATGCCGGAGTTGCCCTTGACGGCGATGCGCACTTCTTCCACATAGGTGGTCACGGCGAAGGCCACATCCTTTTGACGGGCCTGGCTGTTGGTGGTGGAGCCGCACTCGATGTCCACGGTGCCATTGGTCACCAGGGGGATGCGGTTCTGCGAGGTGACGGGCTGGTACTTGATGTCCAGCTTGGCCAGGCCCAGCTGCTTCTGGATGTCGGCCAGCACGCGCTCGCCCATCTCGGTGTGGAAGCCCACGTACTTGCCATTGCCCAGCGTGTAGCCCAGGCCCGAGGATTCACGCACGCCCAGCGTCACGGCGCCGGAGGACTTGATCTTGGCCAGGGTGTCGCCAGCCTGCGCAAAAGCGCTGCCTGCAGCCAGGGCGGTCACGGCGATGGCCAACAAATGCTTCTTCATACGGGTCTCCTGAGATGAGAACGAAAACGGTCTTGATGAGAACGGTCGAGTCGCCTTGTGGGCTGGCTCGAACTATCAACGATGTGACACATATTGTGCAATCACGCACGGTGCTGGAGCACCGACACGTGCTAGGGCTTTCCAGCACGTCAGCCAGATTCAGGTAAGCAACTGCCGTGCCATGGCACGCGTTTTTTGCCCGATCCAGCGCGCCTGCGGGCCTGCACACGGCGTGGCTGCTGTGCGCGCACTCTAATGCCATGCGTGGCAGCACAGCCAATGCCGTTTGCAGAAACCCTTATGCATGCCATGCATAATAGGTGTTTACCCTAGGCATAACCCATGCACCAAGTCGGTCTCTTGACGGGCTTTGCCATGCACCAGCGTGCAGCAAAAAGGGGCTCGAGAGCCCCTTTGTCTTCATGTGTGCCGCCTGGCGTGTCAGCCGATGGTCTCGCCCTGCTCCAGCAGGAAGTTCCACAGCGCGCCGGCCACGCCCTGGGGCGCATCCTTGCTGGTGGGTTTTTCGCGGTAGGCACGCACTTCCATGTCCATGCGGAAACCGTCGTCACCGGCAGGTGCGGCGCTGACCAGGCGGCCGGCCTCCAACTCGTTGCGCACGGCGCTGAATGGCAAAAAGGCCACGCCATGGCCTTCCAGCGCCATGGCCTTGAGGCCTTCGGCCATGTCGGTCTCGTAGACGCGCTCCAGGTGCACGGCCTCGGCCGCTTCCTTGAGGATGAGCTCCGTCACCCGGCCCAGATAGGCGCCGGGCGCATAGCCCAGATAAGGCAGCGGCTGGCCCTGGCGGCCCGGCAGCTGGTGCAGCGGCAGGCCGTCGGCGTCGGGCTTGGCGTAGGGGGCGAGCACCTCATGGCCCAGGCTGACCATCTCGTAGCGCGCCGGGTCAAGCTGGAAGGGCTGGGACGGATGGAAGTAGGCGATCAGCAGGTCGCAGCCGCCCTCGACCAGGCGCATCACGGCGTCGTGCACGTTGAGCGCGAACAGCCGGCTGCGGAACGGCCCGAACTTGGCCTGCACGCTGGAGACCCAGTTCGGGAAGAAGGTGAAGGCCAGCGTGTGCGGCACGGCAAACCCCACCATGCCCTTGCCCGCGCTGACGTGGGCCCGCAGCATGGTGCGCGTGCTCTGCAGCGACTGCAGCATCTCCAGCGCCTGGTCATACATGGTCTTGCCGGCCGGCGTGAGCCGGGTCGGGTAGGAGCTGCGGTCCACAAGGTCGGTGCCGGCCCAGGCCTCCAGTGCCTGGATGCGGCGCGAGAACGCAGGTTGCGTCACATGCCGCAGTTGGGCGGAGCGGCTGAAACTGCGTGTTTCAGCCAGGCTGACGAAATCTTCTAGCCATTTGGTTTCCATGCCCGCCATTATCCGCTGTGATGGAAGGCACCCCCTGAGCGGCTACGCCGCTTCCCCCTCTCTCTCCGGGAGGGGGACGGCACCCTCGGTGCGGGGCGGCCCTTCCTCGGTGCCTCCACGCCGGGGCATGCCCGTATCAACGTCCCGCATGGGCCGCCACACTGAGGAAACCGCCATCTGATGCGGCGCTCGTATGCGCACATAATGGCGCTGCGCCGCATTTACCCAATGTGACATTTTTTCCTCACGGCCCCCGGCACACGACGCCGAGGAAGCTCAGTGACTGCATCTGCCCCGCCATGTGTAATTTTCTGACTCCCCGCGTCCATGTCATCCCCTCCCACCGAAAACGGCGCCGCTGAGACGCCTTCCCAGCCGGACGAGCCGCGTTCGCTGCGCATCGAGGACTGGCTCACCGTGGTCATCATGGCCCTGCTGGCCCTGATCACCTTCGCCAATGTGCTGGTGCGCTACTTCACCTCCTCTTCCTTCGCGTGGACCGAGGAAATCTCGGTCTTCCTGATGATCCTGCTGGCCATGGTCGCGGGCTCGGCGGCCGTGGCGCGCAACGCCCACATCCGCATCGAATACTTCGCCGAAGGCGGCAGCGCCCTGCGCAGGAAGCGCCTGGCGCGCTTCGGCACGCTGATGGTGGCCCTGCTGTTCGCGGTGATCGCCGCACTGAGCGTGCGCGTGGTCTGGGACGACTACCGTTTCGAGGAAACCTCGCCCGGCATCGGCGTGCCGCAGTGGTGGTATTCGATGTGGCTGCCCATCTGCTCGGCGCTGATCACGCTGCGTGCGCTGCAACTGTTCCTGCGCCAGGGGCGCCCCGGCGCATTCGTGGACGAGGAGAAGGCGCCATGATCGCGACCCTGCTCTTCATCGCCTTCCTGGGCCTGATGCTCCTGGGCGTGCCCATCGGCGCGGCCCTGGGCCTGGCAGGAGCGGCCGCCATCGCGCTGGCCAGCCCCGACACGCAGTGGTTCGGCCTGCTGGCCGTGCCGCAGAACTTCTATGCCGGCCTGGGCAAGTACCCGCTGCTGGCGATTCCGATGTTCGTGCTCGTGGGCTCGATCTTCGACCGCTCTGGCGTGGCGCTGCGCCTGGTGAACTTCGCCGTGGCCATCGTGGGCCGTGGCCCCGGCATGCTGCCCCTGGTGGCGATTGCCGTGGCCATGTTCCTGGGCGGCATCTCGGGCTCGGGCCCGGCCAATGCCGCTGCCGTGGGCGGCGTGATGATCGCGGCCATGAGCCGCGCCGGCTATCCCGGCAGCTTCTCGGCCAGCGTGGTGGGCGCGGCTGCGGCCACCGACATCCTGATCCCGCCGTCCGTGGCCTTCATCATCTACTCGGTGCTGGTGCCCGGCGCCTCGGTGCCGGCGCTGTTTGCGGCCGGCATGATCCCCGGCATCCTGGCCGGCGTGGCGCTGATCGTTCCGGCCGTGTGGATGTCGCGCAGGCACAGGATGGGTGCGCTGGAATCGTCCATGCCGCGCCCGCCGTTCTGGCGTAGCCTGCGCGAGGCCTCCTGGGGCCTGGCCGCCCCGGTGCTGATCCTGGGCGGCATGCGCGCCGGCTGGTTCACCCCTACCGAGGCCGCCGTGGTGGCCGTGTTCTACGGCCTGTTCGTGGGCATGGTGATCCACCGCACCATCACGCTGCGCGACCTGTATCCCATCCTGCGCGAGGCCGGCGAGCTGTCGGCCGTGATCCTGCTGGTGGTGTCGCTGGCCGGCATCTTCGCGTTCTCGCTGTCCACGCTGGGCGTGATCGATCCGGTGGCCAAGGCCATCGTGGAATCGGGCCTGGGCGAGTACGGCGTGATGGCGCTGCTGATCCTGCTGCTGATCACCGTGGGCATGTTCCTGGACGGCATCTCCATCTTCCTGATCTTCGTGCCGCTGCTGCTGCCGATCATGCAGCACTACCACTGGGACCCGGTGTGGTTCGGCGTCATCCTCACGCTCAAGGTGGCGCTGGGCCAGTTCACGCCGCCGCTGGCCGTGAACCTGATGGTGTCCTGCCGCATCGCGGGCGTGCGCATGGAGTCCACCGTGCGCTGGGTCGGCCCCATGCTGCTGGCCATGTTCCTGGTGATGATCGCCGTGATCGCCTTCCCGCAGCTGGCTCTCTGGCTCCCAGCACGCCTGGGCTACTGATTTCCCAAAAATTCAACAAGGAGACCTTCGCAATGAAACTTCGCACTTTCCTCGCCAGCGGCCTGGCCGCAGCGGCGGCCCTGGCCCTTTCGTCCGCTTCCGCAGTGGCGCAGACACCGGCCAAGTACAAGAGCGAGTACCGCATGTCGCTGGTGCTGGGCACGGCCTTTCCCTGGGGCAAGGGCGGCGAGATCTGGGCCAACAAGGTGCGCGAGCGCACCAACGGCCGCATCAACATCAAGCTCTACCCGGGCGTGTCCCTGATCCAGGGCGACCAGACGCGCGAATTCAGCGCGCTGCGCCAGGGCGTGATCGACATGGCCGTGGGCTCCACGCTGAACTGGTCGCCCCAGATCAAGGAGCTGAACCTGTTCGCCCTGCCCTTCCTGATGCCCGACTACGCGGCCGCCGACGCGCTCACGCATGGCGAGCCCGGCAAGCGCCTGTTCCAGCGCCTGGACAAGGCCGGCGTGGTGCCGCTGGCCTGGGGCGAGAACGGCTACCGCGAGATCAGCAACTCCAAGCACGCCATCAAGACCCCTGCCGACCTCAAGGGCCTGAAGATCCGCGTCGTGGGCTCGCCGCTGTTCCTGGACACCTTCACCGCGCTGGGCGCCAACCCCACGCAGATGAGCTGGGCCGATGCCCAGCCCGCCATGGCCAGCGGCGCCGTGGACGGCCAGGAAAACCCCGTCTCGGTCTACATGGCCGCCAAGCTGCAGTCCGTGGGCCAGAAGCATCTGACGCTGTGGGGCTACATCAACGATCCGCTGATCTTCGTGGTCAACAAGGACATCTGGGCCACCTGGACCAAGGAAGACCAGGACATCGTGCGCCAGGCCGCCGTGGACGCGGCCAAGGAGCAGGTCATGATCGCGCGCAAGGGCATGATCGAGGCCGACAAGCCCCTGCTCAAGGACCTGGCCGCCAACGGCGTGACCGTGACCCAGCTCACGCCGGCCGAGCGCGAAGCCTTCGTCAAGGCCACGCGCCCCGTCTACGACAAGTGGAAGCAGCAGGTCGGCGCCGACCTGGTGGATGTGGCGGAGAAAGCCATTGCCGCGCGAACTCGTTAGAATGCTATCGGTTGATCGCACACTCCGGTAGAAGCAAAAGGCCCCGCTCTGCGGGGCCTTTTTTTCGCCCTCCTCCTGCGCAGGAACGGCCCGGGCCTCCGGCACGCCATCAACGAACGCCTTGCCCCCATGATGGCCTCGGCGAATGGAACAGCCTCTATGAGGCAGCAGCGCCGGCGCCCTGCACGCCACCCAGCAACATGTCTGTCCCCATCTCGCACAGCAGTTCCTCCAGTGCGCCCGAGGCAATCAGCGGCGAGGCCTCCAGCGAGGCGAAGCGCACCGTGCCCAGCACGGCCCGCGTGGCCACGTAAAGGCGCGCATAGGACAGCGAGGGGCCGCCCCAGCGCTGCAGGTGGGCGGCCATGCGCTCGGCGGTCTCGCGCATGGACAGGGCAATGCGCTCATCACCATCCTGGCGCCAGGCAAAGCGCGCCAGCTTGCGCCGCGCGGGCGTACGGCCCGCAAAGCCCTCGACGATGCAGGCGACCACGCCGCGCGCCACGGCCTCGCGCGGCAGGCCCTGCTCCGACGCCTGCTCCAGCCAGGCCTCGATGGCCGCGACGGCCGCACGGCGCTGGCCATCGACCATGGCACGGAAGACAGCCTGCTTGTCGGGGAAGTACTGGTAGAGCGTGCCGATGGAGACGCCTGCGCGCTCGGCAATGCGGTTGGTGGTGAGCGCGGCTTCGCCCTCCTTGACCAGAATCTGAGCTGCTGCCTGAAGAATGGCCTGCAGCGTGCGCTGCGCACGGGCCTGTACGGGCTGTCTTCTTCTCTGGGATTCAGTGGTAGCGGAGGTATGGGAGGGCATGCGGCAAAACCTGAGCACAAGGCGAGTTTTCTGCCCGGAGTTTAAGCACTACAGTGGCCGGCCATTGCAGCAAATCCCAAGGAATACACCATGAAGAAGCATCAGCACACCGGCGCGTGGGAAGCCCTGCCGTGAAGGGCGTGCAACTGCTGGCCCTGGCCGCCGCCCTGTTCGACACGGCGGCCGCGCTGGCCCACTTCGCCTGCATCGTCTGGGGGGGACGTGGGCTGCGGCTCATGGGTGCCGGCGAGCGCATGGCGCGCATGGCCGAGGCCGGGCACTGGTATCCGCCGCTGGTGTCGGCGGCCATCGGCGTGGTGCTGTCGCTGCTGGCGGGGTATGCGCTGGCAGGCGCGGGCCTGCTGGGTCCCCTGCCCTTCATGCGCCCGGTGCTGACCGGGGCCGGCCTGGTGCTGGTGGCGCGGGCCGCGGCCTTTCCGTGGCTGAAGCCGCGGTTCCCGGACAACAGCGACCGCTTCTGGCATGTGTCCTCGGCCATCTGCCTGGTCATGGGACTGCTGCACCTGGCAGCAGTTGCCGGGATGGCACAGGGCTGAATCCGGCCTCAGGCCGTGACCGGCGAGACCAGCGGGCGGCCTTCCAGGTGGCAGCGCATGTTGGCGATGAAGCGGTCCACCGAGGCCTGCACGGCTTCGGGCGACCAGCCGCCCACATGGGGCGTGAGCACCACGGCGTCCAGGTCCAGCAGTTCGGCCGGTGGCGCAGGTTCGCTTTCGTAGACATCCAGGCCCGCGCCAGCGAGGCGGCCTTCGCGCACGGCGGCGGCCAGGGCGGCGGTATCGACCACGCTGCCGCGCGCGATATTGACCAGGTGACCCTGCGGGCCCAGTGCGTCCAGCACCTGGGCGTTGACGAGATGGCGCGTACCCGGGCCGCCCGGCGTGGCGACCACCAGCACATCGGCCCACTGCGCCAGGGACAGCAGGTCGCCGAAGTAGCGGTGGGGCAGCCCGCTGCGCGGGCTGCGGTTGTGGTAGCCGATTTCCATCTCGAAGCCCAGCGCGCGCTGGGCGATCTTGGCGCCGATGGCGCCCATGCCCAGGATGCCCAGGCGCTTGTGCGAGACATTGGGCGGCAGCGGCATGGCGGTGCGCCAGACGCCGTCGCGCGTGGCGCGGTCCAGGCGCACCAGGCCGCGCACGGAGGCGATCAGCAGGCCCATGGCATGGTCGGCCACGCAGTCGTCATTGGTGCCTGCGCCATTGCCCACGGCAATGCCGTGGGCCTGCGCATGGGCGACATCGATGTTCTCGTAGCCCGCGCCCAGCGCGCAGACCAGCCTGAGGGCGGGCATGCGCTGCATCTGCGCGGCCGACAGGCCGATGGAGCCAATGGTCAGCACGGCCTGTATGCGCGTGCCGTGCTCGGCGATGGCGGCCTCGCACTGGGCGGCGTCGGGCGCGTAGAGCAGGTCGAAGGAGGGAAAGGCCTGGGCCATCTGGCGCAGATGGGCCTCGGTATTGAAGTTGAGGACGAGCAGGGCAGGTTGCATGGCAGGAAGGCGGCGCCCGCCGCCACAGGGCGGGCCTTGGGGGAAAACCTCATTGTGCGCCGGCCGGCCGGGTCCAGCGCTACAGGTCCAGCACCAGCCGGGCGGATTTGGCGCGCGAGCAGCAGGGCAGGAACTGGTCGCAGGCGGCCTGCTCGTCCTCGGTCAGGTACATGTCGCGGTGCTCGGGCTCGCCCGAGAGCACACGCGTGAGGCAGGTGCCGCACACGCCCTGCTCGCACGAGGTCTGCACCTCCACGCCGATGCCGGCCAGCGCCTGGACCACGGTCTGCTCGGGCGCCACGCGCACCACCTGGCCGGTGCTGGCGATCTCGATCTCGAACCCGGCATCGCCCTCGCGCTGCACGGCCTCGCCTGCAAAGAACTCGTAGTGCAGGCGGTCCTCGCTCCAGCCCGATGCGCGAGCCATGCCCAGGGCCGCGTCCATGAAGCCGCGTGGGCCACAGACATACAGGTGCAGGCCCGCCTGCGGGGCGCCCAGCAGCTGCGCCATGTCGAGCGCGCCCTCGCCATCCACATGCAGGTGCACGCGGTCGGCCCAGGGCATGGACTGCAGCAGGGCCGTGAAGGCCATGCGCTCGCGCGAACGCGCGCAGTAGTGCAGTTCGAAGTCGGCACCCTCGCGCGCCAGCTGGCGCGCCATGGCCAGCACGGGCGTGATGCCTATGCCGCCGGCCAGCAGCAGATGCCGTGCGGGCTGGCCCGCATGCAGCGCGAAGTGGTTGCGCGGCGCGCCGATGGCGATCTGCTGGCCTTCCTGCACCTGTTCGTGCACGGCGGCCGAACCGCCGCGCGAGGCGGCCTCGCGCAGCACGCCGACCACGTAGCGGCCCGTGTCCTGCGGGTCGTTGCACAGCGAGTACTGGCGCACCAGGCCGCCGGGCAGGTGCAGGTCGATGTGCGAGCCGGCCGTGAAGGCGGGCAGGCTTTCGCCGTCCAGCGGCACGAGTTCAAGGCTGCAGATGTCCTGCGCCTCGGCGCATTTGCGCGCGACGCGCACCTGGAGGATGGGGTTGGCTTGCATGGGAAGAAATCGCGGAAAGGGATGGGTTCGGAAAAATCAGGCCGCCGCCAGCGCCCGGGCGCTGGCCTCGCGCAGCCGGCTGATCACGCGGCGCGCGCGGTTGGGGCCGGCGTCCACGTGGATATCGATGACGGGGCGCGCGCCAAAGCGCTGCTGGTTGCGGAACTGGGCCTCGATGACGACCTTGTCCTCCTCGAAGGTGGCAGCCGTCTGGTCGATCACCAGGCGCGTGGTGTCCTGCATGTCGGGATGCGGGTTGGTGGCAATGGTCCAGAAGTAGTGGGCCGAATGCTCGGTCTCCGGCGTCACGCCGTGAAATCCCCGCATGTGAAAGCCCTCGCGCTGCGGATCGTCGAGCCGGCCGCTGCCTGCGTCCATGGCGCCGGTCCAGATGCACACGTGCGAGGGGTGGAACTCCACCTCCTGCCAGCGGTCGATGCGGCCCGCGAACGGCCAGGCCGCCGCATAGGTGGGCGGCGGGTCGGAGTCGGGCATCCAGCGCAGCACGGTGACGCTGTCCCCGTCCTGGCGGACCTGCAGCTCCGCATTCATGTGGATGCCGGCATTGCCGCCAATGGTCTTGAGGTGCACATAGCCCAGGTGGCTGAGGTCCAGCAGGTTGTCGTGGATGAGCTGGTAGGGCGCGTCGTAGTGGTAGACATCGCCGCCGAAGCGGTAGCGCGCATCCCCGTGCACGGGATAGGCGGGCGGCTCCTGCGCGGGCACGGAATCGGGCGTGGCGCCCATCCAGATCCAGAGGATCTGGTCACGCTCGCGCAGGTCGAAGGACTTGACGCAGGCCTTGGGCGGTATGCGCTGCTGGCCCGGAATCTCCAGGCACTGGCCGGCGCGGTCGAACAGCAGGCCGTGGTAGCCGCAGCGCAGGCCGCGCGCCTCCACCGTGCCGCAGGACAGCGGCAGCTCGCGGTGGCAGCAGCGGTCCTCCAGCGCGGCCACGCTGCCATCGAGCGTGCGAAACAGCACGACGGGCCGGCCCAGCAGGGTGCGTGCCAGTGGCGCGTCCTGCAGCTCCCAGGCAAAGCCGGCGACATACCACTGGTCCAGCGGGAAGGCAGGTGTGGAGGCAGGTGCAATGGTGGTGCATTCGGTCATGGAGTTCTCCTTCTTGTCTGCAAGTCGCGCTCAATGCGCCGACAGCGTGCGGCCCGTGGCTGCGGGCCTGCCGGCTTCGGGCCCCTGCAGCCGGTGCAGCGACACGATGCAGGCCGCGAACACGAAGGCCAGGCCATAGCCCACATAGAGCTGGCTGGGCGACCACGCGGCGTCCAGCAGCGAGCCCGCGACCATGGGCGAGACGATGGCGCCGATGCGCCCTATGCCTATGCCCCAGCCCACGCCGGTCACGCGCACCTCGCCGCCATAGACCATGGGCGCGATGGCATAGAGCCCGGCCACGCAGCCGTTGACGAAGACGCCGATCAGAAAAGCCAGCGCATACGACAGCAGCAGCGAGCCCGGATTGCTCACGATGAAGCACAGCAGCACGGCCGTGGCCAGCATGAAGCCGGCCAGCGCGCGGTGCACGGGATAGCGCGCCGCCAGCAGGCCCAGCAAGGTGGCGCCCAGGATGCCGCCCAGGCTCAGCAGCACCCCGCCGGTCACGCCCTGCTCGGGCGTGAGGCCCGAGGCGGCCAGCAGCTTGGGCGTCCAGCTCATGACGAAGTAAAAGCCGAACATCACCGCGAAGAACGACAGCCAGACCAGCAGCGTGGGCCGGCGCAGGCCCGGTGCGAACAGCTGCAGCGGGCCCCGCCGCGCCGGCCCCGCCGATGCGGGCGCGGCAGGCGGCAGCGCAGCCAATGCGGGCAGGCCCAGCCGCCCGACCAGGGCGTTGAGCCGCTGCAGCGCGCCGGCCGGGCGCCGCGCCAGCAGGAAGTCCATGGACTCGGGCAGTCGCCACCAGGCCAGGACCAGCACGCCCAGCGTCACGCAGCCGCCGAACAGGAAGACCGCGCGCCAGTCATGGCGCCCCAGCAGCCACACCGCGATGGAGCCGCCAATGCTGGCGCCCAGCGCGTAGCCCGTGGACTGCAGGGTGACGGCCAGGCTGCGCCAGCGCTGCGAGGCGTATTCGCTGGCGATCACGTTGCTGCAGGCCAGGATGCCGCCCACGCCCAGGCCCGTGAGCACGCGCAGCGCCGCCAGCTGCGTGGCGCTCTGGCTGAAGGCCGAGCCCAGCATGCCCACGCCCGAGAGGGCCAGGCAGGCCAGGATCAGCGGCCGGCGGCCCAGCCGGTCGGCCCAGGGCGCGATCAGCAGCGATCCGCCCGCCATGCCGAACAGGCCCGCACTGAGCAGAAAGCCCAGCTGGGCGCCGCTGAGCTGCCAGTGCGCCGACACGGCCGAGGCCGTGAACGCCATGACCAGGACGTCGAAGCCGTCGATCATGTTGAGCACCATGCACAGGGCTATGACCGACCACTGGAAGCGCGTCATGGGCCGCTGGTCGACGCTTGCACGCAGGTCGGCGCTCATGGCCGCAGCTCCCGCAACGGACAGTTGGACGATGCGGCGGCGCAAGGCCGCTGCAGCCATGGGACAGGGATAGAGGCAGTCATCGTGGGTCTCCTTGGGTTGAAGCTCTGTGGAAGCTTTCTTGTGTTCTCAGCACATCATTACGTATGCTGAATGTGATTCAGTTTACTGAATGAAAATTGGCGCCAGATACCGGGATTTCCCCGATCAGGCGGGGCCGCGCAGTCTCGGACGCGGAGGCGGCCGGGCCGCTGTCAGTCGGATGAGGAAGCGTCGAGGGCGTCGCGTGCGTCGTGCAACTGCACGAACTTGCGCAGCAGGCGCTTGAACTCGGCCTGCTCCTCGGGCTCCAGCGCGGCCAGCATGCGGTTGTGCAGTTCGTGCACATTCGGCACGAAGCCGCCCAGCATGGCCTCGCCCTCGGCCGTGAGCGTCAGGCGCCGCTGGCGCCGGGGCAGGATCTCGCGCAGCACCCAGCCCTTGGCCTCCAGTCGCGCCGCGATGTCGGCCGTGGTGGAGTTGTCCAGCGCCACCAGCCGCGCCAGCGTCACCTGGTCGATGCCCGGCTTTTCCTGCAGCATGCGCAGGATGGCGTACTGCACGGGCGTCACGTCCGGCCCCAGCACGTCGCGGAACAGCTGCGCCGCGATCTGCTGCGCGCGCCGGATCAGGTGGCCCGGCTGGTCGTAGAGGTCGATGGAAAGCGGATCGGAGGCGGAGTGGACCATCGGTGGCGGCAGGCCTTGCGGCCCTGGGGTTGAAGCCCGCCGAGATTACCCCATCCCCGGCGCCGGTCCTGGATGCGCGCCGGGCCATGGCCGGCCTCAGGCCACCGCGGCGGCAGGCTGGGCCGCTGCTGCGGCCACCGCCGCCGCCTGCTGTTCCTGCGCAATCCATTTGTCGATGACCTTGCGCGACTGCACGCCTCCCGCATCGATGTTGAGCTTGAGCAGCTTGCGGTCGGGGTGGGCACTGAGGTTGCGCTGCTGCAGCTCCAGCATCTGCAGGTCTTCGCTGAAGATCTTGTGCTGGCCCTCGCGTATGCGGTCGGTGACCTCGGCATCGCCCGGATTGAAGCGGCGCGCCATGCCCCAGAAGTACCACATGGACTCCTCGGTCTCCGGCGTGATGAAGTCCACCACCATGCTGTAGACCTTGTGCTCGTCGGGCGCGTCGTAGCCGCCGTGGCCTGCGTGGGCCACGCCGACCTCGATCAGCACATGGCTGGGCGGGGTGAAGCGGCAGACCTGCCAGCGGTCCACGGGCACATCGTCGGCCAGGCCGTTGCTGCGCAGCGCCATCTTCCAGAACGGGGGTGCGGGAATGTCGTTCATGAAGCGGCTGGTGACCACCTCGACATCGGCGCCCTCGCCGCGCGTCTCGGTCTTGCAGGGCGTCTCGTCGATCTCGGCCTGGCCGATGGAGCTGGCGTGCACATAGGTCTCGTGCGTCAGGTCCATGAGGTTGTCGATCATCAGCCGGTAGTCGGCCTGGATGTGGAACATGCCGCCGCCATAGGCCCATTCGGGGTTGTCGTGCCAGGGCAGCTTCGGGATGAGCGCGGCATCGGCCAGCGCCTTGTCGCCGGGCCAGACCCAGATGAAGCCATGGCGCTCCTCGACGGGATAGCTGCGGATCTCGGGGAAGCCGCGCACGCGCTGGCCCGGCATGGCAATGGTCTTGCCGTCGCAGCCCATCTCCAGCCCGTGGTAGCCGCAGACCAGCTTGCCCTCGCAGACAAAGCCCAGCGACAGGGGCGCGCCGCGGTGCGGGCAGAAATCCTCCACGGCGGCAATGCCGTGCTGCGCGCGGTAGAACGCGATGCGCTCGCCGCAGATGCGACGGCCCAGCGGCTTGTCCTGGATCTCATCGGACGTGGCGGCCACGTACCAGGTGTTCTTGGGAAATGTGCTCATGGGGGTCTCCTTTATGGGTGGGGTCCGCAGTCCTTGGCGCTGCGGTGGCTGGGGCGCAGGCGGCCGAGGCCGCCGGCGCACATCAAGGGCAGATCAAGCGCAGATCAAGCGCGGGTCAGACTCGAATCAGGCTCGGATCAACTGCACGCCAGGAACCGCATGGCTGCCGGGCTCGCTCACGGCTTCGCGCAGGTTGCGGCGCGCAATGCGCGAGTGCTCCTTCATCAGCGCCTCGGCCCGCGCGCCCTCGCGCGCGGCAATGGCGTCCAGCACCTGGCGGTGCTGGTCCTGGGCCACCATCAGGCTGTGGCGCGCACGCGGGGATTCGGCCCGCGCCAGCACAAAGCCCGAAGGCGAGGCGAAGGGCATGCGCACCACGCGCTCCAGCTCGCGCTGCATGACGCTGCTGCCGGCCATGGAATGCAGCAGGTCGTGGAATTCGGAGTTCAGCGCCACATAGCGCGAGAAGGCCTCATCGCCCCAGTCGGGCGTCTCCAGCACGCGGTCGATGGCATCCAGGCAGCGGCCGGCCTGCGCCAGCAGCGGCTCGGCCACGCCGCGCTCGGCCGCCCAGCGCGCGGCCAGGCCTTCCAGCGTGCCGCGCAGTTCGATGGCATCGGCCACATCGGCCTCGGAGAACAGCCGCACGCGGTAGCCGCGCCCGCCGGCCATGGCTTCGAGCAGGCCTTCCTGCTCCAGCCGCATCAGCGCGGCGCGCACCGGCGTGCGCGAGATGCCCAGGCGCTGCACCACGGTCAGCTCGGCGATGCGCTCGCCTGCGGGCAGTTCGCCCGCAAGAATCATCTCGCGCAGTTGCAGCTGGGCCTTGATGACCTGGGAATGGCTTTCCGGTTCGGAGGCGGCGGGGGCAAGCTGGGGGCTCATGGGGCTTTGTCTGGATGGAATGGCGTGAATGTATACATCCAAGGCGATTCATGGTGCACTTTTCCGCAAAAACACGGGAAAACACCAATCAAATGTATACAACCAATCCCATCAAAGACAGTGGCCCGCCTGTTTGTATACAGCGCCATGGCATCATGGCCGGCTCCCTTTTCCCCTGCCGCTGCAACCCAGGAGGTCACCCTTGCCGACGTTTTCCCGACACCCCGCCATGGCCGCCCACATCCTCAACCTGGCACGGGATGCCAGCGCCGATGCGCAGGCTCCGCAGGCCTATCCGATCAAGGACTTCTTCCGCAATCCGGAGCGCGGCTTCTTCCGCCTGGCCGATGACGGAAGCATGCTGGGCTTCATGCAGCCCGTCAGCGTGGACGGCCATCCGGCGCGCATGAATATCCATGTGCAGGCGCTGGAGGGCAGCACCCCTGTGGGCGAGCCGCGCCGCATCACGGCCGAGACCGAGCGCGACATCAGCAACTTCTTCTGGAAGGGCCCGGATGTAGTGCTCTACCAGAAGGACTTCGGCGGCGACGAGAACTTCCATGTGCTGGCGGTCAACGCGCGCAGCGGCGAAGCCACCGACCTGACGCCCTGGGAAGGCGTGCGCGCCAGCATCGAGGACGACCTGGAAGACGACCCCGACCATGTGCTGATCAGCCACAACCGGCGCGATGCCGAGGTCTTCGACGTGTACCGCGTGAACGTGCACACGGGGGCGGCGCAACTGGTGGCGCAGAACCCCGGCAACATCGTCGGCTGGCAGACCGACCACGCAGGCCGCGTGCGGGCCGCCGTGGCCAGCGACGGCCTGAACAGCGCCCTGCTCTACCGCGACGACGAGGCCGGCGAGTTCCAGCCCCTGATCACCACCGACTACCGCACCAGCGTCAGCCCGGCCTTCTTCACCTTCGACGACCAAAAGCTCTACGCCCTGTCCAACCGGGGCCGCGACAAGCTGGCCCTGGTGGTCATCGACCCGGCCCGGCCTGACGAGGAAGAGGAAATCTTCGTGCCCGAGGAAGTCGATCTGGGCGCGGCGGCCTATTCGCGCAAGCGCCGCGTGCTGACCCTGGCCGCCTACCAGACCGACAAGCCGCAGTACCGCTTCTTCGATGCCGAGACCGAAGCCCTGTACGGCCGGCTGGCTGCGCAGTTGCCGGGCTACGACTTCGCCATCCAGGGCGCCAACCGCGCCGAGGACAAGTTCATCGTCGCCGCCTTCAACGACCGCACGCCGGGCGCGCGCTACATCTACGACGCGGCCGCCGATGCGCTGACCAAGCTGGCCGACATCAACCCGGCCATCCCCGAGTCCGCCATGTCGCGCGTGCAGCCCGTCAGCTACACCAGCCGCGACGGCCTGACCATCCACGGCTACCTGACCCTGCCGGCCGGCCGCGAGCCCAGGAACCTGGCCTGCATCATCAACCCGCACGGCGGCCCCTGGGCCCGCGACGGCTGGGGCTACAACCCCGAGGTGCAGTTCCTGGCCAACCGGGGCTTTTGCGTGCTGCAGGTGAATTTCCGGGGCTCCACGGGCTATGGCCGCGCGTTCTGGGAAGCGGGATTCGGCCAATGGGGCCTGAAGATGCAGGACGACATCACCGATGGCGTGCACTGGCTGATCGACCAGGGCATTGCCGACCCTGCGCGCATCGGCATCTACGGCGGCAGCTATGGCGGCTATGCCACGCTGGCCGGCGTAGCCTTCACGCCCGACCTGTATGCGGCGGCCGTGGACTATGTGGGCGTGTCCAACCTGTTCACCTTCATGAAGACCATTCCGCCCTACTGGAAGCCGCTGCTGGACCAGATGCACGCCATGGTGGGCGATCCCGAGCGCGACAGGGAGCGCCTGGCCGCCACCTCGCCGGCCCTGCATGTGGACCGCATCAAGGCGCCGCTGTTCATCGCCCAGGGCGCGCGCGATCCGCGCGTGAACAAGGACGAGAGCGACCAGGTGGTGAAGGCGCTGCGCGAGCGCGGCGTCGAGGTGCAGTACATGGTCAAGGACAACGAGGGCCACGGCTTTCACAACGACGAGAACAAGTTCGAGTTCTACGAGGCCATGGAGCAGTTCCTGGTCACGCACCTCAAGCCCTGAAGCCGTCCAGGCGCCCGGCCACCCGGCCACCCAGTCCCTCGGCCGCCCCGCGCTACAGCACGGCGGGCTCCCCGCTTTGCTGCAGCGCCCACATGTCCGCATAGCGCCCGCCCGCCGCGACCAGCTGGCCGTGGGTGCCGCGCTCGACGATGCGGCCCGCCTCCATGACCAGGATCTCGTGCGCATCGACCACGGTGGACAGGCGGTGGGCAATCACCAGCGCCGTCTTGTTGCGCGCGGCGCTTTGCAACTCGGCCTGGATGGCGCGCTCGTTGGCCGAGTCCAGCGCCGACGTCGCCTCGTCGAAGATCAGGATGGGCGGGTCCTTGAGCAGGGTGCGCGCAATCGCCACCCGCTGCTTTTCGCCGCCCGACAGCTTCAGGCCGCGCTCGCCCACGCGCGTGGCATAGCCCTGGGGCGTGGCCTCGATGAAGTCGTGGATGCGCGCGGCGCGCGCGGCCGCCACCACCTGCTCGCGGCTGGCGCCAGGGCGGCCGTAGGCGATGTTGTATTCCACCGTGTCGTTGAACAGCACCGTGTCCTGCGGCACGATGCCCACGGCGCCGCGCACGCTGTCCTGGGTCAGCTCGCGCAGGTCGTGCCCGGCGATGCGCACATGGCCGGACTGCACGTCGTAGAAGCGGAAGATCAGCCGCGCCAGCGTGCTCTTGCCCGAGCCCGAAGGGCCGACCACGGCCACGGTCTTGCCGGCGGGAATGGTGAAGCTCACGTCCTTGAGGATGGGCCGCTCGGGGTCATAGGCGAAGTCCACATGCTCGAAGCGCAGCTCGGGCGGTGCGCCATGGGTCTGCAGCGGCTGGGCGCCGGGCGCGTCGGCCACCTCGCGTTCCTTGTCCATGAGGGTGAACATGCGCTCCAGGTCGGTCAGGCTCTGCTTGATCTCGCGGTAGATCACGCCCAGAAAGCCCAGTGGAATGTAGAGCTGGATCATGAAGGCGTTGACCATGACCAGGTCGCCCAGCGACAGGCGGCCATCCACCACGCCCTGCGTGGCCCGCCAGAGGATGGCGACCAGGGCCGTGGCGATGATCAGCTGCTGCCCGCAGTTGAGCAGGCTCAGCGTGCTCTGGCTCTTGAGGCGCACGCGGCGCAGCGCCTCCAGGTTCTCGTCGTAGCGCCGCGCCTCGAAGCCCTCGTTGCCGAAGTACTTGACGGTCTCGTAGTTCAGCAGCGAGTCGATGGCCTTGGTGTGCGCCGCCGACTCCTGGGCATTGGCCTCGCGCCGAAAGCGCGTGCGCCACTCGGTCACCGTGACCGTGAACGTGATGTAGAACACCAGCGCCGCCAGCGTGATGGCCGCGAACCAGATGTCGAAGCGCAGCGCCAGGATGCCCAGCACCAGCGCCATCTCGATGAAGGTGGGCAGGATGCTGTAGAGCGAATACGAGATCAGCGACTCGGTGCTGCGCACGCCGCGCTCGATGTCGCGCGTCATGCCGCCGGTCTGGCGCTCCAGGTGAAAGCGCAGGCTCAGCGCATGCAGGTGCTCGAAGGTGGACAGCGCAATCGCGCGCGAGGCACCCTGCGTGGCCTTGGCAAAGACCAGGTCGCGCAGCTCGGTGAACAGCGAACTGGAAAAGCGCAGCAGCCCGTAGACCAGCAGCAGGGCCACGGGCACGACGAGCACCGCGCGGGCATCGCCGGCCTTCAGATCCAGCGCATCGACCAGGTGCTTCAACAACACCGGCACGCCCACGTTGGCGAGCTTGGCCCCGATCATGAAGCCCAGCGCCGCCAGCACGCGCCACTTGTATTGCCACAGGTAGGGCAGCAGGCGCCGCAGCGCGTTCCAGTCCCGCGACGGTGCCGGGGTTGGGACTAAGGGTAAATCCGTAGGGGAAGCGCTCTCGCGTCGCATGAAAGACAATTCTCGGTTGTTATATTGACCCGATTGTGCCCATGCCACCCCGCCCAGACCTCCCGCCCCATCCCTTGCCCGCAGACAAGGAGCTGGTTCTCAAGGTCATTCCCATGCCCGCCGATGTCAACGCCAATGGCGACATCTTCGGCGGCTGGGTCATGGCGCAGGTCGACTTGGCAGGTTCGGTGCTGCCCTCGCGCCTGGGCCAGAGCCGCATGGTCACCGTGGCCGTGAACGAGTTCATCTTCAAGCAGCCCGTGCGTGTGGGCGACATCCTGTCGTTCTACTCCAGCGTGCAGCGCGTGGGCCGCACCTCGGTCACGGTCGATGTCGAGGTCTATGCCGAGCGCTTTGCCGACCAGGGCCGCTTCGTCAAGGTGACCGAGGCCCTGCTGACCTACGTGGCCATCGACGGCCAGGGCAAGCCCCAGTCGCTGCCGGACAACGACCAGGTGCGTTCCTGGCGCGCAGCGGCCGAGCGCAATGCAGAACGCAAGCAGCAGCAGGCCGGCTGAACCCGCCCCACTTCTGCAGCCATGAAAAAAGCGACCTTTGCAGGTCGCTTTTTCATTTCCGGCAGCAGAGATCGCTCATGCCAGCGACGGCGTGACGCGCGGCTGCAGCGAGGCCGCTGCGGTGGCCGCAGCCAGGGCCGCGGAACTGCTGGCGGCGCTGTCGCTGGAGACGGCCGACGAGGAAGAGGACAGGCTGGAGGCGCTGGACGCCACGGCCGAACCCGAAGATGAACGCGGCGAGGAGCCGGCCTCGATCTGGCCCGTGAGCTCGCCGCCCTCTTCGATAACCACCTTGCCGTAGCGGATCTTTCCGCTGACCTTGCCCGTGCCGTAGATGACCAGCTTCTCGCGCACGGTCAGCGTGCCGTCGAACACGCCATGGATCTCGGCGATGTCGATTTCGGCCGTGCCGTGGAAGGCACCCTGCTCGGCGATCTGGATCACGCGCGAGTCCATGGTGGCTTCCACCGTGCCTTCGACGACCAGCGTGTCGCAGTCGGTGATCTCCACGCCCTTGAGCTTGATATTGGGGCCTACGGTGAGCTTGCTGCCCTGGGAGTCCTGAGCCACGGCCGATGCCTGGCGCTGGGCGGTCGACGGACTTGTCACGCTGGAGCTGGGCGTGACGGCACCGGAGGGGCTGCCCCCCGTACCGGTGGCGCCTATGCCGCTGCCCAGGGTGTTGCGGGAGGTGAAAGCATCGTTGTCGCGCTTGCCAAAGAACGGGTTCTGAACAGCCATGGGTGGGTCTCCTTCGGAAAAATCCGATGCTACGCACACGAACTGGCAACAAATGCCGGCATCTCGCAAGAAAAGTAACCAGATGGTTCTCCCGTTTCATGTGCTTGCAAGCCTTTCTCGATCACACACCGCGCATGCGCAGGTCGCGCAGCGGACATGCGCAAATCAATAGGTGCATCTACACTCATTTCCATTCCAGGCCACCTGCCCCACGCCCCATGACCTCCTCCACCTCAAGCGCCGCCAGTCCGGTCTGCACCTGCTTCATGGTGCGCAGCCTGTCGCGCAAGATCTCCCAGCTCTATGACGACACGCTCGCGCCCAGCGGCCTGCGCGGCACGCAGTTCAGCCTGCTGGTGCAGGCGCGCAATGCGCCCGACGGCCCGCCCACGGTCTCGGCCCTGGCCGAGCAGCTGCACACCGACCGCACGACGATGACGCGCAATCTGCGCACGCTGCAGCAGGCCGGCTTCATCGACCTGGTTCCCGGCGCGGATGCGCGCAGCCGCTGCGTGGTGGTCACGCCCGAAGGCCGCGCCCGCATCCGCGAGGCTGCCGCCCTGTGGCGCCAGGCCCAGCAGCGCGTGCGCGAGCTGTGCGGCAGCGAGCAGATCGGCGCGCTGGAAAGTCTGGTGCTGGGCATGCTGCCCGTGCTGGAAACCGCCACGCAGGAGAGCGCGGAATGAGCGCCGCCCTGTCCTCCGCAGCCCCTGGCGCTGCGGCCAGCGGGTCCGCGCATCCGTTGGTCAGTGGCCCCATCGCCTCCACCCTGGTGCGCCTGGCCGTGCCCAACATGGTGGCGCTGAGCATGTCGGTGCTGGTCGCCGTGGCCGAGACCTACTACGTAGGGCAGCTGGGAACCGTATCGCTGGCGGCCATGGCCCTGGTGTTTCCGCTGGCCATGCTCACGCAGATGATGAGCAACGGTGCCATGGGCAGCGGCGTGTCTTCGGCCATCAGCCGCGCGCTGGGCGCGGGCGACGGCGCGCGTGCCTCGGCACTGGCCCTGCACGCCATCGTCATCGGCACCATCGCAGGCCTGCTGTACTCGCTCATCTTCGTGCTCTGCGGCGCCACCTTCTACAGCTGGCTGGGCGGGCGCGGCGAGGTGCTGGCAGCGGCCACAGGCTTTGGCGCCGTGCTGTTCAGCGGCGCCATCCTGGTGTGGCTGTGCAATACGCTGGCATCGGTGGTGCGGGGCACGGGCAATATGCGCATGCCGTCGGCCGTGATCTTTGCGGCCTCGCTGGTGCAGATCGTGGTGGGCGGCACGCTGGGGCTGGGCCTGGGACCCATGCCGCGCTGGGGCATGCCGGGCGTGGCCGTGGGCAACATCGTGGCCATGGCACTGGCCGTCGCAGTCTTCCTGGCCTATCTGCGTTGGGGCCAGCAGCGCCTGCAACTGGACTGGCGCAGGCCCCGCCTGGCCTGGCCCATGTTCCGCGACATCCTGCGCGTGGGCGCCCTCGCCTGCCTGTCCCCCGTGCAAACGGCGCTGGCCGCGCTGCTGCTGACAGGCATGGTCGCCCGCCTGGGCCCGCTGGCACTGGCCGGCTACGGCATTGGCCAGCGGCTGGAGTTCCTGCTGATCCCCATGGCCTTCGGCGTCGGCATGGCCGCCGTGCCCATGGTGGGCATGGCCATGGGCGCCGGCCAAGTGGCGCGCGCGCGCCGCGTGGCCTGGTCGGGCGGCGCCATGGCAGCGGCCCTGCTGGGCGTACTGGGCCTGGTGGTCATGGTCTGGCCGCAGTTGTGGTCGGGCATTTTCACCGGCGACCCGGCCGTGCGCGCCTACGCCGACCTCTACCTGCGCACCGTGGGCCCGGCCTTCGGGCTGTTCGGCCTGGGACTGGTGCTGTACTTCGCCTCCCTGGGCGCAGGCCGCGTCTGGGCACCCGTGCTGGCCGGCACGGTGCGCCTGCTGATCGTGGTGGTGGGCGGCGGCTGGCTCATGTCCAGCGGCCTGGGCAGTGCCCAGTCGCTGTTCATCCTGGTCGCCGTGGCCATGGCCGCCTATGGCGCAGGCACGGCCTGGGCCGTGTGGCGCGCGCGCTGGGGGTGAAGACACGCAAAAAAGAAGGCCCGCAGTCAGCGGGCCATGCATCAAGAAACGATGTACGCCGCCGTCCCCGTGGACAGCAAGCTGCCATCGGCCCCCAGGAATTCCATGCGCGTGTTGGCCACGCGCGAGCCCAGCCGCAGCACCTCGGCGCGCAGGATGAATTCGCTGCCGATGCCGGGGCGCAGGTAGTCCACGCGCAGGTCGATGGTGCCCAGGCGCGAGAAGCGGTGCAGGCGCTGCAGCGGTGCGTCGTCCATGTGCTTGGCGCCGATGGCCGCCATGACGGCCAGGCCGCCCATGGAGTCCAGGCCGGCGCTGATCACGCCGCCGTGGATGCGCTGGTAGGCGGCGTGGCCTATGAGCTCGGGCCGCATGGTGATGCGGCCTTCAACCCGCTCGGGCAGCACTTCGGTGATGCGCAGGCCCAGCACCTGGTTGAAGGCGATCTGGCGCTCGAACACCTCGCGCAGCCCGGCGATGAACTCGGGCTCGAACTGCACGGGCGCCTCGGAGGCCTCGGAGGCCTTCGTGGATTTCAGCACTGGCTGAAGTCCGGCTTGCGCTTCTCCATGAACGCGGTGAACGCCTCCTTGGCAGCAGGCCCGCCCATCAGCTTGCCGAAGCTCGCGCCCTCCTCGGCCATGCGCTCGCGCACCAGGCCGGACTGGCCGGCCTTCATGAGGCGCTTGGTCTCGATCAGGGCCGACAGCGGCTTGGCGGCCAGCTTCCTGGCCTGGGCCTGGGCCAGCGCATTGCATTCGCTGGGCGGCACGACGCGGTTGACCAGGCCCACTTCCAGGGCGGCCTCGGCCAGGAAGGGCTCGCCCAGCAGCAGGGCCTCGGCCGCGCGGTGGTAGCCGAGCATCTGGGGCAGCAGCAGGCTGGAGGCCGCTTCGGGGCACAGGCCCAGGTTCACGAAGGGCAGCGAGAAAGCCGCGTTGTCGCCCGCATAGACCAGGTCGCAGTGCAGCAGCAAGGTCGTGCCGATGCCCACGGCCGGGCCGCAGACGGCGGCGATCACGGGCTTGGGAAAGGCGGCGATGTTGTGCAGGAAGCGCCAGACGGGGCGCTGCTCGCCCTCCGGCCTGGCGGCGACGCCGGCCGACTGCTTGAGGAAGTCGGCAATGTCGTTGCCCGCGCTGAAGATGGCCATGTCGCCCTGGAAGACCACGCAGCGCACGGCGGCGTCTTCGCCGGCCTGGGCCAGCGCATCGGCCATGCTGGCGTACATGGCCTCGGTGATGGAGTTCTTCTTGTCTGCGCGGTTGAAGGTGATGGTGCAGACACCGGCTTCGGTGTGCACGAGGATGTCCTGGGTGGTTTCGCTCATGATGGTCTTGCCTTGCTTATTCCTTGAAATACACGATCTGGTGGCTGCTCGCCAGCATCACGCCGGCCTCGCTCCACAGCTGGGCGCTCTGGTCGAAGAAGCCGTTGCGAAATTCCTGGCCGCGCGCCTGGGCCAGCAGGTGGCCCGTGCCTGCGGCAGCCAGTTCCTCGCGCCCCGCATGGAAGTAGACGGTGATGGACACCGTGCCCGCCGGGGTGCGCTGTGCGCGGCGCAGCCACACGCGCGGGAAGAATACGTCAGCCAGGCCGGCCAGCGCGCAAAAATCCAGTGCGCGCGGCGGCTCGTCGCGCACCCACAGGCGCGTGAGGCTGTCGGTCTCGCGGCCATCCCAGGTCTGGGGAATGATGCCGTCGAGAAAGCGCATGTCGTAGCGGTTGAGCCACTCCACGCCGCCCAGCGGCGGCACGCGCGGCACGGCGGCAGGCGACGGCACCTCGGGCATGGCCAGGTCGGTACCGCCCCAGGTGCTGCGCCGCACGGCCGTGACGGCCGTGGCCGTGGTGACGACCTGGGCATCGCCATCCTGGTCGGGCTGGGTGATGGTCAGCAGCCAGTGCTGGGTGGAGCGGTTGGTGCGAACGGGGCGGGCCTCGATGTCGAAGCGCCCCGCGCCCAGCGCGGCCGCGTAGTTGACGGTGATGGACAGCGGATCGCCCAGGCACAGCGGATGCTGCTGGATGGCCCGCACCAGCGCGGCAGCGGTGATGCCGCCGTACGGGCCCACCATGTTCCAGTAGTCCTGCGTGGTCTGGCCCTGGTAGTGGCCCACGGCGCCGGTGGGCGTGAGCGCCACGGCCTGGTCGAGAGGATGGATGTCTGTGCTCATGGCAAACGAGTGTGATGGCAAGCGGCGCCCGCGTCCGTCAAGCCGGCGACTCTGCGGGTGAGGGAAAGCGCGGGTGGGCCGCGGCGGCCGGCGCCTTGGTCCAGCCCGAGAACACGTCCACGGCCCGGCCCCAGAGCGCGTCGCGCATATCGGCGCGGAAGAAGCCGAAATGCCCTATGCGCCGCAACTGCAGGGCCTTGGGTTCGATGCGCTCGATGCGGCTGGGGGCATTGGCGTAGAGCGCGAACAGGTGCTCGGTGCCGCGCCAGGTCATGAGTTCGTCGTCGCTCATGGACAGCGCCATCACCGGAAAGCGCACGGCGGCGTAGCTGCGCGCGGCGGCCTCGCCCTCGGCACCCACGCTGTAGCGCGGATTCAGGCACCAGCGGCGCCACTGCAGCATGACGCCGGCCGGCAGGTCGCCCACCTTGCGCAGGCGCCGGCCCGGAAAGTAGCCGCACAGGCGCGTGGCCACGGGCACCAGCACATGCCAGAAATAGGGAACCATGCGCTTGAGGCGGGGCGCATTGTCGCGCCAGTAGCCGCTGCCGGCCGCAATGCTCAAAAGGCCGTCCACCAGCTGCGGGGAGCGCAGCAGGCCCGGCAGCTGGGCGCCCAGGCTGTGGCCGATCAGGAACAGCGGCTGGTCCGGCAACTGCGCCTTGGCATGGGCGATGACTGCCTCGTAGTCGCGCGCCCAGTCGCACAGGTCGGCACGCACCTGGCGCAAAGAGCCTTGCAGGGAATCGCCATGGCCCCGGTAGTCAAAGCTGGTCACCCGATAGCCCTGGCCCGCAAGCCAGGTGGCAAAGGCCTCGTAGAAGGCCTGGCGCACGCCCATGGCCCCGCCGATGACCACGCTGGCGCGCGGCGGGCCAGCGGGCGTGTAGACGCGCAGCGCCAGCGTGGCGCCGTCGCTGCTGAGTTGGTGTTGTTCCATGGCTGTCTCCTGGTCGGTGCCGTTTCTGTGCCGGCTCGCATGGATGGGAAAAAATGGGATGAGCGAAAAAGACAAAGCCCCGCGAACGGGGCCTTGAGCAACGGTCAGACCCGCTCGAAGATGCCGGCGGCGCCCTGGCCCATTCCGACGCACATCGTCACCATGCCGTAGCGCAATTGCTTGCGGCGCAGCGCATGCACCACGGTGGCCGAGCGGATGGCGCCTGTGGCACCCAGCGGGTGGCCCAGGGCAATCGCGCCGCCCATGGGATTGACCTTGGCGGGGTCCAGGCCCAGCGTGTTGACCACGGCCAGCGACTGGGCGGCAAAGGCTTCGTTGAGTTCGAACCAGTCGATGTCGTCCTGCTTGAGACCCGCATAGCGCAGCGCGGCCGGGATGGCTTCGATGGGGCCGATGCCCATGATGGCCGGCGGCACGCCCTTGCTGGCATAGCTCACGAAGCGCGCCAGCGGCGTGAGGCCGAAGCGCTGCACGGCGGCGCCGCTGGCCAGGATCAGCGCGCCTGCGCCATCGCTGGTCTGCGAGCTGTTGCCGGCCGTCACCGAGCCGCGCGCCGCGAACACGGTGCGCAGCTTGCCCAGGCCTTCGAGGCTGGTGTCGGGGCGTGCGCCCTCGTCCAGCTCCACGGTGCGCGTGCGCACCACGGGCTCGCCCTTGGCCAGGTCCAGGCTCCGGTCAGTGACCTCGATGGGCGTGATCTCGTCCTTGAACTCACCGGCCTGCTGCGCGGCCAGGGCACGGCGGTGCGACTCCAGCGCAAAGGCGTCCTGCGCATCGCGCGAGACCTTCCACTGCTGGGCCACCTTCTCGGCCGTCAGGCCCATGCCGTAGGCAATGCCCACGTCGCCATCACGCTCGAAGATGGACGGCGACAGCGAGGGCGCGTTGCCCATCATGGGCACCATGCTCATGCTCTCGACGCCGGCCGCGATCATCACGTCGGCCTCGCCCACGCGGATGCGGTCCGCCGCCATGGCCACGGCCGACAGGCCCGAGGCGCAGAAGCGGTTCACGGTGATGCCACCCACGCTGGTGGGCAGGCCCGCCAGCACGGCGCTGATGCGCGCCACGTTCAGGCCCTGCTGGGCCTCGGGGATGGCGCAGCCGCAGATGATGTCCTCGATGGCAGCCGGGTCCAGCCCCGGCACCTGGGCCAGCGCGGCCTTCAGCGTGGTCGCCAGCAGGTCGTCGGGACGGTAGTTGCGGAAAAAGCCCTTGTGCGACTTGCCGATGGGCGTGCGCGTGGCGGCGACGATGTAGGCGTCTTGGATTTGTTTCATGGAGATTGCTCCTCGATCTCAGTTATTCATCACCCCCGCAGCCCCCGAAAAGGGCGCGCCCCAGACAACTGGCGTGCTCCAGACCAGGGACAGCGAGCAAGGGCCGCCCCGCCGCGAGGCTGTCGTCCCCCTGGGGGGGAAGGCGCGAAGCGACTCAGGGGGGACATATCAATTCCGGACGGGCTTGCCGGTGTTCAGCATTCCGAGAATGCGTTCATGGGTCTTCGGATGGCCGATCAGGTGGCAGAACGCCTTGCGTTCGAGCTTCATCAGATAGGCCTCGTCCACCAGGGTGCCCGCATCCACGTCGCCGCCGCAGACCACGTTGGCGATCAGGCTGGCCACATGCTGGTCGAACTCGCTGATGAAGCCGCCGTCACGCATGTTGACCAGCGAGCCCTTGATGGTGGCCACGCCGCTGCGTCCCGCCACGGGGAAGCTGCGCGGCAGCGGCGCGCGCCAGCCGCCTGCGGCCATGGACTTGGCCTCGTTGATGGCGACGAAGAGCAGCTCGTCCTTGTGCGGCACGATGAGGTCGCTGTCCAGCAGGTAGCCCAGCTTGCGCGACTCGATGGCACTGGTGCCCACCTTGGCCATGGCCGCGGCCGTGAAGCCTTCGGTCAGGAAGGGCAGCAGGTCCTTGCCCGTGCTGGTGGCGGCGTTCTCTGCCGCGCGGCGCGCGATGTAGGTCAGGCCGCCCGCGCCGGGCACCAGGCCCACGCCGACTTCCACCAGGCCGATGTAGCTTTCCATGTGCGCCACGCGGCGTGCGCTGTAGACGGCCAGCTCGCAGCCGCCGCCCAGCGCCATGCCATGGATGGCCGCAACCACGGGCACCTGGGCGTAGCGGATGCGCAGCATGAGGTTTTGCAGCTCCTGCTCCACGCTTTCGATGGCGTCGGCGCCGCCGATCACGAAGGCCGGCATGGTGGCTTCCAGGTCGGCGCCCACGCTGAACGGCGCATCGCCCGACCAGATGACCATGCCCTGGAAGTCGGTCTCGGCCACGTCCACGGCCTCCATCAGCGCTTCCATGACTTCGGGGCTGATGGCGTGCATCTTGTTCTTGATGCTGGCGATCAGAATCTGGCCGTCCAGCGTCCAGGTGCGCAGCGCCTTGGATTCGGCGATCGTGGTACCTGCCGTCTTCCAGTCGGGCAGGCTGTCTTCGCCCAGCAGCTTCTCGGGGAAGATCTGGCGCTCGTAGACGGGCAGCACGCGGCGGGGCACGAACTGGCCCAGTGCGGGGCTCCACGAGCCCTGCGCCGTGTGCACGCCGCCGGCCTCGGCCACCGGGCCTTCGAAGACCCACTTGGGCAGGGGCGCCTTGCTCAATGCCTTGCCGGCATCGATGTCCTCCTGGACCATCTTCGCCACTTCCAGCCAGCCGGCTTCCTGCCACAGCTCGAACGGGCCCTGCTTCATGCCGAAGCCCCAGCGCATGGCCTGGTCCACGTCGCGGGCGGACTCGGCAATGCTCTCCAGGTGGATGGCCGCGTAGTGGAAGCTGTTGCGCAGGATGGCCCACAGGAAGCGGCCCTGCGCCCCCTCGGCATTGCGCAGCAGCTTCAGGCGCTCGGCAGCGGGCTTCTTGAGCATGCGGCCATAGACCTCGTCGGCCTTGCCGCCTGCGGGCACGTAGTCCTCGCTGTCCAGCTCGAACTGCAGGATGTCGCGGCCGACCTTCTTGTAGAAGCCCTTCTTCGCCTTCTGGCCCAGGTTGCCCAACTCGATCAGCTTGGCCAGCACGGGCGGCGTGCCGAAGCTGGCGTAGAAGGGATCGGTCTCGGCGCTGAGGTTGTCCTGCAGCGTCTTGATCACATGGGCCATGGTGTCCAGGCCCACCACGTCGGCCGTTCGGAAGGTGCCGCTGGATGCTCGGCCCAGCTTCTTGCCGGTGAGGTCATCGACCACGTCGAAGGTCAGGCCGAAGTTCTCGACCTCCTTCATCGTGGCCAGCATGCCGGCGATGCCGATGCGGTTGGCGATGAAGTTGGGCGTGTCCTTGGCGCGCACCACGCCCTTGCCCAGGCCGCTGGTGACGAAGGCTTCGAGCTGGTCCAGCACCACGGGCTGCGTGGTCGGCGTGGCGATCAGCTCCACCAGCGGCATGTAGCGCGGCGGGTTGAAGAAGTGGATGCCGCAAAAGCGCGGCTTGATCGCGTCGGGCAGCGCCTCGGACAGCTTGGTGATGGACAGGCCCGAGGTGTTGGACGCCACGATGGCGTGCTTGGCCACATGGGGCGCGATCTTGGTGTACAGGTCGAGCTTCCAGTCCATGCGCTCGGCAATGGCCTCGATGATCAGGTCACAGCCCTTGAGCAGCTTGAGGTGCTCCTCGTAGTTGGCGGGCTGGATCAGGTCCGCGTCCTCGGCCACGCCGATGGGCGACGGCTTGAGCTTCTTGAGGTTGGCGATGGCGCGCTCGGCGATGCCGCTTTTCGGGCCTTCCTTGGCAGGCAGGTCGAACAGCACCACGGGCACCTTGACATTGACCAGATGGGCCGCGATCTGCGCACCCATCACGCCAGCGCCGAGCACGGCGACTTTCTTCACATTGAATCGGGACATGGATGTTCCACAAGTGGGAGGGAGGTGGCCGCTGCGGCCGCCTTCCGGAATGGTTTACTGCACGCGCACCCAGGTCTGGGTGCGGCCAAAGGGGCCGATGGAGCCGCGCACCTCGAGCTTGGCGCCGCCCTCGATGGGCGTCAGGCGCAGGGTGTAGGTCTTGCCGTTTTCGGGGTCGAGGATCTTGCCGCCTTCCCAGACGTCCTTGCCCTCGGCCTTCTTGGCGCCGCGGATGATCTCCAGCCCCTTGAGCGGCTGGCCCTTGCGGTCGTCAGAACACTCGGTGCAGGTGGCGGCCGGATCGGCGCCCTTGCGCAGGATCTGCTCGATGCGGCCCGTGACCACGCCGTCGTTCTCGGCCACGCGGATCTCGGACTTGGCTTCGCCGCTCTTGTCGTCCACGCTCTTCCACAGGCCCACGGGCGTCATCTGCGCCTGCGCCGCGACGGCCGTGAGGCCCAGCACCATTGCTGCCAGTGCTTGATATGCCTTCATTTCAAACCCCTTTCGCCTAGAAAGGCGCACAGGCCACGCTGATGCGCACAGCCCGTGCTCCCATATTGGAGTGAAGCCGTTCAGGCCAGCGCCGCGTCCGTGTCCATCAGGGACTTGCTGCCCGCGCGGGCCGTGCGCATCAGCGTCGCGGTCTCGGGGAACAGCTTGGCGAAGTAGAAACGCGCGGTCTGCAGCTTGGCCTGGTAGAACGGGTCGGTGTTGCCCTTGGCGATTTCACGCAGCGCCACCTGGGCCATGCGGGCGAAGAAGTAGCCGAACACCAGGTGGCCCGCCACACGCAGGTAGTCCACAGAGGCGGCGCCCACCTCGTCGGGGTTTTGCATGCCCTTGAAGCCGATCTCGGTGGTGAACTTGGTCATCTGGTCGCCCAGGTAGGCGATGGGATTGATGAACTCGGCCATCTTCTCGTTGACGCCCTCTTCCTCCACCAGTTGCGCCACCAGCTTGCC
Source organism: Delftia sp. WSY_12 (assembly GCF_043104645.1). Lineage (NCBI taxonomy): Bacteria > Pseudomonadati > Pseudomonadota > Betaproteobacteria > Burkholderiales > Comamonadaceae > Delftia > Delftia sp. WSY_12. The sequence goes on from NZ_JBICKW010000003.1 coordinate 68,494, forward strand.
GAACTTCTTGAGCGATGCGCCCTGGTTGCCCAGCACCTTGCGGCCCAGCAGGTCCAGCGCCTGGATGCCGTTCGTGCCTTCATAGATCATGTTGATGCGCGCATCGCGCACGAACTGCTCCATGCCCCACTCGGTGATGAAGCCATGGCCGCCATAGACCTGCTGGCTCATGGTGGTGGCCGTCCAGCCGTTGTCGGTGATGAAGGCCTTGACGATGGGCGTCAGCAGCGCCACCAGCTCGGCGCTGTCCTTGCGCACCTTTTCGTCGGGGTGGTTGAACTCCTTGTCGATCAGGAAGGCGCAGTAGGTCACCAGCGCGCGGCCGCCTTCGGCATAGGCCTTGGCCGTCAGTAGCATGCGGCGCACGTCGGGGTGGACGATGATGGGATCGGCCGGCTTGTCCTTGGCCTTGGTGCCCGACAGGCTGCGCATCTGCAGGCGGTCCTTGGCATAGGCCAGGGCGTTCTGGTAGGCCACCTCGGTCAGGCCCAGCGACTGGTTGCCCACGCCCAGGCGGGCGGCATTCATCATCACGAACATGGCCTGCAGGCCCTTGTTCGGCTGGCCCACCAGGGTGCCGATGGCGCCGTCGATATTGATCTGAGCCGTGGCATTGCCATGGATGCCCATCTTGTGCTCCAGCGCACCGCAGAAGATGGGGTTGCGCTCGCCCAGCGAGCCATCGGCCTTGACCACGAACTTGGGCACCACGAACAGGCTGATGCCCTTGGAGCCCGGGGGCGCATCGGGCAGGCGGGCCAGCACCAGATGGACGATGTTCTCTGTGAAATCGTGCTCGCCAGCGCTGATGAAGATCTTGTTGCCGGTGATTTTGTAGGTGCCCTCGGGCGCGCCGGCCACGGGCTCGGCCTTGGTGCGCAGCAGTCCCAGGTCGGTGCCGCAATGGGGCTCGGTCAGGCACATGGTGCCGGTCCACTCGCCGCTGGTCAGCTTGGGCAGGTACAGCTTCTTTTGCTCTTCCGTGCCATGCACATGCAGGGCCTCGTAGGCGCCGTGCGACAGCCCGGGGTACATGGTCCAGGCCTGGTTGGCGCTGTTGAGCATCTCGTACAGCGCCGAGTTCACCGCAAAGGGCAGGCCCTGGCCGCCATAGGCCGTGTCGCAGGACAGCGAAGGCCAGCCGCCTTCCACGTACTTCTGGTAGGCCTCCTTGAAGCCCTTGGGCGTGGTGACCTCGTGGGTTTCCTTGTTCAGCACGCAGCCCTCGGCATCGCCGCTGATGTTCAGCGGAAACGTCACATTGGCCGCGAACTTGCCCGCCTCTTCCAGCACGGCGTTGATGGTGTCGGCATCGACCTCGGCATGCGCCGTCATCTGCCGGTAGTCATCCGTGACCTTGAACACCTCGTGCATGAGGAATTGCATGTCGCGCAGGGGCGGGTTGTAGCTGGGCATTTGTCTTCTCCTGTGTTGGCGGGGTTTGCAGTGGATGCGGTGAAAACGGTGAAACTGAAAAATCAGGTCGGGCTGGCGTAGCGCGCCAGAATGCTCTCGAAGCCGTCGATGGCGCGCTGCATGGAGCCTTCGTTGCGCAGGAAGCGCGCCTCGTAATGCAGGGCCAGGATCAGGCCGTGGATCTCGAACAGCAGCTGGTTCTCGTCCAGGTCGGCACGCAGGTCGCCGCATTCGCGGCACTGCACGATGGTGCGGCGCATGGCTGCGTGCCAGGTCTGCACCGAAGCCGTCAGCGCATCGCGCACCGGCCCCGTGCGGTCGTCGAACTCCACGGCGCCGCTGATATAGATGCAGCCCGAGTCCAGCTCGATCGAAGTGCGCTTCATCCAGTTGTCGAACAGCGCCCGCAGACGCGCCACGCCGCGCGGCGCCTGAAGCGCGGGAAAGAACACTTCCTGCTCGAAACGGTCGTGGTACTCATGCACCACGGAAATCTGCAGCTCCTCGCGCGAGCCAAAATGCGCGAACACGCCCGACTTGCTCATGCCCGTCAGCTCGGCCAGAGCGCCTATGGACAGGCCCTCAAGGCCGATGTGCGTGGCCAGGTTGAGGGCAGCCTCCACAATGGTGGCCTTGGTCTGCTGACCCTTGTGCAGCGCGCGGCGCGGCGCCGGTGCGGCAGCTTCGTGCACGGAAGAGCCGGCCTTGGGATCGGCATTGGAGTTGGCCGGAGAGCGGGCGGTGCGGCGTGGGGCGGAAACGCTGGACATGCGAAATTCTTGTTAAAACGAACGTTCGTGCTATTTTGCATGGAAAGCTTGTCGCGGCGAAGACATGCGGGGGAAAACACCTAGCTTGTGGGCAGGCGCAAAAAAGCCGGCAGGTGCCGGCTTGGTTGGTTGTCACGCCTCAGACCAAGTCATGCCTCCACGGCAAATACCTTGATGCCCTTGAAGCGCATGTGGCGTTCGGGAGGAAGGTCGGAATTGACCATGGCTTCGGTCACTTCCCAGACCCGACTGTCTTCGAAGTGGACAGAGAAACGGATGAAGCCCTTGGCCATGGAGGCCAGCACCACGCGCTCGCGGCCATCGCGCGACCGGATGGGCAGCCGGAAGCTGTCGTCCAGCGTCAGCACCTGATCGCCGGCCCGCAGTTCGGCAGAGAAGGTCAGCGTAGCACCCACCGGCACCGTCGCATCGGTGAAGTCGGGAGTATGTACAAAGTCCTCCTTGTCGGCCGCGATGCCGGTGATGACGATCTCCGGCATCGCGGGTTCGGGCACCGGCTCGGGCGGGGCCTCATAAGGCAGTTCGACCCAGGCCAGGCCCGTGAAGTTGCTGCGCGGACGGCCCGGTGCGTCGTGGGTCTGCATGTTGTCAGGCGGCAGCGTGGTCGTGCGCTCGCTGGGCGACGTGGCCATGCCCACATACCAACCCCACAGGTCATATTCGTAATTCATGCGGCCCCCTGTTCGTAGTAGAACTCACGGTCGTTGTCGACGTCGGATAGCAGTCCCATGCCTTGGGTCCCGAGAAACAAGCCCTTACCAGGCTCCAGGGCAAAGATGGGGGTTGTCACATCGACTACCCCTGTTCGAGGGACGAATGCTGGGGGGAACAACCGCCAGTTCGCCCCAGCGTCGTATGAGGCCACAAGGCGTAAGCGGCTCGCATTGGCGTTGTCGAGCGTCACGGCCCGCGCATAGATCACGCCGTCCAGCACGATGGCGCTTGTGAGACTCTGGACTTCCTCGCCATCCAGCAGGGGCAGCAGGTGGGTGCGCAGCTCGAAGTTGTGGCCATCTTCGGAGGTTGCTGTCCACAGCCGTTTCCCGGTGGCACCGCACAGCACGAACTTTGTGCCGACAACGACGCCCTGATTGAGTGCGCCCGCTGCTGCTGACACCGTATTGCGCAGCGCGGCATAGCTTGTGGAACTGATGAACGACGCGCCAGAGTCAGACACTGCTGCGTAGAGCCAGATAGCGTTCCCTGGAGACAGCGCCAGATAGGCCGACCCGTTGAAAAGGAAAGTCGTCCATGCGTCTCCCGAAGGCATGGGGGTGGAAAGCCAGGTATCTGTCCCGGCGACGGACCTGTAGCAGTAGGAAAAGCTGTTGGAGGTCTGCTGTCCAAAAAAGAACCCACCCGCACGGCTGATCGCGGCCACGGCTTGAGCGCCAGCGGGCGCCGTGAACGACACATCATTCGTGCTCGCGCGCAGGCCGTATTGCGATCCCTCGACATAGCTGACGACGATGGTGCCGTTGTGCTGTGCCAAGCCCTGGATCGTCCCGGTCGTCACAAACCGGGACGTGATGGTGCGCAGGTCCGGTGTCGTGTAGAGCGTCGTGGCAGTGGCGATGGCATACACGCGGCCGTTCCACACTGCCCGATTCGGAACCCACAACGGAAGAGCCGGCAGGAAGCCCTGATGAGCCTTGAACATATTTTCCACGCGCACGCTGGCGCCAGGCAGCTTGCGCTCCTCGCCGCTCCAGATGCGCCGGCGCATGAGCGCAGCCGGTTGGCCATACAAGGTATTGAACGAAAGCATCAGATCCACCCCAGGGTTGCGGTTTGTGTAAAGGTCCGGTCGGCGAAGCGCGAATCCAGCACCAGGTCGTCCTCGATGCCGGAGAACTTGCCGCCGTTGCGGCGCAGCACGGGCGTCAGGGCGTTGGAGCGGTTGGTGACGCGCAACTGGTCCTGAGGCGCGGCGCCTGCAGGCATCAGGCACACGCACAGGGGATGCGTGACCAGATAGTGCATGCCGACGATGAGCTGGTGCGGCCCAGCTGAGGTCAGATCCTGCTGCGGCATCGACATGGGGGAGCCTGACAGCCGCCAGCCGGCAGGGTCCTGTGCGGGGTCAATGGCGCTGGCTGAGAGCCCCACTTGTACACGCCGATAGGTCAGCAGCGAGATAGGCGACCAGACTGCATCGCCCTGGGCATAGTTGCCCGGCTCCCAGCGCTGCGCCCCGGCGACCAAGGCGGCGTTCTGTGCGCTAGTGGCCGAAGCTGCGGCGGCAGCCTGGGCGGCGTTCTTATTGGCTTCAACTGTCTGCAGGGCCTGGACTAGTTCCGCAAGAAAGGTCTTCAGCCAACCGGCCAGACCCGCTGTCCAGCTTCTGAAGCCGGAAAGCCAATTCAGGTAGACATCAGTCTTGACGTCGAATACATCCTGCGGGTCGGTTCGTCGGTTGGGTATCGACACTCCTTCATCCGGTGGATCAGGTGGTTGCGTGAAGTTCATCGTCTTCCAGTCCTTCAATGGTTAGGTTGCAATCGGAGAAGCCATGGGCCACCAGTACCTGGTCGAAGCCCGTGATGTAGCCATAGGTGGTGAGCACGCTGTAGCCTCGCGCACCTATCCATACGACCGGCCTGGCGCGGTACGCCAAGATTTCGTTGCGCACGCGCTCGTACTGCGTGCCGTGAACGAGTACCTGCAGCTTCAGGCGATCGCTGTATGCGCCGGGCTCGGCTACCCAGCCCCCCCAGTCGTCGCGCTTCTTGAGGCTCCAGTCGTCAAAACTGATGGAGGGTCGCCACTGTGTGTTGCCCAGCCACACGGCACGACCGATGACTGCCTCCGCACAGCGCGCCTTAGCCCCACGGTTGCTGATGCGAATCGTTATGGTGGCCTGGGTGTATGCCGGCAGACCCGTAAGGGAGAACTTGCGTTCGCGAGCGATGGGGGCGAAGAAATAGTTCCAGTGGGAGTTGCCCGACGGCTTGAGCATGAGTTGCGCGCCACTGTCGAATACGTCGCCATCAACGGGATCGCGCATCAGCACTTGGACCGTGTGAGCCTGAATACCCAGCAGCTCGATATCCGTCACGATGCAGCCTGGCTTGATCTGCACCTCAATCAGGTCGTCAGCCTCCGTGTAGGAACCCAGACTTGCATCGAACATGCGCAAGCGGTTTTCCACACCGCGCCGTTGCCATTTCCCTTCGGACGTTGCTGGAGCATTGCCCGTATTGCCTGCGACCAGGGATCGCCAAATGAGTCCTGTGACGTCAATGATCTCGTCACCCAGGGCATACGTCTTGTTGACCATCCAGGGCGCCAGTTCACTGGGTGCAACGTTTGTTGTCATATTGGAAAGCGTGACGGCGATGGGAGGCAGAAAGCCCATGCCTTTCGTGAATGCGCCATTCGTGCTCATGCTGCGACCCTCCGCTTGATACCCAACGCATCGGCCTTGCGTGCCAAGCCCTCCATGCTGTGCAACAGCACAATCTGCTGACGGCCTATGTCAAAGATCAACTGATGCAATGCCTGGATCTGCCTGGATGTTTCACCGCCCCCCATTCCGGCGAACAGTTGCTGGGTTCTCTGTGCGCTGTAGATGCGCGATGGGCCGGTGAATTCCAGCTCAGGCCCCAATTCGCCGACCATGCGCACGCCTCCGGCGTGATCTCCACCTCGCGCGAATCGGGGGATTCCCATCTGGTCTAGAACAGCATTCACGTCGCCCAGCGCATAGCCTCCCAGATTCGCGATATCTTTTGCCGTCCCGCCAGCCGCCTTGATATCTCGCACCAAGCCTGCGACATCCCCAGTCCCCTCGTACCTGCGATAGGTCTCAGCGATGCGCTTTGCCCGATCAGCGCCTGAACCATCTCCACCGCCAGGGCCGAAGCCGCTTTCGCTCTTGCCGTCAGCCCCGTCCAGATCGCCTGCGCTGCCATGGCCTACACTCTCCTTGAGCAGTGCCGCGCGGAATTCCGCCCATGCGAGATCGGACGACAGCAGCCGCGTGTCGATGCCACGCGCTATGTCCAGCGCCTCCTTCTCGGTCTTGAGCAGCCGGTCCAACGCATCGACCTGGCTTTTTTCCTGCTCCAGAATCAATTCATCGGCAGACAGCTGCTCGCCCGCCGCGTCATGCAGCACTTCGAGCTTGTTGGCCAGGATCAACTGCGCGGCCTCATAGTCCAGGCGCGAGCGGAAGTTGCCCGAGGAAATACCGCCGCGCGCAGCCGAGACGGCCTCGCCGATGTCAGCCGATTCGGGCAGATAGCCCGTGCGCCGGTACGCAGCCAGTGCCTGGTCAATGACCTCGTTGGCTCTGGCCAAGGCCATGGCCTGGGTGCTCTCGATCTGGCCGCGCAGTTCGACGACATGCCCGCGCAAGGTGTCCATGAGGGCGCGCTCGGTATCCACGCGCTCCTGCGCGACATCGATGCGTGCCTGTATGGCCGAGCGCTCCGCATCGACGGAACGCTGCAGCAGGCTCCACGCCGCATCCGTATCGGCCTCGTTCTTCTTCGCCTCCTGCGCCTGCTCCTCCTGCTTGCGCTTGGTTTCCTCCGCCTGTTTGGCCGAAGCCGCCGCAGCATCCTCGGACGTCTTGGTAACGGCCTTGAACGTGTCGTTGAGCTTGAGCAGCTCGGCAGCGGTCTCGGCCGAAGACTTGCCGGTGCCGCCGATATTGCCGATCAGCTTATCCATACCGGCAGTGAAGTCGGCCAGCGACGTGCTGGTGTTTGCCAGGTTCTCGAGATCAGCCGCGAGTTTCCCGATATCGCCCGAACCTTCTCCCAGGGTGGAGCTGGCCCAGTCCTTGAAGGCACCATTCTTGGCCATGTCCTTGAGGCCTTGCGTGCCCTGGACCTTGGAGATGGCGTCCTTCAATACCTTGGCATTTGCCTCCTCGGAGTTGGCTGCCTTGAGCTTGTCCTCCACCAGCTTGCGGAACCGGGCCTGGGCGTCGTCGGCATCCAGGTCGATGTCCACGCCCAAGTCCTTGAGCTTGCTGCCCATCTCGCGCTTGGCGATGGTCTTGCGCTCATCCTCGCTGTAGAAGTTCTGGTAGAAGCTGCCGGCGTTGGCGTTCAGCGCCTCGATGCCGCCCGAAGCCTTGATCAGGGACTCGAAGGCCAGGTCGGTAAGGTCGGCAAAGCCCGTGATCTTCTTGCCCAGTTCCTCGAAGGAGCGGCCGACCAGGTCGATGGTCTGGAAGGCTGCCTGCAACGCCTCGACATTGGGCGCTTCGCCCAGCGAGTCCAGCGTGGTGCGCATCCAGCTGGGCAGATCCGCCTTCTTGAGTTCGGACACCAGGAGGGAACCGGTCTGGCCCAGGAAGGCCTTGTAGGCCTCTTCCGGGTTGTTGCCCAGCGAGCGGTTCTCGAAGCCGGCCAGAATCACGCCGGTCGTCTTGTCGATGATCTTGGCGTAGCCGTAGGCGTCCTCGTCGCTGTACCGGCCGTTGACGGCAAAGCCGCCGACCAGGTCGATGCCGCGCGCGCTACCCGTCGCGTATTTGCTGAGGGACCCATAGACCGAGGCCAGGCCGTCCAGGCTGGTCTTGAGCTGCTTTTCGACGGCAGCGCTGTGGCGCTGCGTCAGGTCGTCATACCAGTCTCCGGCCGCACGGCCGAACAGCTGTTCGGCTGCCTTGTCGTTGCCGACGCCAGCGGTGCTGTAGGCGGCGCCGCCGTGGTTGGGGCCGCGGGAGCCGAAGCCTCCAAACAGGGAGCTGATGGCAATCGCACCCAGCACAAATGGGCTTGCCGCCCCCATCAAGGTTCCGAGCCCCCCCAGAAGGTTGCCTGCCCCAAGTGCCGTGATTCCTGCATCCAGCGTCCCCAGAATGCCCGCCTCACCAAAGATGCCAGCTACGCCTGCGTTCAGGCCCATGCCAAAGGTACCGCCACCGAGCCCCAGCACTCCGGAAGCGCTGCCGGCCTGACTCAGAAAACCTCCACCATTGGCAGCGCCAGATCCGCCCACCCCGAGATTGGCTGTTACGTTACCAAGCATGCCTCGTACCTGTGCAAGCACAGGCACGATAAATGGCCGCGCAAACGCCTTGTACATTTCATCGGCAACCGAAGCCTTGAACGTTGCGCTCAGGTTCTTCGTGAACGTGCGCCAGCCCTCGGTACCGTTGGCCAGCATGTCTGTGAAGCCCTTGCGGAACATCTCGTCCATCTGGTCGACCGACGCCTGGGTCTCCTTTACGCGGGTGCGCTCGGCGACATTCGCCTTGGCCTGATTGGCTGTGGCCGTGGCCTCTTCCCTCAGCCGCCGGGCCTCTTCGGGGTCGGCCCTGTTCCTGGCGTTGATCTCCGCCAGCTTGATCTGCAAATCAAGTTCGATCTTTCGCTGCTCGATCGCAATCGTGCGGTCGCGCTGCGACATGGCAGCGAGCGACTGCTCAAACTGCACTTCATCGTTGGCCACCTGCACGTTTTTCGCGTACTCAGCCACCATGCGCGCAGACTCGTTGTAGCCTTTGACCTTGGCCTGATCACGAATGGCCTTGGCCTCTTCCAACAATGCCTGGGTCGCCCTTCCGGAAAGGTCGATGCCTTGCATCACCATGGCTTGAGCCTCCAGCTGGCTGGCGGCTTCTTCCACTCGTTTTTGACGTAACTCTTCGAGAGCCGCTCCCGTCAGTCCGATTTCCTCGGTTTCACGCTGCGCCAGTCGAATGTTCTCCTGAATGGCGCGGGCTTTGCTCTCATGGGTCTCTATCAGCTTTTCGAGATCGGCGGCGGCCTTAGCAAAATCCAAGGATTCAAGGTCTTGACCAGAAGATTTACCTGCCCCCTGGGATGGCCGCAAAATCGTGGCCTTGCCCACCGGAGCAGCCTTGACCCTAGGAGGTTCTTCCCACGTACGGGGGATCACTTCGGAAGGGGTAGCAGGGCCCGCAAAAGGCGGATTGATGAATCCCCGGCCACCGCCTGTGTCACGTCTGCCTTCCAGTGCCAGTTGCTCCTGCTGCGCCTGCTTGAGTTTGGCAACGTACTTCAGCAAATCGAAGTACGAACTGCGCAGATAGATGTTTTCCGAGGTGGCTGCGCCTCTGGCCTGCAGCGCCTCCAGTTCAGCAGCGGCCTTTGGCAGCTCCTTGGCAAGGTAGGCGGCCCTTTCCCCGTTGGACTGGAAGGCCATGCTGACGTAGTTGAGCCCTACCGCCCGCCCCATCAGGATGGCCAAGCCCTGGTTGACCTGACCGAAGAATCCGGACCCATTGTCCCGTGCCCTGGACATCGCCTCGGAAACGGCATTCATGTCATAAGCGATGCCATTCATGCCGACGGAGATCACCCGGTTCACACCAGAATCACCGACCGCCGCCTTGAACTTGCCCCAGGCATTTTCCATGCGCGTGGCCCCGGCACCCACCCGGTCCGCTGTGCGCTCGGCGCTATTGCCCAAGGTTTGCTGCAGAGCGACGGCAAAGCGCGGCAGGAAGTCATCGGCAAGCACCTGTTCTGCCTGCAGCATCGCCGTGAAACGATCCTTCGTCACGCCGAGTGCCTGGGCCCCGATCTGTGCCGATGCAGGAATGCGGGTCAGCTTCTCGTTGAAATCGGCAACGCTGATCGCACCTCGTCCCATCAGATCAAGCACGCCGGCAAGTGAAGCGCTGCTCTGTTCCGCCGACAAATGCATGGCCACGTTGGCTTTGGCTATGCCAGTGAACAGGGCTCGCACAGGCTCCCCCTCGAGTGCCGTGCCACGCGCCTTGGTGAGAAAGTCGGCATAGGCTTGGCCCGTGGATTCCAGCTGGAGGCCAAGCCGGTCCGCAAGCGCCGTGACATAGGCCATTTCCTGCGCACCCTTGCCACCTGTAGCCAGGTCAAGACGCGCGCGCAGACTCTCCGCAGCTGCACCAGCCTGCTGAAGCTGTCCAGCGAGTGTTTTCAGATCTGCAATGGTCTGCAATGTGGCAGGACCAATGCTTGTGACGGCTGTACTCATGCTGATCTCTGTTCGGTATGCTTGACCGCTTGTGTTTGTCTTGAAAGGCCGGAGCCGAGGCCCCTATGCCTCAGCCCCGGTTGAGCTGGCGCAGCGCCTGCGCCTCCAGTACCTGCAATTGCGCGAAGACCTCGCCGCGCTGCGCGGCGGGCACCGCGTAGCGGCGCATCACGATCTCGACCCCGCCGTAATCCAGCCCGTCCCAGTGCCACTGGCCCCAGGGCGTGGCCGTCCTGCGCCACTGGGTGGAGCAGCCGAGGTACACGCTCCAGGCCATCGCATGCTCCGGCCACAGTTCGTAGTCCTCGGGGTGCTGCCGTTGCAGATCGCCGGGCACCATCCGGTCGGGGTCGATCCCCATCTGCGCGCACTGGGCACGCAGCTCGTCGTCTACGAGATAGCGGTCTGCGCCGTCGAGGCCGAGGTGATGCCGGACAGCGCCACGGAGTTTTTTGTGGCGGCATCCCGCTGGTGCACGTTGAGTCCGTCGAACCAGGCTACGGCCATGGCCTGCTCCAGTCCCGGGTAGGCCTCCTCGGCCGCCAAGCGTTCGTCGCGGCTGTAGGGCACGGGTGTTCCTTCGTCGCCCAGCATCCCCTCCCAGCCCACAACCACTTCGTCGAGCAGTTCAGGGATGGTCATGCGCCGTACCTCCTGCGAGCCATCGGGCTGCGTGGCGGGCTTGCCGACGACGATGAGTTCATTGATCTCGTCGCGCCGCGCCTTGCCCAGGCGCTTGAACACAACGGCAAAGTGATGGGCTCCGAACCTGCCCTCATCGACGGGCAGGTACAGCGTTGCGGGAACGGAGATGGTGGGCTTGAGCCCGGAAATCTTGACGGCCATGGTGATCCTTGGATGCGTAGTTGTCGGGCAGGGAGGTACGGCGTCAGATCTCGATGGACCACTCGTCGTTGCCCGCGTCGGAGGGAATGAACGACAGGGGGATCGTGATCATCTGCACGCCATCGCTGTCGCTGTAGGTCGGCTTGCCGATCTGGGCGCGCGCGCTCTTGAAACTGACGGTGTTGGTGGCGCCCGGTCCATGCTTGAGCGTGACGGGCACGATGGCGCTGGCGCGCGCCAGGCCGATCCAGTCCTTGGTGGCCACGCTGGTGTTCTCGAAGGTGACGCTGCCCGTGGACTTGCGGTCCGTGATTTCCACGGTGTCCACGTTCATCAGGTCTCGCTTGACCACCTGGTTGCCGCACTTGAAGCTGAAGGCGCTGCAGGCCACCGCCAGGCCATCGAGGGTCAGTTGGGTGTTGGTCTTGTTGACGCCCAGAGGAGCGACGAAGTCGCTGTAGTCCACAGCCGGCAGGGCCTCATCCACGGCGGGGACAAAGGAGCCCGTGAACTCGAACTTCCACTTGGGAATGGCCTTGGCATCGGTGCTGAACTCCACCTCGCCGCGTGCACCATGCATCTTGTAGAGGGTGCCGTCCACGTTGCCGTAGATGGTCACGCTCTGGATGCCGTCGGTCACGGGAGAGAAGACTGTCTTCACGCCAGTCTCGGTGCTGGCGCTGGCGGCGCACGCACGCAACAGGTCGGTCACGCCGGGACGCTCACCCGCTGCGGCCACACCCGCGAATTCCACGGAGAACGACACCTTCTGGTATTCGGTGACCAGGGTGCTGCCGCTGGAGCCGAAGAAGGGACGGATGTTGTTGCGCTCGACCACGTCGCCCTCGATGGGGGTCAGGGTCACGTCGCTGACCAGCATGGCATTGGCCGCCAGCGGTACGACGGCCGTGCCGACAACGGTTTCAACCAGGGCCAGGAGGGCCATCTTGCGCATGATCTTTGCTGCCATTTGGAAAATCCTTTGAAGAGATGAAGAGATGTTTCGCGACCTTGGGCGTCGTTCTCCAGCGCCGCGGGCCACAGGGGTTGCGGGAAAGTTGCGAGGTGTCCGGTCTAGGCCCGGTTCGGTGGTGTGCAGGTCACAGGTAGCTCCAGGTTCTGAGTTGCAGGACAACGGAGTGGCAACGCACTCCCGCGAAATCCACCGGCTCGGCACGCATGACCTGCACGCCATCGGTGCTGTCGTCGCTGCCTGCCAGGGGACCGGGCTGGCACACGCCACCCAGGGTCGGATCGGCTCGCACCAGGGCGCGGAACTGCTCGACCAGGTCGTCCAGCAGCAACTCGCTGGCCTGGGCGTCGGCGATGGCCAGGTAGCCATGCAGCGTCCATTGGTGCACGCTTACCGTGCGGGCCGTGCTGCTGCCGTGCTCGACCGTGCTGCTTCTGCGCAGCCACCAGCCGCGGACATGGGCCGTGCCTGCTGCAGGCGGCGTGTACGTGAACAGGGCGGCCAGCTCGGCATCGCTGGCGGCATGGCGTTCGCGGTCCTGCACAACGCCGATCTGCGGCACCGAGGCCAGGACGGACACGATGGCGTTGCGATGCTGGGCCAGTGCATTCATGGGCGCAGCACCGGAAAGGCCGCTGCCACGCTCGCCGCAGCCTCGGCCACGATGGGCCGCAGATGAGCGGCAAAGAGCAGGAACAGTTGTGCGATGGCGTACATGGGTCACTCCGTTGGGGGACGCAGAAAAAGATGCGTCGTTGCGATGGAGTGACTGTGCCGAGGCAGGCAAAAATGAATAAGGCCTGCATATGCAGGCCCGGTTTCAGCGTCCACAGGCGCGCGCCTTCTCAGGCGCAGCGGACCTGGATGCCAGGCACATGTGCCTTGGCCCGGCACATCCCAACGGCCAGGCAAGCGCAAACGTCCTGCCGCTCCGGCAGGCACGGATGCACGAAAGAGGAGGACGAGAAAGGCTGGGAGAAGACGGAAGCGCGCAGGCTGGCCTCAGGCCTGCGGCAAAGTCTCTGGAGCGATGCCGGGCGGCGCGGCCCGGGGGCTAGAGTTCTCCGCCGTGCCAGAGGACCCGGCCGCAGATGCGCAGCCGGTTGGCCGCTTCGCCTTCCAGAACCTGGGGCGGATAGGCGGGGTTGTAGCTGACGATGCGCACACCGCCCGTGCTGAAGTCGCGCTCCAGCAGCTTGACGTAGTTCTCACCCTCCAGCTCGATCACATAGACACCATCCTGGGTCAGCGTATCGACCGAGGTGTTGACCAGCAGGATGTCGCCGTCGTTGATGCGGTCCGCCATGGATCTTCCACGGGCACGCACGATCTTGGCGTTGTGCCTGCCCAGTCCCTTGGACTGCAGCCAGGACGAACGGAAGGCGAAGCGGCCTATCACCTCGTCGGGGCCATTGACGGCCCCATGCCCTGCGCTGACGTGCGCATCGAGCATCTCGATCTGTGTGAACTCGTCTTCGGCCGCCCCACCATGCCGAGCGACAGGCTTCGCCGCGCCCGTGCCGTTGAAATACTCCAGCGGCCGGCCCGCTCGCTGCGAGGCCCGCAGCAGTTGCCGTGCTGGCACTTCCCCGCGCTTGCGCCATGTCCGCACCGTTTCAGGCTGAACCTCCATGCCGGCCATCCAGTCGGGTCCCAAGGCTTCAGCCATGCGCGCCAGTACCTCATCAACGTTGGATGTAAGCGCATCAGTCACAGGTTTTGCAGGCATGGCGAATCTTGACAGTGGTTCGTTATGGACCAAGAATATGGTTCAAATTGAACCGTTTCCTTTTGAACCAAGAGCGTACAGCCAAAATGCATTCCGAACACCATCCGGCACCTGTCTCCCAGGGCTTTCGGCCTGCTGCCCTGCCCCCCACCATCGGCATACCCACGCCCGCAGCAGCTGCCATTGACCCGCGCCATGGCACTTGCAGTGATCTGCTCCCGCCCCTGCTGCAGGACTTCGAGCGCCTGATCGGACTGCAGCCCACGATGGCCTTGGTGCAGCGCTGGGGTGGGCTGCGCATCTACGTTCCCACGCCGGACAAGGTCACACCCGAGCATCCCTATGCGGCCACCATAGGCGTGAAAGCCTTGCTCCAGCTCGCCCGTGAGTATGGAGGCCTGCCCCACTTCCAGCTGCCCAGGGCAGCGCGCGCACTGCAGGCATTACGCAACCAGCGTATCGCCGCAGACTACGCCACGGACAAGACGGCCCGGCAACTGGCTGCCGAGCATGGTATTACGGAAGGCCAGGTGGGGCGCATCGTTGCGGCGCTGGGCGTGACAGCACCGGCCAGGCGACGGCGCAATCTTGCCGGCTGAGCACTGCCACCGCGAAGAAGCAAGGCCCTGGTCGCAAAAAAGCCACCGGCGCAAGCGGGTGGCTTTGCTGCAGAGCGGACCCTGGGGTCCGCTGGGCCGTGTTCAGACCATCAAGGCCAGGCTGGCTTCCAGATGCTCGGTCGGCAGGCGGCGGAAACCCGAGCGTGCGTAGCGCTGCAGGCGGCCCAGCGCGAACGACGTCAGCACGCTGGCGGCGACCTGGGCATCGACCGTCGGGGCGGAGGAGCCCAGCGCACCGGCGGCGGGGCGCAGGCACTGGCGCAGCGTGGATTCGATGCGGTCGAAGAACTGGTTCATGCGGGCCTGCAGGCGCTCGTGCTCGAAGACGATGGCATCGCCCACCATGACGCGCACCATGCCGGGGTTGCGCTCGCCGAACTGCAGCACCAGCGAGATCACGCGGCTGGCCTGGCGCATGCCATCCACTGCGGGCCGCTCTTCCTCCGGCACATCCCGCCCGACGATCTGCTGCACCAGCGTGAAGACGGATTGCTCGATGAACTCGATCAGGCCTTCGAACATCTGTGCCTTGCTGGCGAAGTGGCGGTACAGGGCCGCCTCGCTGACGCCCAGGTGAGCGGCCAGCGCTGCCGTGGTGATGCGTTCTGCGCCGGGCTTTTCCAGCATGGCCGCAAGCGCCTGCAGGATCTGCTCGCGCCGCTCCCCGGGTTTGGGGCGTTTGCGCGCAGGCGTGGGGGCGGAAGCGGAGGCGGCTTCGTCGGAAACGACATCAGCGCCAGGAGCGGATAAAGGCGACAGGACTTCAGACTCGGACATAAGCAGATCAACTATTTGTAAGTAATTCTCTCACAGCCCTCGGCGGCAACTCCGCACAAAGCTGTCCCCATGAGCGCAACCGTCAGGATCGCGTCCCTGTTGGCTGCGCTGCTACTGTTTCCGAGAGCACGGCCGGCATTTGCAATGGAAGCTCCAAGCGTACCAGCAGGCCCTTGTCCTGCGCGCCGGCGCCAAAGGCAAGAGTGCCCTGGTGCAACAGGGCTATTTCATCGGCAATCGCCAATCCCAGCCCCGTTCCATCGCCGGACGCACCCTGGGCGCGGTAAAAGCGCTGCGTGATCTGCGAGCGCTCAGCCTCGGGCACGCCGGGGCCATCGTCCTCGATCTCCAGGAAGGCCCACCCTGGCGGCTCATCCGCGGACTGCCCCGCGCCATGGTACATGCCGCAGCGCAGCGTGACGCTGCCGCCGGGCGGCGTGTACTTGATGGCGTTGTCCACGAGATTGGACACCAGTTCGCGCAGCAGCCAGCTGTGGCCCCAGACACTGGCCGGAGCAACGTCAAGGCCGAAGTCCAGCCCCTTGGCGCTGGCCTGGTCGAAGAACATTTCCAGCATGCTTTCACACAGGTCCTTGAGGTCCACCTGCTGCAGCGGCTGGACTTCGGCATTGCGGGCGTCGGCACGTGACAGCGCCAGCAGCTGGCGTGCCAGCTGCGAGGTACGCCGCGTGGCGTCGCGCAATTGCTCGATCTGCGTCACGCTGAGCACCACCTGGGCCTCGGTGCCCTTGCGCCTCGCTTCGGCCTGGGCAGCCTGCGCGCTCAGCGCCCAGGCCTCGACCTGGGCCTGCAAGGCCGCCAGAGGCGTGCGCAATTGATGGGCGGCATCGGCCACAAAGCGCCGCTGGCCTTCGGCCTGGGCGTTGACCAGTGCAAACAATCGGTTGAGCGAGCGCACCAGCGGGCGGACCTCGGCCGGCGAGCTGTGCTCCGAGATGGGACTGAGGTCGCGCGGCGAGCGCCGCTCCACAGCCTGGGTCAGGGTCAACAGCGGCCGGAAGGCCCGGCTGACCGACCAGTAGATGGCGATGCCAGCGCCCGCGATCAGCAACACGCTGGGCAGCAGCACATGCAGCAGCAACTGGCGCACCCATTGCTGGCGTACGTCGCCACCGTCGGCCAGCACGAGCACCATTTCACCGGCGCCATAGGTTTCGGCGCGCATGACGGCCACGCGGTAGGTCAGGCCGTCATGCTCCTGGCTGTGGAACTCGGCCAGCGGCGTGGAAGGCACATCGAAGCGGATCCAGGTGTCGCCGGCAACGACATGGCCCTGCAGGTCGCCCACGGCATATCCGACGTCGTTGCCGCGCTGGCGCAAGACTTCCTCGATGGCGGGCGTCAGCGCGACCAGCGGCGGCGTTCCCTCGGCAATCGACGGTGCCAGCACGGAGTCGGCCAGCGCGGGAAGCAGGCGCAAAAGGCGCTGGTCATGCTGGGTGGAGGCCTCGTCTGCCGAGCGGTAGCCGAACCAGCCGCCCATCAGCGCCAGCAGCGTCAGCGGCACCACCAGCAGCACCAGCAGGCGAAGTCGCAGATTGGCTGTCATGGGCGGTCAGCGCCTGGGGCCATGCGCCATGTCCGCATCAGGCAACGGTATGCGAGAGTTCCAGCCGATAGCCGAAGCCCCGGATGGAGCGCAGGGCCACGCCGTGCGGCTCCAGCTTGCTGCGCAGGCGAGAGACATAGACCTCGACCGCATTGGGCGTGATCTCTCGGTCCCAGCCCGTGAGCGCCTGCAGCAGCTTGTCCTTGCTGGCGGGCTTGGGCGCGTGGATCAGCAGGTATTCCAGCACGGTCCATTCGCGCGGGCCCAGGTCGATGGGCAGCAGCTTTCCCTCGCTCTCATCGTCTTGCGCAGGCTGGCGCGCGCCGGCGCGGCGGCCTGCCGTGTCCAGCTCGATGGGACCGAAGCTGAGGACGGCCGATGTGGCTGCCTGTGATCGGCGCAGCAACGCGCGCAGCCGGGCCAGCAGTTCAGGAAGCTCGAAGGGCTTGACCATGTAGTCGTCGGCGCCCTGGTCCAGGCCCTGCACGCGGTCCTGCAGCGCGTCGCGCGCCGTCAGAATCAGCACGGGCATGGCCGAGCTCTCCACCGCGCTGCTGCGCAGGCGGCGCGTGAGCTCCAGCCCGTCGATACCGGGCAGGCCGATGTCGATCACGGCCAGGTCGAAGGCTTCCTGGGCAAGCACCTCCAAGGCGCGCTCGGCACTGCCGACCCAGTCCACGGCATACCCCGCATCGGACAGCCCCAGCTTGATGCCGCTGGCCACCATCACATCGTCTTCCACAAGAAGCAAACGCATATCAAACCTAAAAAACAAAAGCCGCCCAAAGGCGGCTTGCAACAGACCGGCCCAGGCCGTCAGACCACGCCCGGGCCATGCGCGATGGTAACGCGAACCGCAAAGTCCGCGCCATCGGGCCTCAATGGCTGCGGATCATGGTGCCGTAGGCCTGGTCGGTCAGGATTTCCAGCAGCATGGCATGCGGCACGCGGCCATCGATGATGTGCACGGCGTTGACGCCGGCCTTGGCGGCATCCAGGGCGCCGCTGATCTTGGGCAGCATGCCGCCCGAGATGGTGCCGTCGGCGAACAGGGCGTCGATCTCGCGCGCCGTGAGGTCGGTCAGCAGGCTGCCGGCCTTGTCCAGCACGCCGGGGGTGTTGGTCAGCAGCACCAGCTTTTCGGCCTGCAGCACCGTGGCCAGCTTGCTGGCGACCACGTCGGCGTTGATGTTGTAGCTCTCGTTTTCCTCGCCAAAGCCGATGGGGCTGATCACGGGGATGAAGGCGTCATCCTGCAGCGCGCGCACCACGCTGGGGTCGATGGAGACGATGTCGCCCACCTGGCCCACGTCGTACTCGATGTTCGGATCCTTGTTGTCGACCATCTTGAGCTTGCGTGCGCGGATCAGGCCGCCATCGCGCCCTGTCAGGCCCACGGCCTTGCCACCGGCCTGGTGGATCAGGCCCACGATGTCCTGCTGCACCTCGCCGGCCAGCACCCATTCCACGACTTCCATGGTCTCCGCATCGGTCACGCGCATGCCCTGGATGAACTCGCCCTTCTTGCCCAGGCGGTTCAGGGCCGTCTCGATCTGCGGCCCGCCGCCATGCACCACCACCGGATTCATGCCCACCAACTTCAGCAGCACCACGTCTTCCGCGAAGTCGGCCTGCAGGGCCGGATCGGTCATGGCGTTGCCGCCATACTTGATGACCATGGTCTTGCCGTGGAACTTGCGGATGTAGGGCAGGGCCTGGGCGAGGATTTCGGCCTTGTCGCGGGGGGCAATCGAGAGGATATCGTTCATGGTGCTAGCCCTGGGGCGTGGAAGTAGTCAACAACAAGGCGGGCATTGTGCCGCAACTGCGCGGCAGTGTTGCATGCCCGGATGACGGAACGCCCATGGCGCCCGGCCATCATCCATTGTTCTGCATCCAGCCCGGCAGCTTGAAGCGCACGATGGCCAGATAGGCGATCACATAGCTGACCACGAACAACAGGCAAAAACCCACCAGAACGGGCGTGTTGCTCCAGAACAGCAATGCCGGCACCACGGTCAGCAGCGTGAAGGCCCACAGATAGGGGGAGGTCCGGTTATTGCGGCGAAGCATGCGCCGGGCCAGATCATCGTCGAACACGCCGCGCACGATGCGCCGATAGATGAGCTGGTGGAAATGCAGGGCATCCGCCATGCCCGGCGACATGCCGCGCATCAGCTTGCGGTAGATGGAGAACACCGTCTCCCAGACCGGATAGATCAGCAGCAGCATGGGAAACCATGGAGAGACTGCGGAATTGCGCTGCACCAGGGCGATGCTGGCCAGGGCAATCGCCAGGCCCCAGACATAGGCTCCGCCATCGCCGGCAAACATCATGCCGCGCGGGTAGTTCCAGACCAGAAAGCCGCAGGTGGCGGCGGCCAGCGTCACCAGCATGGCGGCCAGCGTGCGGTCGCCCACCTGCAAGGCCACATGGGCCAGCGCCAGGCAGATGATGGTGGCCACCATGCCCGCCAGCCCGTTGTAGCCGTCGATGATATTGAAGGCATGGGGTAGGCCCGTCAGAGCCAGCACCGCCAGGCCCATGCCCAGCCAGGGCATGGCAGGACCCAGCGCCTGTTCCAGCCAGGGCCAGCCGAGCCGGGGCACGGTGAGGCCGCACAGCAAAACAGCCAGCACGGCGCTCAGCAGGGTCAGCACCAGCCGGTAGCGCACGCTCAGGCGCTGCGAGACATCCTCGATGACGCCGCCGACCACGGCCGGCAGCATGGCAGCCAGGCATACGACGACCCACAGCTGCATGCGCAGCGACGAAGGATCTCCGCGCATGCTCAGCCAGGTGCCGACTCCCCAGGAGACAGCCAGCCCGAGGTACATGGGCACGCCCCCCAGCCGGGGCACCTCGCCCATGTGGAAACGCTGCGGCTTGTCGTATCCGTAGGAGGACGTTGCGGACCGCCGGGCCCAGCGCAGCAGCAGCGCACAGCCGATGAAGGAGACCATGAAGGCCAGTACCGACATCCAGATCACGATGGTTCTCCACGCAGGCTGCGCAGCGAGAGCGCTGCCTGCGGCAGGGCCCTGGCCTTTCGGTAGGCCGGGCGGCTCCACAGCCGCAGCAGGCTGGCCACGTGCCATGCGCCGTGGCGCAGGCTGCGCCGACTCGCCCTCTGGCCCGCATGGACCACAGGCAAACCACCGCGCCTGAGTTCTCCGCCCAGCACCCGCAGGCGAAGGCACAGATCCACATCCTCACAATACATATAGAAACCTTCGTCAAACCCACGCAGTCGCAGCCAGCTGTCCCGGCCCAGCACCAAGCAGGCCGCATTCACCCATTCCACATGCCGCTCCACGCGCCCGCGCAGCTTGCGCCGCAGCAAATTCCACAGCGATGGCAGCTCCCGTTCGAAATCCTGCAGCGCGCCGTCTTCACCGATCTGGGGGGGATAGGCCAGGGCCAGTCCCGGACGGGCCACCAGCGCCAGAAGGTCTTGCAACGGCTCCTCCTGCTCGCTCCAGAACACATCGGGATTGATCACGCAGACAAACGGCTCCCGTGCGCTCGCCAGCGCCCGGTTGTGGTTGCAGCCGAACCCCAGAGGCTGCGCATTGCGCCGGATCTCCAGAGCAAAGGGCCAGCCGGCCACGGGCGCCTGGGGCTCCGCCTCGGGAATGTTGAGCGTCAACACCACACGGGACACCGGAGCAAGGCGCGCCGAAGCCAGGCACTCAAGCAGCCTCTGGATATGAGCGCCATGTCCGTGGCTCACCACCGACACGACCAACGATGAACCCATCAATGCCGCCCTTCAGATCTTCAAATTCCCGCACGGGAATCACGCGCCGCAGAAACGGCGGCACAGAGTATTCCGCCGACGGCCTTCGTCAAGCGTCAGCGGCCATGCCGTAATGCAAAAAAATGCAACAGCCGCGCAATATGTCATTACCCGGCCATGCCATGCAGTCACTGCAGTGGCCGGCATTATGATGCGCGACAATCTGCCGCCCGGACTTCCGGGATTTTTTGCGCCCTGACGTGGGCGCAGCTTGCTGCCCGCTGCGGACTGGCCAAGGCCGTCTGGCGTGAATGAATATGGCCGCGGCACCTGCTCCCAGCGGAGAGATTGCCCGGCACCCCTTTTCCTATGACCACACCCATTCCCGATCCCCACGTCTACCTGCGCACTGTCGATCTGAACGAGCGCACGTCGCTGTCCGTGCTGGCCGGCCATGTCCGGGCCCAGGCGCACATACTGGATCTGGGTTGCGGCAGCGGTGCACTTGGAGCCTTTCTCGCCGAGCACAAGCAATGCGTCTGCGATGGCGTCACCCTGAGCCAGGAAGAAGCCCGCCATGCAGCGCCCTTCTACCGCCATGTCCATATGGCCGACCTGGAGGATTGCGATCTGGACCAGCTCTTCGGCGATGCGCGCTATGACTACATCGTCTGCGCCGACGTGCTGGAGCACCTTCGCCAGCCCGAGCGCATCCTGGCTGCATGCCGCAAGCGGCTGACGCCCGAAGGCCGTCTGCTGATCTCCGTGCCCAATGCAGGCTACAGCGGCCTGGTGGCAGAACTGCTGCATGGCGAATTCCGCTACCGCGAAGAAGGCCTGCTGGACCGCACCCACCTGCGTTTTTTTACGCGGCGCTCGCTGTCGCGCTTTCTGGCCGAGCAAGGCTGGCAGGTGGACGACATCGACACCATCGAACGGGCGCTCCCCGAATCCGAATTCCGCGTCGCCTACGACAGCCTGCCCCCTGCCGTTGCCCGCCACCTGCTGGCCACACCCGATGCACTGGCCTACCAGTTCATCGCCAGTGCCGCCCCGGTGGCCCAGGCACAGGCCATCGAGCCGCCGGTGAACTATCCACAGGCACATGCCCTATTCACGGCACAGCTCTACATGGCACGCGCTGGCCGCTATGACGAAGAAAGCAAGCTCTCCACCACGGGCATCATTGGCCAGGCACGCCAGACACTGCGCTTTGCGCTGCCCGACCACAACACTTCACTGAGCCATCTGCGTCTGGACCTGGCCGACCGGCCGGGCTTCATACACCTGCACCGGCTGGCCTTGCTCGATGCGCAAGGCGCCGTCGTCTGGCAATGGCTGCCCGAGGATTCGGACGCCGCCCTGCTGGGGCAACGCCCTCATCATCAGCTCGTGTGGAATGGACTTCATCCGGCAGGCGCCTTCTCGCTGATGCTGCTTCTGACCGGAGATGACCCCTGGTTCGAACTGCCCATTCCCGCAGAAACCCTGGCTGCACTGCGTGGCGCCTCGCTGGAGATCGAGATGGGATGGCCCATGTCGGCCGACTATCTGGCGCTGGCGGGCGCCGTGCAGCCGCTTGAACGGCAGATCGCGCAGGAGCGCAGCCGGGCCAATGATCTGCAGGATCAGTGGCACACACAGCGCATGCGGCTTGAGCAGCAGCACGCGCAGGATGTCCAGCAACTGGAAGAGCGAAGCGCTGCGATCCATAGGCTGCAGCACCGCAACGCCCTCCTGGAAGACAGCCACCAGTCGCAGAGCAAGGAGCGCGCCATCTGGCAGCAAGAGGCCACCCGCGTGCAGCGGGACTTCGCGCGCCTGGAGCAGCACCTGCGCGATATCGAGAACTCCACCG
The DNA here is from genome assembly GCF_043104645.1 of Delftia sp. WSY_12. Classification (NCBI taxonomy): domain Bacteria; kingdom Pseudomonadati; phylum Pseudomonadota; class Betaproteobacteria; order Burkholderiales; family Comamonadaceae; genus Delftia; species Delftia sp. WSY_12. The sequence continues at coordinate 90,755 of NZ_JBICKW010000003.1, forward strand.
TCTTCCGGGCCACGCGCCCTCTCGTCCACGCCAAGATGCGCATTGACCGCCTGCTGGGCCGCACGCCCGTGCCTGCCCCTGTCCTCCACACACCCGTGCCCCAGCCGATGCCGCAGCAACCCGTCGATGTGATCGTGCCCGTGTACCGCGGCCTGGACGACACGCGCAACTGCATCGAATCCGTTCTGGCCAGCCCCTGCCGCACGCACTGGCAACTCGTGGTCATCAACGATGCCAGCCCGGAGCCCGAAGTCACGGCCTGGCTGCGCGAGAAGGCTGCGCAGGAGCACCGCATCACTTTGCTGGAGAACGAGGAGAACCTCGGCTTCGTCGGCACCGTCAACCGCGGCATGGCGCTGAACACCGCCCATGACGTGCTGCTGCTCAACAGCGACACCGTGGTTGCCAATGACTGGCTGGACCGCATCCGCCAGGCTGCCTACGGCGATGCACGCATCGCCTCCGTCACGCCGTTTTCCAACAACGCCACCATCTGCAGCTACCCGCGCTTTTGCGAGGGCAACGACCTGCCGCCCGGCATGGACACGGCCGCCATCGACGCACTGTGCGCGCGCACCAACCCCGGCCAGGTGGTGGACGTGCCGACCGGCGTGGGCTTTTGCATGTACATCCGCCGCGACAGCCTGAACGCCGTCGGCCTGTTCGACACCGAGCACTTCGGCAAGGGCTATGGTGAGGAAAACGACTTCTGCCAGCGTGCCGCAGCCGCTGGCTGGCGCAACCTGCATCTGCTGGACACCTTCGTGCTGCACACAGGCGGCGTGAGCTTCGGAGAAAGCAAGAGCCCGCGTGAACGTGCCGCCATGGAAACCCTGCGCCGCCTGCATCCGCGCTACGAAGCCGATGTCATGGCCTTCGTCCAGGCCGACCCTGCGCGCACGGCACGCCTGGCGCTGGATGTGGCACGCCTGCAGGCCGAGGCAGCGCAGCAGCCCGTGGTGCTGGCCGTGCTCCACGATCGGGCGGGCGGCACCGTGCGCCATGTCCGCGAACTGGCGCAGTTCCTGCAAGGCAAGGCACTGTTCCTCATGCTGTCCCCAGCCGCAGGTGGAGTCGTGGTCCTGCGCCGTGCCGAAGAGAAGGAAGCCTTCGAGCTCGCCTTCCGCATCAACGACCAGATGGAGGAGCTGGTGCAGGCCCTGCGCCAGCTGGGCGTGGTGCACGTGCACTACCAGCATCTCCTGGGCCACAGCGAAGCCATCCTGGACCTGCCCGCACGCCTGGGAACGGCCCATGACTTCACGGCCCATGATTTCTACACCTACTGCAAGAATATCTCGCTGACCGGCATCGACAACCGCTACATCGTGCCGCCCCGCGCGGGCGAATGCGGCTGCTGCGAACCAACGGACACAGCCCCCTATGCCGGCACCGTGGCCCAGTGGCGCCACCGCAATGCGCTGCTGCTGAACAACGCGCGCCATGTGCTGGCCCCCAGCCAGGACACAGCCAGCCGGATCGCCGGCTTCGTGCCCGGGGCACGCGTCCAGGCCGTTGCCCACACCGACATGCCGGCACAGTTGCCGACCCCAACGGCACGCACATTGGCCGCCACGGCCCCACTCAAGATCGTCGTGCTGGGAGCCATGAGTGCCATCAAGGGGGCCGACGTGCTTGAAGCCGTGGCTATCGAAGCCGCCAAACGCGGAGCTCCTGTGGAATTCCATCTGCTCGGCTATGGCTACCGCAGCCTGCAGACCCAGCCACGCGCACGCCTGACGGTGCATGGTGGCTACAAGGAAGAGGAATTGCCTGCGCTGCTGGAGTGGCTGCAGCCCGACCTGGCCTGGTTCCCCGCCCAATGGCCGGAGACCTACAGCTACACGCTCAGCGCCTGCCTGGCCGCCGGACTGCCCATCGTCGCGCCCGACATAGGGGCCTTCCCCGAAAGGCTGGCAGGCCGCGACTGGTCCTGGGTCATGCCCTGGGACGCCAGCACCGCCCAATGGCTGGACTTCTTCGCGCAAATACGCGAACGCCACTTCATTGAAGGACAGCTGCCGCAGCAACCGGCCGCAACAGGGAGTGCCGCCGCCCAGCCGGGAGCGGCTTTCTATGGCGACGCTTATCTGGAGGGACTGCAGCCACGTGATCTGGCCTTGCTACAGCCTCTGGATGCGGCTTTCCTGGGCGTACACCGCCTGCAACGTCATGACCATGCTGCAAGATCGGGAGCACTGATCCTGCTGGCCCATCTGCGCTCGCTACCCATCCTGCGCGGCGTGGCCAGGCGCATTCCCGCGCACTGGCAACGACGGGTCAAGAATTGGCTGCAGGCCTAGGCGTGGCCCCGGCAACGCGCGCCATCGCTGCGCCATCCGGATACAGGGCCGCTCCACGCCAAACCATGACATCAAGGCCAGACCCAGTGTCAGGACAAGCGACAACAGCATGCAAATGCCCAGTGACCAGCCCTCGCGCAGACAAATGACTGTCATGGCCTGCTGCACAGGGAAAGCATAGATGTAGACGCCGTAAGACAGATCGGCGCGCCAACGTTGGCTTGCAGCCACGTGGCCTGCATGTGCAAGATAAAAACTTGCACAGGCCACCAATCCCCAGACTGCAACCTGGCGCATCCATGTGCTGGCTGTAAGCAATGCACATGCAGCCAGCATCAGCGCGGCAACGGCCATCCATGCACGATGGCGTATTCCATACGCAGCCATCGTGCTTCCCAGAAAGAAAGGGACACCAAATCCGCAGAAATCCCGCCAGCGAAACATATCGACCAGCGGAGTGTGAATGGCGTCCAGGCCTTGATCCCACCCCCTGAGCCTGGCCACCTGCCACAGGATTGCCAGCACGCCAGCCATCAGGGGATGGATCCAGCGCTTGCCTCTTGCCAACCATGCCAACGTCGCCAGCACAAGGTACATCGCCAGCTCGTACCGCAAAGTCCACAGGGACCCGTTGACCGTATAGGCAAAGGGATTGGATTCGAATACGCCCGGCAGTATCTGAACCGTGGCCTGCCCTGTCATGTTGTTGAGCAGATGACTCCAGGTTTGCGGTGACTGCCAGTACTGCAGCGAATCAAGCGAGGTCATCGCCCAGCCGATGACGAAAACAGAGAAAACCACGGCCATGATGAGGCCGGGAAAAATCCGCATCAGCCGCCTAATCCAGAAAGCCTGCCAGACAGGCTCGCGCATCCAACTCTGGCACACCAGATAGCCGCTCATGAAAAAGAATACATAGACCGCGAGCGACCCCAGGCTGTGGCCAGCAAAGGGCTCGGCAAGACGCAGGCGGTAAAGAAACTCTCCGTGGGCCACAAACACTGCGAGCGCAGCCGTCAAGCGCAGCATGTCAAAGCGGTTTGCCCTCTCTTCAACACTGCGCATGGCACTCCCTTCTAGGTGCGGTACACCAAGCGTTTGAGCCTTAGCATCGGCGACTCGACCAAGTGCCAGGACGCATAGCCAGCAACCAGCGCAAGCAGCCATGCAAGCGCCAGACTGGAGTGGAATGGCAGTTGAGGCCACAGTGCCTGAACCGCCTGCTGGATGGGACAACCCAGCACGTAGACACCATAAGAAGGATCTCCGAGTCGATGCAACCCGGAAAACACCCTAGAACGCATGGAGCCCAAGTGGATAAGCAGAGGCGGCAGCAGCAGCAGGCCGGCTGAGTGCTCCAGCTTCAGGCCAAAGAACAGCAACGCAGCCACAGGTGCCAGGATCAACAGCAAGCTCCGACCATGGGCAGCAAAGACTGGCTGGAACAGCGCGATCAGCGCGCCATAGGCGAAATAGGCCGGGTACTCGAACCAATGGAACATGGCTCCGGCCACATCGGCGTTTCGCTGCGTCAGGAAAAAAAACAAATATCCAGCCACAGCCAAGCTGGCAAGAAACCTTGACCGCAGCATGCCCGATAGGCCTAGTGCAGCGAGCACAACGTAACACGTCAGCTCGATGGGTATGGTCCACAACGGGCCATTCATCAACCCTGGCAGCGGGTTGGAGGAAAACACGCCCGGCATGAAGGCGTAGTCCTTGACCAGCAGCAGATTGCGCCAGTGATCCAGTGTCTGCGGATGACGCCAAAACTCCTTTAACGGCAATGAAGTAAAAGCCGGGCCAAACAGCAGCACGCCAGCCACGACAGCCACCAGCATGCCCGGCCACAAACGCAGCAGACGCTTGACCATGAAGGCCGTGGCACGGGGATCGCGCAGCCAACTCAGCGTGACAAGAAAGCCGCTGATCGTGAAGAAAGTCATCACTGCCACGCCGCCCACCATGTCCGCATGCAGCCACGATGGCGGTATGGTGCCCGTGATATGGAAATGATGGCTGTAAATGACTGCAGATGCAGCGACTATGCGCAGTGCATCAAAGCCATTGGAATATGCAGACCGCACGGGTGAAGAGATCGTGGGGCCCGGCTCCTGCATGGCTGTGTCAGCTCTTGCCCAGCAACAGCAAAATCTCGTTGTTGCGCAGCCACTCCTCAGGGTAGCGCCCCGCCAGCGCCTCGGGAATGGCCATGTCCACCTGGCGCCGCTCCTCGCGCAACACTTCAAAGCCGGCCTGACGAGCAATATCTACGAGCTCGTCTGCCGTCAACCGGTTCAGCGCCTGGTACTCCTTGAAGACAAAGCGCTTGTAGCCATCGACACCGAAATCGGCAAAGCCGAAGTCCACCTCGGCGGCGTCCAGCGGACCCTCATGCTTTTCGATGATGCTCCACAGCTCCTCCTCCGACGCCAGCAAGTGGTGCCAGGGCACATCGTCGTAGCGGCGCAGGTGCGAGCCCCAGGGAGAATGAAACAAGGGCTCGATCTGCAGGAAGAACACGCCCCCCGGGCGCAGGCAGGCATGCAGGTCGGACAGGATCGGCAGCACCTTGTCGCGCTGCACATGCTCGAAGGTGGACCAGCTGAGCAATCCGTCATAGTTCGCATGCCGGCCGGCCAATGGCGAATTCGGCACGATGGTCTCGAAGCTCAGCGCAGCGGGAATGCGCGACATGCCCAACTGCTCGCGTGCAATGCGGGGCAGCTTGGCGTATTCCTGACGGATATCGATGCCATGGATGGAGGTTGCGCCATGGCGCAGCACCAAAGCCAGATCGGTGATGCCATCGCCGCAACCGAAATTCAGCAACCTGGCCTTGGACAAATCCAATGACTGTCCGAGCCAGTCATGGGCCAGATCCGCTGCATAGTTGAAATGCGCACGAAACCACTCATCGGTGATCTTGCCGGCGTCCCATGGCGCCAGGCCCAACAGCCGTTCCTGCAAACGCAGCATCCAACTCATGCAATCGTCCTCTCTATTCTGTCTACAACCCTGTCAACACGCTCACAGCCGCTGAAGCACATAGGCATCCTGGTGGTTCCAGAAATGCACAAGTGATCGATGGCGCAGCGCATCGGTGCCCCAGGTCTCGGCAATACGGTCCAGGACGAATTGCTCGGAAGTGAACGCCGTTCCATACTCATTGGCATCGATGGCATTCGACTCGCTGGACGGGGCAAAGAAAAATCCCTCGTCATCCAGCTTCACGCTGTCGAAATCCGCAGCCTTCATGCCGTGCGTGCTGAAAACCAGCAACCCGCCAGGAGCCACCGCATCGCGCAACACCTGCAGCCAGCGCGTCCAGGTCGAGCGCGGCAGATGGCTGAACAGCGAGAGCACGAACACCAGTTCGTACTGCTGCGGCCAGCGTACCTGCTCCGGCAGGCTGGCCGACGCAAAGCCCTTCACGCCGAAGGTCTGCTGCGAAAAATCCACAGCATCGACCACGATGTCCGAGACCGTGACCCGTTCCGCCCCCAGCGCCTTGACCAGGTGTCGCGTAAAGCGGCCGTGACCACTCGCGAACTCCAGGACGCTGGCTGTGCGCAGCAAAGGCTTGTCCACGGCTTCCAGCAGCAGCATCAGTTCCGACAGCGTGCGCCAACCGTCGGCGAAGTAGTCGCGCAGGGGATTGACGCTGGAAGGGTGGCCACGGAAGAAGCCGAAGATATCGTCCTGCGCAGAAATCCGGCAATCGAGTCCCGTCATGTTGGAAAACGAGCCCACCAGACCATTTGCCTCGATCAGGGAATGCGCCTCCAACAGGCTGTCGTCCATTTCGCGGGCACGAGCCAGGACCTGTGCCGCACCAGCCCGGTCGCCGCTTGCCAGCAATTGCAGGGCTTCATTCAGCAAACGCTGCCCATCGCTGATGGGAGTAGAAGAATTGTCAGATGTCATGGGGTATGGAATAGGGAGACAGCCGAGCCGCTTGCGCGGGCGTGGCGGAGCCGCTCAGCTCCAGTGGTGAGGCAGGCGCACCAGTCCAGGCAGGGGCTTGGGGAAAATAAAGCGCAGGTGCAGGAACTGGAACCATTCGTCATAGACGGCCAGCCCGGTTTCATCGAACAGAAAGGCGCTGATCACATAGTCTCCGCTGTGCAGAGGCAACTCGGGAAAGGTCAGCACAGTCTGCCAGCTTCCGTCTGGCAATTGCCGCGGTGCTGCACCATCCTCATGTGTTGCCAGCGAAGTGATGCCCACGCCCTTGGACTGCTCGATCATGAAGCCGATGTGCGGCCGCTCGTTGCCACGTCCTCTCGCAGTAATGGTCACAACCAGGTCCTGGCTCTGCAGCAACCCTGGCTGGTCACCCACAGGTTCAGCCAGATCCTTGACATCGACGGACAGGATGCAGGCTGTGCCGCTGTCCACGGCAGCGACCGGCGCGGGAGGCGCTTCATCCGCAGCTGGCGCTGACACAGCGGGCTCTCCTTCAGCAGGCAGCATCTCGCCGCACAAAGCCCTTTGCTCGCGCTCCTGGCGCTCGCGGGTATGTGCATCGTAGGCGGCCAGCACTGGCTCGGTCGCACCAAACTGCGCCACATGCCCGCCGCGCAGCCACAGGGCTGCATCGCAAAGATGTCGGATGTGATAAGGGCTATGGGAACAAAACAGGATGGTGCAGCCGCTGTTGCGGAAGGCCATGATGCGCTCAATGCACTTCTTCTGGAAATGCTGGTCGCCTACAGCGAGCGCCTCGTCAATGATCAGCACATCGGGCTGCACGGCCGTCACCAGTGCAAAAGCTAGGCGCACAGCCATCCCCGAAGAGTAGGTCTTGACCGGCCGCTCCAGTGCTTCGCCCAACTCCGCAAAGACTGCGATTTCGGGCTCCAGCTCACGCATGCGCTCAGGGGAGATACCAATCAGGCTGCCACCGAAATACAGATTGTCGCGCCCGCTGAAATCAGGGTGAAATCCCGCTCCCAACTCCAGAATGGCCGTGACCCGACCCACACGCTCTATTTGCCCGCAACTGGGCTGCAACGTGCCAGCCAGCAGCTTGAGCAGCGAGCTCTTGCCTGCGCCGTTGTCGCCAATCACACCAATGCACTGGCCGCGGCGCAATTCGAATGACACATCCCGCAATGCCCAATGGCTTCGGTGCGTGGCAACCCCGGTCAGCAGGGCTTTGAAGCGCGCTCGCGGCGAGGGATAAAGTTTGTATTCCTTACCCAGATTGCGCACACGCAGTACCAGGTCATCAGGCAATTCGACATGCTTGGCGTTCATAGCCAGTCCACCAGTTGATCACGGCTGCGTCGCACCAAGCCATTGAGCAGCACCGCCAAAACCAGAATCCAGAGGCCCAAAGCCGCCCAGACCGCCATTTGAGGCCACAGCCCCTGCAGCAGCACATTCTGGTAGCCAAGAACCAACGCCGTCATGGGATTGGCCCATAGCACCCAGCGCCAGCGCTCAGGGAACAAGGCCAGCGGAAAAAGAATGGGCGAGAGATAGATACCGACAGACAGAAAGAAGGTCACAAGCTGCCCCACATCGCGCAGTGCCGCCGTCAAAATAGCCAGCGCATAAGCCAGCAGGGCGCACAGCAGCAGCTGACCCAGCAACAGGGGGATGAGTGCCACAAGCGACCAGGTCAAGCCGTGCTGGGGCAGATAAGCCAACGCCACCAGCAACAGCAAGGGTCCGAAGATCACACTGCTGGCCAGTACCGCCCGCATGGGAAACAGCACCGGCGGCAAAGGGTTCTTTTGCAGAATGCCACCCGCCTCGACCAGACTGTTCATGCCACGTGCCGTAGCATCGCAAAACGCCATCCACGGCAAGGCGCCCACAACAAGAAACGCGCCCACGGCATGCGTGGGAGCGTTGTCGCCAAGGCGCATCGAAAACACCACGTCGAACACGAGGTAGTAGGCCGCCACGGTCAGCAATGGCTGCAGGTAGGGCCAAAGCACGCCAGCGGCCGTGCCAGCATGGCGAGCTGCCACTTCACGCCGGGTCATCACCCACAACAGGCTGCGGGCCTGCCAGAGCGCGTGGCATTCGCCAAACAAAGAGTACATGCGTCGTATGCAAAAGTGCCGCAGCTTCACCTCGGCAGCAGCACTTCAGTTCATGCCAAACCTGGCATTCTCGCGCATCGGGGCGCAACGCGCCAGCCAATCAAGGAAAAGCTTGCAAATGCTTGCAACAGAAGTCCTGTGCCCGCCGCAGAAGATGCATCAAGCATCCGTGCGGCAGGCTGTATAGGAGCCAAAGCTCTCAGGCCGGACAATCCTCGATCAAGGCTTCGAGGTGTTCCCGGACACAAAGGCTTCTACAGCCGCGTCATTGGTCTTCGCATCCTTGCGAATTTTCTCCGCAGCCACAGATCGTGCATTCTGCGTCGCCGATGCCTGGATTTCCTTGACCAACTCGTCTCGCACTTCCTCAAAGGGCTTGGTGCCCGCAGGGCGAAGTTCCACCAACTGGATAACATGGAAGCCGAACTGCGATTCCACCACGCCACTGAGTTCACCGGGCTGCTTCAACGCAAAAGCCGCCTTCTCGAACTCAGGCACCATGCGGCCTCGTTCGAAGAAGCCCAGGTCGCCACCTCGCGCCCCGCTTCCCTTGTCACTGGAGCGTTCCTTGGCCAAGGTCGCAAAATCGGCGCCACCCTTGAGCTCTTCCAGCAGCTTGTCTGCCGCTGCCCGCGCATCAGCATCCTTGCCGCCAATCAAGATATGCCGGACATGGACACTTTCATCCACTTTGAAACGCTCAGGCTTAGCCAGGTAGAGACTGCGCGCCTGCTTCTCCGCAGATGCGGCATCAGGCCGGTTCTTTTCATCCAACGCCGCCATCCAGGCCTCGGCCAGCGCACGGTCGCGTGCCACCTGCATCGCCGCCTTCACCTTGGGATCACGATCCAGGCCCTGCTCGTGAGCCATCTGCGCCATGCTACGAAAAACAAAGAGGTCGGACGCCATTCTTTGCACATTCGTAGGGCGGACAAGGATGGAGTTACGCACTTCGGGTGGAATGCGCTGGGCATCGGCTTGTATGTCAAACCCAGTGATGGCAAGCCCCTTGCCTTCGACGAGCGCAGCAGACGCGGCGGGCTCGGCCGAAGGCTGAGCGGCCGGCTGAGTTGCTTTTGCACTCTTGTCCGCCGCCTGTACGCCTGAGCCCAACAAAGACACAGCCAGCACCAGGGAAACGGCACTCATACGTTGGATGGAAACAGTCATAAGTCCTATACATCGATAAAAGCAAAAAAGGCGGGAGTTTCCTCCCGCCTTTTCTTGGATCACACTTGCGCGTGAAAGTGCCCGATTACTGAGCGGAACCGCTGTAAGCGTGGGGCCATGTGATGCCGTACGTGCCGGAAGTGCCAGGAGCAGCTTCGGGGTTGGTCAGCTTGATGAACGCAGCGCCCAGCACCGGAGTGGGAGCGGAGAAGTTCACTTGACCCCAGCCGTTCATGTAAGGAGCAGCCACGGACTGGCGAGCAACCGATGCGGCCAGAGCCGAGTTGTCGGTCGAGAAGCCCAGAACGTTCACTTCACCGCACAGCTGCGTCTTGGTGATCTGGCCAGGCGAGAACACTGCGCCGTCTTCTTGGAAACGCTCTTCGCGATCATAGAAGGTTTGGCCCGAAGCTTCCACGCAGATCTGACCAGCAGTGTTGACCGTGGTGTTGCTGGAGCTAGCGGTGAAGATGTTGTCCGACACAGCCGTGTTGAACAGACGGTACGAAGTACCGGCATCGTTACCACCACCGAACGAAGCACCAGGAGCCTTCACGTCCCAACCCAGATTGTTGGAAGCAGCTTGCGCCGTACCAGCAGCATAGTTGGCAGCCACGGAGTAGCGGCGTGTAGGCATCGAGAACACCCAGTCGGTCTTGGCCGAGATGGTGCTATCGGTCGCGTACTGGTTGATCACCGAGGTACGAGCGATTGCATCAGTCAGAGCCTTGGCCTGTGCATCGGCATCAGCCTGAGTAGCAGGAGCTGCAACGGTGTAAGGCGTGGACAGGTCAGGCACGTCATAGTGCTGAGCCGTGATCACGTTGCCAACCATCAGCGGATCCGAAGTCTTCAGAGCTGCGGTACCGGTCTTTTGCGGCGAGAAGACGTTCACAGGAGCGTCACCCGTTGCAACGATAGCAGCCATGGAGCCGGAGAACGTCGTGGTTTGAGCGACGTTCATCACGTACCAAGCACCCGTCAGACCACCAGTAGGAGCGCCGATGTTAGCGTTGTCCGTGCCGGGGGTGTAGTTCAGGGTTGCATTCAGGGCGGTGGAAGTGCAAGGAGCCTTGCCGTCCACGTGCTTGATGGCCTTGTACAGTTCGCTGTCGGTCTTGATGTTGGCCATAGCCAGCACTTCGACGTAACCTTCGCGGGTCTGAGCGGCCTTGTCGGCAGCAGTCCAGTCCTTCTTGGACAGACGGTCAGTCACGAACTTGACGGGCGTGCCAGCAGCGATGCGGGGCAGCGTGCAGGTGTTGTCAGAAGTCACCAGCTGGGCCAGGCCGCTAGCGTCTGCAGTCACTGCAGCAGTCCAGACGTCGCCAGGCGACATGAAGACTTGGAAGTCAAGCACGTCGTCGGAGTTGGAAGCGCCGCGGAAACGCACCTTGACAGCCTTGCCGACGGTGTCGGTGTTGGTCAGGTGGAACACGGACATGTTGCCATTCTGGGCGTTGTAGTAAGGAGCCAGCAGAATGTGGCCCGTGCCGCTCTCGTTCACAGCGAACGTAGGAGCAGCAGCAGCAGCGCCTGCAAAGCCCAGGCCACCAACCATGGCAGCAATGCTCAGGGCCAGAACATTTTTCTTCATAAGAACTATCTCCAGTAAAAAGATAAGGTAGTTGCAACCACCACGATTGATCGCCAGGGAATCGTAGCACAGCCAATCGTGCCCCCATACCGCTTTCTGGAGGCGCCGAAGCGTTGTTTTGAAAAAAAACAACACTTCCCTGGCGAGCACCGGGTCAGGGACGGCGCATTATCACAAACATTGCCTGCTTCGCCTATCCCGCCCGATCTTCCGCAGCGCCGAACGATGCCGACACGCGAAATACTGAACGTCAAGCCACCATCAGACGTGGCTTGCCAGAGCTACTATTGAACGAACAGCCACCACTGTCCATCCTCCTTGATCCACACCTCTCCGATGGAGATCGGGATGCGAGCACCTCGCATCATCGGGGTGGATGTGGTGAAGTCTTTGCGCACCTCGCAGCGTTCCTGCTCGCATGTCACCGATGTGATCTCGCCGCCCTTGAGCGCAGGAATGACGCCATGGTCAAGGCGATACCTTTCCTGATCATTCACGGCACGGTAACCAGGCGACGTGAACGCGTACGCCTTTGGCACGTCGCCGGCCATGCGTGCCTTCCAGAAAGCGTTTGACCGCTGGGTCACGGCTTCTTCAGGCGTCGTGCTGCCCATGGAGGCGCAGCCTGCCAAGACGGCAGCACAGGCCAGGCCGAGGCCCCACGTCAGCCAGTGCGGGCGCGAAGGCACAGCATGCTTTGTCGACTTGCTCATATGTATTTGAACTCCAAAAAAACGTTGGAACAACTTTAAGGCCGAATGTTCCGGCCTATGCGTGCCTTAACGCCGCTCGGGCGTGAGGGGACCGATTTCCACGGAGGCCTTGCCGCCTTCATCAAAAGGAGCAGGCGCTGATGCTGGCGTCTTCAGCATGGGCGTCAGGGAGCGCATCTTCTCCCGCAGATCATCGCTGACCTCACGCACATCGATATCGGTACGCACCACGCGTGGCGTGATGATCACTATCAACTCAGTGCGAGCGCCCGAGTTGTTGGTAGTACCGAACAGATTGCCCACGACCGGCAAGTCATACAGATAGGGAATTCCGGAGCGCCCAGAACTTGAGTTTTCCTGTATCAACCCCCCCATGACAATGGATTCGCCCGAGCGAACAGCCACTCGGCTCGATATCTGGCGCTGCAGGAAAGAGCGTTGGCTGGTCACCTCATCCTTGCTTCCAACATCGGTCACGGATTGGTTGACTGTCATGGTGACCAGATTGCCAGCATTAACCGACGGAGTGACCTGCAGGTTCACACCCGTGTCCTTGTATGCATAGTTGTTGATCGGAGTTCCCGACGTGCCAACCACCGTGGTTCCAGATTGGTAGGGTTGCTGTGTGCCGACAGAGATTGCAGCCTGATGGTTGTCCAGCACCATCAGTGTAGGGCTCGCCACCACCTTGACCTGAGTCTTGCCCGCCAGGGCGGTCAGAACAGCCTTGATGTTTCCCAAAGAGTTTTTGAGCGTGTAGTTGAAGCCTTGACCGAGCTTAATTCCCCCTAACCCTCCACTGTCGGTCAGAGAGGAAGCCCCGGGCGGGGCGTCCGTGCCTCCGGCCCCCAAAAGCCCGCCATTGCCTGTATAGCCCTTGTTGCCCACATCACCACTGAATGCCCATTGCAGGCCATACCGCAGAGTGTCGTTGAGCGTCACTTCCACGATGCTAGCCTCGATCAACACCTGGGTCGGTGGCAGATCAAGCTTCTTCAAAGCAGCCTCGATACGCTCGAACTCCGCAGATGTACCCCAGACCAGCACGGAGTTGTTGAGCTCGTCGGCCATGACGCGGATGCTGCCGATACTGGCCGCCACAGGAGATGCACCTTGCACACCACCAGTCTGGCCCATCGTCCCGGACTGCCCGAAGGCGGTGCTGCCAAAGCGCGTGCCGGAACCGCTGTTGCCGAAACCACTGTTGCCGAAACTACCGCTGCTGCCAAAGCCACTGTTGCCAAAACCGCTGGTATTGCCGAAGCCACTGGTGCTGCCGAAAGTGTTGCTGCTCCCGAACCCGCTTGTCCCCATGGTGGAGGTGCCCAGGCCAGGAGCGACGCCGCTATTGGCCGTGGTGCCACTACCTGTTCCACCAAAAATGCCGGACAACACGCTTGCAAGATGCCTGGCGTTCCCGTTTTGCACGCGATAGATGTTCAGTTGCGGTAGCGCACCGCCCGATCCAGGCTGATCAAGCTTGGCAATCCAGCGGCGTGCCTCATCCAGATACGCAGCGCGCGGCGTGATGACCAGAATGCTGTTGAGCCGTTCGATCGGCATGATGCGCAATGCTCCGAACAAGGGGTTCCCCTCCCCCAGAGCCGCTGCTGCAGGCGCAGCGCCCGCGGCAGCAGGCCTGCCCGCGGATGCGGCCCCTGGCACGGAAGCTCCCGGTTGAGCCGCCGCCCCACCGCCGCCGCTCATCAACTGCAGCGCCGTGCTGACTTCCTGAATGGATACATACTTGAGCGGGAATACCCCGACCGACATGCCTTCCAGCAAGTTCACGTCGAAGGTGCGCACCATTTCCAGCCAGCCTTCGGCCTGGGCACGCGAACCGGACATCACCAGAACGTTGCGCACCGCATCCACGCGCAATATGGCATCGGCCGGCACCATGGGCCGCAGGATGGCGGCCATTTCGTTGGCCCCGATATAGTTCAGAGAAATAACGATGACTCCAAAACCAGGAGCCAGCGCAGTGGACTGGGAAGCCTGCCGCACCGATGCACCCAGGCTCTTGAGCACGTCGGCCCGTCCCACGTGATAGGTGCCCCTGGCATCACGGACCATGGCCAAGCCATTGGCCTGCAAGGCAGTCTCCAACAGATAGAGGGCCTGGTCACCCGGAATGTTCTTCTGCGTGCTAAGAGTCACTGTGCCACCGATGGGCGGATGCAGTACGTAGTCCAAACCAAGGATGTCGCCCAGCACGGTGCGTACGACCTGCGAAAGGGGGGCATCCTCGAAGCTCAGCTTGACCGAGGCTTCTTTCACTGCTGGCACCGGCTTGGCCTCTCCCAGCAGTTTTCCAGTACCTGTCAGGATACGCGGCTCCGCCTTGTCCTCTTTGACAGAGTTGTCCTTGGGAGGAGCTTCCTCGTTGAAAACATAGCTCTGCGAGGCGTCCGCTCCGAAGTGGCTGACGAAATTATTCTTGGCGGGCTGGGCGCATGCCAGCAGCATTTGACAGACTGCCAACGCCATTGCGGTACGGATGGGACGGTTATGCAATTTCATGGTTTCTTGACCAGTCTTTCTCATTTTTTGGCGGGCACACTGGTTCCGCCAAAGACGGCTTGCGGCTCCTCGGGCTTGGCTGAGGTATCGGAGGCGCCCTCAGGCTCCTGGGCCTGAACGGGGACCCGCAGCACGGGTGGCATCCTCATGCCGGCAGGGATGTTAGGTCCTTTGTCCACAGCAGCCTTCACCAGTTGCAACGTACGCGTCTGTCCGTTGCTTTCCAGAACGACATTGCGGCCCTGCAGGCTTTGCAACTTCCAGCCAGCAAAATTCTGGTTGAGCAGCAAACGCCGCTCCTTGCCGTCCAGCGAGAAAATGATTCCGCTGACCTGCCCTTCAAAAATTCCAGTGACGCGGGCCTGTTGCCAGATATCAGGCACTTCTTGTTGCGCTTTTTTCTCTGGAGCTGGCGGTGGCGGAGGTGGTGGTGGTTTGCGGCTGATGGCGAAGAGCGGCCGCTCCTGCATTTCCAGCAATTGCTGGTCGTCGCGCTTGCTCTGGTCTTCAGGTACGTTTGCAGGAGGAACGAGCGCCTTGATGTCCGCCTTCAGGGGCTGCGGCGGTATCCACGCAATGTTTTTCAGTTGCAACTCAGGCGTCAGCCATGCCCAGGTCAGCGCTCCCCCCAGCAACGCCGCAGGCAGAGCCAGTCCCGTGGTCCAAAGAATGCGCTGGTTCACGGCTTGCTCCGCAGAATGCTGAAAGTGAATTGCGCGCTGAGCTTTGGCGCCACCTTGGGATTGTTGCTTTCAAGATTGCCCAGCAGATTTAGCTGCAAGTCATCCAGCCACACGGTGGGGGAGACGTCCCGCAGGGACAGCAAGGCCAGCTGGATTGCAGGCCATCCACCTTCCGCCGTCATGGAAACTGCTATGCGCTCATACGGACCCAGGCTCTGACTCTGGTCTTCCGACTCCGAGGAGGGCCGTACCTGGCTGCTCACCACAGAAAGGCCCGCCTTGTCGAGAAGCGCCCGCAGTCGCTGCTGCACCGCATTGCCCGTTTGCGTGCTGTCTTGCTCTGCTGGATAGATGTGCAGCGCCTTCACGGTCTCTATCTGCTCCAGCGCCTCCTGGATTTCCTGCGCCTGCTCCTGAATACCGGCAAGTCTTGCGTAGCGGGGCTCCAGGGTCTCCACTTGCTCCTGGGCCCATACATGCTTGGAGTAAACCCAGGAGCCCAAGGCGGCCAGCGGCACAATCAGAATCAAGCCGAGTCCTCCCAGCAGCAACCACTGGCGAGGCGTGAGTTTCTGCGAACCGGCGGTCATTGCGCCTCCTTGGGATCCGCATCGCCCTCAACAGACGGTTTTTCCTCTGCAGCCTTGGCCAGCAGGCCCAGCACATTGGGATCAATGTTGGCTTCAAGCACAAAATTCTCCTTGCCCGATCCTGGTGCACGCGTCACCGCCGTGGGCAGACGCACATCCAGGAACCCAGGAGTCTTGGCCAGCAAGGCCACGACATTGGATGCGTTGCTGGTCAGGCCTTGGACCGTCAACTTGGTTCCTCGGAGCACTACGCGCTGGGCCGCTGAATCATCGGGCAGCACCTTGGTCAACACGGCCAGCACCTGCAGATGGTTCAGTTGTTGCTGCAGTCGCTCCTGCAGCTTGCCAAGATTCGCCCCACCTTCGACCAGCGCCTGGCGCTGGGCCATGACCTCGGCCGATGTCTTTGTCAATGCGGCCAACTGCTGACTGGCATCGATGGCCCTCATCCTCAGTTGCAGTGATGGAGTAACAGCCAATGCCACGCCCAATGCCAGCACGATGCCCAGGCCCATCAAGATCCAGTTGCGTCGCTTGGCTTCGCTGCGCAGGCGCGCAGGCTCGCCAAAGCCCGGCAAGACAACCAGTTCCGCGCCGGCAGGAGCCCAGACTTCAGGATGGCCATCTCCAGGCAACCTTGCTGACTGCAGTCGCAGCGCCTGCTCCGCCTGATTTCGCGATGCGATCACCACCTCGACCCGCTGCCGACCCTGAGCTTTCGCCAGAGGATGCTGGACATATGACCAGAGCGTGTCCTGGGGCGCAAATGGCGTCATGGTCTGCACGTCGAGTTCAATGGCGCTGCGCAGGGCTGCCGGTGCCATCGGAGGCAGCGTCAGAGAACGCTGCAACACCTGCTCGGAATCCAGCAGAACTGCGGTATGAGTGACGCGCTCGAGCACATCGCTGGACAAATCGGTCCATTCGATGTGCATACCCTGGGCTCTGGCGCCAGCGATGGTTGCTGCATCGCCAGCCACCTTCACAAGGGTAAAGGGCATGGCTCTGCGCAGCCAGGGCAGGCGCACCAGCTTGTGGAACGCATCGTGCAGCTCCGCAGTCAGTTCGCGCAGATCCAGCCCAAACAGCTTGGCATCGGATGTCATCAGTCCCATAAAACGCCGCATCCGTTGAACAACATTGCTTTCAATTCTTTCTTCCTTCTTGCTCCTGCAGCACCATTGAAACAGGCACCTGGCAGCGCCTACCCCAAGGAAATGCCCAAAGCCTCGCTATATACGACCCACCCAGGACTGCGTGGCCGAAAGCAACGTCCAGGGCAACGAGCCCCGACTGCCACCGCCGATGACATCGGCATCCCGCACCACCATGACCGATCCACCATCGAACACCACCCGTGCGGTCAGACGATAGCGGGGACTGGAAAGACTCTCCTGAAAGGCTGCACCGCCGGCGCCGTCCAGCGCGGCCAAAAGAGCAGCAGGTGCCGCCTTGGGGTTGATGCCAGTGCGCCCATCGGTATCTGCAACGATGAAAGGTCGAATCTGTGCGTAGATGCCATAGGTCACCCCGGGAATCTGCAGCAGATCTTCGGGCGCCTCCCACGCCACGCTATTGACCACCCCTTTTCCTGCCTGGCGGAACTCGACCAAGGCTTGCGCAAGCGCCGCGCCCTGCCCCAAGCCCATGCGTGTGAACAGTGAGCCCAGCAATTCCGGCGAAGCCGCATTGATATTGACCAGGCCACTCCATGGCAGGATTTCGACCTCTATTATCTGTCCCCCCCATGGAACCTGCTCCACCCTACGTTCGCTGAATTCCTGGGGCTTGAGTGCAATCTGCTGCAAAACCTGATAGATGGCTGCTTCTCCCTGGGCTCGTCCGACGGACAAGTTGCGCGTGACACCCACCACCGACGCCTCCTGGCGAACCACTTTTCCCAGACTGGTGGCAAAAATGGAAAGTGCTGCAACAATCCACAGCACAAGCACCAACGCCATGCCCCGGCTTGCGTGCATCTTTCCTGCCAGTTGCCGGCTCATCGGCGACTCCCGCCGAATACGGCGCCACCGCTGCCA
Source organism: Delftia sp. WSY_12 (assembly GCF_043104645.1). Classification (NCBI taxonomy): domain Bacteria; kingdom Pseudomonadati; phylum Pseudomonadota; class Betaproteobacteria; order Burkholderiales; family Comamonadaceae; genus Delftia; species Delftia sp. WSY_12. The sequence continues at coordinate 108,432 of NZ_JBICKW010000003.1, forward strand.
GAGCTTCGGTTCGTGGCAGGAGGAGTGTAGAAAGCAATCGCCATCAAGGGCCAGGCACCGCCGGCCGATTGCAACTGAATCTGAACCGCAGAAGGCAGCTCCTTGTCATCAACCCACTGCGGCTGCCATTGCGCAACGCCCGATTTCGCGTTCTGGTAGCTCAGCACGAAGGCCGTGACGGCCCGCTCCAGAACATAGGATTGGCCCTGCCCCCAGTCAGGAGCGACGTCCACCCCCTTCCAGGGAGCGAAGCGCAGCACCAAAGCGTCACCGTCCAAGGCCAACTGGAAATGGGTTCGCCCACCCATGCCAAACCGGGCCGGCATGATTCCCAGCCACTGCATTCCCTTGGGCCCGCCTTCAAAGAAATACTCGCTCTCTCCCTGCTTTCGCATACCGGTCTGCCTCTGGGCAGCGGAAATCTGCCCCAGCACAGAGCGCAAGAACCCGATCGACACCCGCTGATGGTCCATGCGGTCAAGCCGGGCATCCACACGTTCCTGCGTCTGCGAGACTGTTGACATGACCGAGGCCAATCCCAGGGTAAGCATGGACAGCAGCACCATGGCCACGAGAAGCTCTACCAGCGTAAAACCTTGCGCGCGGGCGCGAGGTGCCCTAAACATCCTCATCACCTTGTCACCTCGCCAGGTTGCAGCGGCCGCTGGGGACGAAGTGTCTCGAACACCCAGCTGCGCCCCTCAGAGAGTATGGTGATGCGCAAGGCGTGCAAAGGAGCCGCCGTTTCCGGCAAATCACCTGCCGAAAATGGGGCTGAAATGACCTGCCAGGCATAGGCGCCATCCTGCCCGGAGGCTTGGTTTCCGCCAGGATCGACCATGGGGAAAGCGTCCATCAGCGATTCGGCCAACATGGCCACGCCCTGGGTCTGCTCCAGCTTGGCCACGCCACGCGCAGAACCACCAACGGCGCGATAGATCAAAGCGACCGATATGGCCATGATGGTCAGGGCGACCAGCAGTTCCAGCAGGGTCATACCCCGCACCGCAGCGCGGGAGCCAGAGCGTTGCGGCATCACAGTGTTTCTTTGGTGACCTGGCCGGACAGCCAGTCCACCCGCAAGCGCACGCCACCACCGCTTTCACCCCGTATCAACGAGATGCTGCCACCCGTCGCGCCTCCCTCGGGCAGGAAAACAATGGTCTGACTGCCGTCGGCAAGTGCGGCACCAGCCGCCGTGACAAGCTGCACCTTCAGGCCGTCGGGAACCTTGGCAGAACCCTGCCCGGCAATACCGTATTGCTGGCTCGCCGTGTTGAAGGCGAACGCCACGGGCATGCCCTGCAGCGTCGCCTGCTGGCGCGCCTTGCGCAGCAGGGCCGTCACGTCCTGCACCGTCTGCCGGTAGGCCACGGCATCCCGCAGCTTGCCCATGGCAGGCGGCACGATGCCGATGATCGCGGCAAGGATGCCGAAGACCACCAGCAACTCGATCAGCGTGAAACCATGGGCGCGCTTCAAGACTCATTCCCGGCACGGAGGCAGCGTTGCACTGAGGCGTCAGACCAGCAACTTACCTGGTGTTGCGGATATCGGAAGCTTCACCTTCTCCGCCGGGTGTGCCATCGGAGCCCAGCGAGAGGATCTCGAGGTCGCCATTGGCAGCCGGATAGGTGTAGCGGTAAGGATTGTTCCAGGGATCATTCGGCACGCCACCCTTCAGGTAAGGGCCTGCCCAGCCGGCGACGCCAGCGGGCTGCTTGACCAGCGCGTCCAGGCCTTGCTGCGAGGTGGGATAGCGGCCCACGTCGAGCTTGTACAGCTCCAGCGCCTTTTCGATGTCGGCAATCTGCACGCCGGCCGTCTTGGTCTTGGCTCCGCCCAACTGGTTCAGCACCTTGGGGCCGACCAGGCCGGCCAGCAGGGTCAGGATGGCCAGCACGACCAACAGTTCGATCAGCGTGAAGCCACGCTTGCGGGCGCGGGAGGACAGTTGCTTTTGCATGCGCATCATCTTCTACATACCTTTCAGACAATTCAGATTCATCAGACGGCCAGATCGTTGACGGACAGGATTCCGAGCAGGATCGACACGATGATGGAGGCGATAAGGATACCGAGGACCAGGATCAGCGCCGGCTCCAGCATGGTCAGGAGGCGTTTGATCGCGTTTTCGACCTCGCGGTTCAATATGTTGGACAGCTCCAGCATCATGTCGCCCAGGCGGCCGGTTTCCTCGCCCACCCGCACCAGATTCAGGGCCAGGGGCTCGAATTCTCCGGTTTTCTGGGCAGCATGGGCCATGCGATGGCCTTCCTTGACCATGGGACCCATTTTTTCCAGGCGCTCGCGGATGGCGACGTTGGAGACCGTGTCGCTGGCAATGCGCAGTGCGGTCAGCAGCGTGACGCCGTTGCCCAGCAGCGTGCCCAGCGATCGGCTGAACAAGGTGAGCTGGTACTTGCGCACCACGCCACCCAGGCCCGGCAGGCCCAGCAGCCACGATTGCCAGGTCTGGCGGCCCTTGGGGCTCTTGGCCCAGCGGGAAAAGGCCCAGCCCAGCGCTCCCAGCACGATGAACACCGCCCAGCCGTAGCTGCGAAACGCATGGCCCAACCCCATCACGAACTGCGTGGGAAGGGGCAGCGCGTCGCCCATGTCGTTGAAGAGCTGCTCGAACTGCGGGACCACGAAGCCCAGCATGGCCACCAGGGACAGCACGGCCACGCCCAGCAGGATGGCCGGATAGATGGTGGCCGAGACCACGCTGTCGCGCAGGGCACGCTGGCGCGCCATGTGTTCCACCAGCCGGTTGAGCACGCCCGACATCTGGCCGCTGGCCTCGCCCGAGCGCACCATGTTGATATAGAAGTCGCCGAACAGGTCATGGTGCTTGCCCAGCGCCTGGCTCAGCGGCATGCCGGCCTTGACGCTGTCGAGCACGGACTGGAGCATGGCCTGCATCTGCACCTTGTGGCTCATCTCCACCAGGACCTTGAGCGCATTGTCCAGCGACAGGCCGGCACGCATCATGATGGCCAGTTCGGTGGTCATGCCCTGGATGTCGTCGGCCTTGATGCGGCCCTTCTTGAGCGCACGCGCCGCCAGCGGCACATTGCCCAGGCTTGCGGCTTCCTCGACCTTGATGGGCGACAGGCGGCTCTTGCGCAGGTGCACCACCACCTCGGCCACGGCCGCAGCGGAAAAAGTGCCCTTGACCATCTGACCGCGGCTGTCCACGGCCTCCCAGCTGTAATCAGGCATCGCTCTGGTCCTGGGTCACGCGCAGCACTTCGTCGAGCGTGGTGACGCCCGAAGCCACCTTGCGCAGGCCGTCGTCATAGAGGCTCAGCATGCCGCTCTTGGCGGCCATGGCATGCAGGGCGTTGGCATCCTGGCCTTCGATGATGGCGCGGCGCAGCGGCTCGTCGATGACCATGAGTTCGTGGATGCCGGTACGCCCCTTGTAGCCCGTGCCGCGGCAGTGCTCGCAGCCGACGGCGCGGTAGATGGGCGAGCCCTCGCGCAGAAAGCGCTTGAGGCCGCTGCCCTCGATGGCGGCCGTCGGCAGTGTGTCGGGCTGCTTGCAGCGCGAGCACAGCGTGCGCACCAGCCGCTGGGCCAGCACGCCGTTGACCGAGGAGGTGATCAGGTAGCTCTCCACCCCCATGTCGCGCATGCGGGTGACTGCGCCTGCGGCGGTGTTGGTGTGCAGCGTGGACAGCACCAGGTGACCTGTCAGGGCGGACTGCACGGCGATCTGCGCGGTTTCTCCGTCACGCATTTCGCCGATCATGATGATGTCCGGGTCCTGGCGCAGGATGGAGCGCAGGGCGTTGGCGAAGGTCAGGTCGATCTGGGGATGGACCTGGATCTGGTTGATGCCGTCGAGCTGGTATTCGACCGGGTCCTCGACGGTGATGATCTTGTTGGAAACCGCGTCGATCTTGGACAGGGCTGCATACAGCGTGGTGGTCTTGCCAGAGCCCGTGGGGCCCGTGACCAGCACAATGCCGTGCGGCTTGGCCAGCAGCGTGTTGAATTTCTCGAGCGTGTCCGCCTCGAAGCCCATGCTTTCCAGGCGCAGCCTCACGCTGGCGCGGTCCAGCACCCGCATGACGATGCTCTCGCCATGCACCGTGGGCGCGGTGGAGACGCGCAGGTCCAGTTCGCGGCCCTTGGCGCGGGTCTTGATGCGGCCGTCCTGCGGCAGGCGGCGCTCGGCAATGTCCAGATGGGCCAGCAGCTTGACGCGCGAGCCGACGGCCGCGCTCAGCCGGGGCGGCACGAGTTCGGCCGCGTGGATCACGCCGTCCATGCGGTAGCGCACCTGCAGGCCGGCTTCAAAGGGCTCGAGGTGGATGTCGGAGGCGTGCAGCTCGATGGCGCGGGAAATGATGCCTGTGACCAGGCGGATGACGGGCGCCTCGCTGGCCAGGTCCTTCAGATGTTCGACGAAGTCGCCACCCGTGGCGTCCGATTCCCAGTCCTGGCCTTCTTCCCCTTCGGGTTCCTGGCCTGCTTCGGACAGTGCCTTGCGGATGTCGGCCTCCAGCGCCAGCACGGGCTTGATCTGCAGCCCCGTGGCCAGGCGCAGCGCCTTGGTGATGAAGGGGTCCTGAGGCACGGACATGGCCACTTCGAGCACGCCGTCCTGCAGTGAAATGGGGCAGACGCACTGCGCATCCAGAAAGCTGGCCAGCAGGCCCGGCACGTCGGGCAGCAGGTCGGGAAACTCTTCCGCACGCAGCCAGCGCATCTGCAGCTGCTCGGCCAGCGCCTGGGCCACGTCGGTTTCCGCCACCACACCCAGCTGTACCAGCACCTGGCCCAGGTAGCCGCCCAACTCCTGCTGCGCCTGCAGGGCGTTTTGCAGATCGCGCTCGTTCAGCTTGCCGGCGGAAAGGAGGCGTTCGCCCAGCCGCCCCTTGATCGGGGCTTCGACAGCGGCAATCGGTTCCATGAGGTGATTGGTGGAAGACATTGCCGCGGATTATCCACTGTCGCCGCATCCCCCGCCAAAGGCATAGCATGCGACACCCAGGGGCGCCGCCTTCCCGTCATCAACTGTTACGCGCGCAATCGTGCGGCAGCGATGCTGCGCTGCACGATGAAAAGTGGCCTCAGGCGTTGTCAGGTGGTTCAAGGCGGCTTCAAGCCGCCTTCACCGCCTCCGCGGGCAGGCCGCTGGCATCACCCCAACGGCGCTGGGCCATGACCAGCAGCCCCTCGAAGATGAGGTTGTCCACCAGTTCGAAAGGCCGCGTCATGCTGGGCACCATCTTCCAGCCGGCGCCGCCGGCCATGACGCAGGCAGGCTCCATGCTGCAGTGCATGTAAAGATGCTGGTACATGCGCTCCACGGCACCGGCGATGGCGTAGGTGCCGCCGCTGGTCAGGGCGTCGCTGGTGTTGGTGGGAAATGGCGTGACCGCGCCCGTGGGCACATGCAGGCCGGCCGTGCCGCTTTCCAGCGCGCGCAGCATGATGCCGTGGCCCGGAAGAATCAGCCCGCCCATGAAGTGGCCATGCTGGTCCAGCGCGTCCACGGTGACAGCCGTGCCGACCATGACCACGATCAGGGGCCGCTCGGGGCCGCGCTGCAGGATGTGCTGGCGCGCACCGATCATGGCCACCCAGCGGTCCGCACCCAGGCGCGACGGAAAATCGTAGCCATTGGTGACGCCGGCCTCGGCTGCGCTGGGCACGGCCCACTGCGGCTCGAAATCCCAGCCCAGCATCATGTCGATCTGGTCGTGCACGCGCCGTCGCGCCGTGTCGCCAGCCACCACGCAGCCCAGCATGCGCGTGGGCGTGGGCAGGTCGCTCCACGGCCCTTCGGCCAGGTGCTCGATGTGCTCAAGGAACTCGGCGCCGTGCGCCAGCAGGGCAGCGCCAGGCCGATGCGCGTCGTACATCGCCCATTTCAAGCGGGTGTTGCCGATGTCTATGGCCAAAAAAGTCATGGGCGGGATTATCGGAGTTTTCCGGAGGATAGCGTCAGCCATGGACGACAACTGAGTGAGGACGTGAACGCAAGAATGGCGCAAATGTCAAAAATCCGGGAGCGCTCCTGCCCGGCAGCGCGCGCTGCCACTGTTAGGCGTTACATTGGCCTTTCCGTTTTTCCACCCACCAACAGGAGTCACCCATGGGACTTTTCAGTTTCATCAAGGAAGCCGGCGAAAAGCTGTTCGGCGGCAGCGCCGCACAGGCAGCCGAGCCTGCGCAAGACCTGAATGCCAAGGCGGCCAAGGCCATCGAGACCTATATCGGCACGCAGAACCTGGGCGTCAGTGACGTGAAGGTGCAGTTCGACGGCTCGCAGGGCAAGGTCACGGTGCTGGGCACGGCACCTACCCAGGCGGTCAAGGAAAAGGTGACGCTGTGCTGCGGCAACGTCTCCAGCGTGCAGTCCGTGGACAACCAGATGACGGTGACCAACCCCGAGCCCGAAGCCCAGTACCACGACGTGGTGCGCGGCGACACGCTGTCGGCCATTGCCAAGAAGTTCTATGGCGATGCCAACAAGTACCCGGTGATCTTCGAGGCCAACAAGCCCATGCTGAGCCACCCCGACAAGATCTACCCCGGCCAGAAGCTGCGCATTCCGGCAATCTAAGCCCCCCCTGAGCGGCGTCGCCGCTTCCCCCTGAAGGGGACGACACCCTCGCGGCGGGGCGGCCCTTGCTCGGTGTCTCTGACCTGGCTCATGCCAGTTCTGGATGCCGCGAATTAGACCTACCCCGCTCCGAGAAAGGCCGCAATAGCGGCCTTTCTCAATGAAAGATTCAGTATTTACCGCTCAACAGCGCACCGAATCCCGGAACGGCTGTCGGCAAGCCCAGGCGCTTGAGCATCATGAACGTCGTGGCCACCGAGGAAGACAGTACCGGCAGGCCCACGCGGTCCTCGATGGGCTGCACCGAGGCCAGCGAGGGCATCTGCACGCAGGCCGAGGCGATGACCGCGTCGGCATTGGCCGTGTTCAGGCGCCGCGTGATCTCGATGGGTGCGCGCGCATCCTGGGCGCCCACCTGCAGGTTGTCGGCAATCTCCAGCGAGATGCTGTCCACCACTTCGATGCCTTCGTTCTCTATGTAGTCGATGACCAGCTGCGTCAGCGGCTTCATGTAGGGCGCCAGCAGCGCCACCTTCTTCGCGCCGATGGCGTGCAGGCCATCGACCAGGGCGCCGGCGCTGGTGACCACAGGCGCGGGGCCGCCGTTGTCCACGGTGCGCTGGTGCAGGCGCGTCTCGGAGACACGGTGGTAGCCGCGCCCCATGCTCATGATGGCCACCAGGCAGGCATAGCCGAGCACATCGACACGCGCATCCGACAGTTCCAGCGCGCAGCGGTCGCTGTCGCCGTCCATGGCAGCCAGCTCCTCCTTGGTCACATGCTTCATGCGCATGCGGCTGGAGTGAAAGGTGAAACGCTCGGGCGCCAGGGCCTCGCGGGCCCGCAGGATGGCGGGGATCTCGGTCTCCATCGTGGTGTTGGAGCTGGGCACGATCTGCCCGATACGGAAATGGTTTTTGGCTGTCATGTCAATCCATCGTGATGTGGTTGGCCTTGATGACCTTGCCCCAGTGGTCCGTCTCGCGCTGGACCAGGGCGGCCAGCGCCTGCGGGCCGAGGAATCGCGGCTCCACGCCCTGCAGGGCCGCGCGCTTTTGCACGTCAGGCGACTCCAGGGAGGTCTTGAGCGCGTCCGACAGCCTGGCGATGGCGTCGGGCGGTGTGCCCGCAGGCGCGAACAGGCCGACCCAGGCCTCCAGCTCGAAGCCCGGCAGGCCCGCTTCTGCCGTGGTGGGCACATCGGGCAGCATGGGATGGCGCGTCTTGCTGGTCACGGCCAGGGCCCTGAGCTTGCCCGTCTGCACATGGCCCAGCACCGAAGGCGGCGTGGTGATGAACATCTGCACCTGGCCGCCCAGCACGTCCTGGATGGCCGGGCCGGACCCCTTGTAGGGCACATGCGTGATCTGGGTCTGGGTCACCTGGGCGAACACGGCCGTGCCCACGTGCGACAGCGAGCCATTGCCCTGCGACGCATAGTTGACCTTGCCCGGGTTCTTGCGCAGGTAGGCAATGAATTCCTGCAGACTGTTCGCCGGCACCGAAGGATGGACGGCGATCACATTGGTGGCGGCCACGATCAGTCCCACGGGCACCAGCTCGGACTGGGCCCAGGGCAGCTTGGGAAACAGCGCCGGATTGCCCACGTGGTAGGCCGAATACGAAGCCAGCAGCGTGTAGCCGTCCTTGGGTGCCCTGGCCACCATCTGGTAGGCAATGTTGCCGCTGGCCCCGCCCCGGTTGTCCACCACGACCGACTGCCCCAGCAGGCGCGACATCGGATCGGACGCCAGGCGTGCCGCCGTGTCCACCACGCCTCCGGGCGGATTGGGGACCACGAGGGTGATGGACTTGGCTGGAAAGGCCTGGGCCTGGACGGTTCCTGCGCCCAGCAGGGCTGCCGCTGCCAGGCCGGCGGCCTGCAGCACAATGCGTCGATTCATGCTTGTCTCCATGTTCTCTTTGTACCGGCGCATTCTTGCGGGCCTGCTCGCGGTCGAACAGCCGTATCTCGTTGATCCATCCTTCGTCTCTGGTGGAGGATGGGAATGATCAACCTCCACCGCTTCGATCTGCTGACACTGCGCCTGTATGTGGCCGTGGTCGATGCCGGCAGCCTGACGGCCGGCTCGCGCACGCTGGGGCTGTCACTGGCAGCCGCCAGCAAGCGCGTGGCCGAGCTGGAGCAGCACTGCGGCGTGACCCTGCTGGTGCGCAGCAAGCGCGGCGTCACGCCCACGCCCGCCGGCCAGAGCATGTACCACCATGCCGTGGACGTGGTGGCCCGGCTGGAGCATCTGGCCCTGGCCATGGACGACTTTCGCAGCGGCGCCACAGGCCAGTTGCGCCTGTGGGCCAACAACTCGGCGTTCGCAGGCTTTCTGCCGCGGCTGCTGGCCGACTTCATGGCCTCCCACCCAGGTGTCTCGGTGGACCTGGAGGACGCGCTGAGCGAGGAATCCGTGCGGGCCGTGCTCAGCGGCGTGGCCGAACTGGCCATCATTGGCGAGAACACGCCACTGGAAGGGCTGAGCACCCAGGTCTGCGATGTGGACGAACTGGTGCTGGTCATGCCGCGCGGCCATGCGCTGGACACGGACGACGACTCCCCCGTGCCCCTGGCCACCGTGCTGGACCACGACTTCGTGAGCCTGGCCCGCTCCACCTCGCTGATGCGGCGCATTGCCGCTGAGGCCGAGTCCATCAACCGGCCGGTGCGGATCCGCATCCAGGTGCGCAGCTTCGATGCCATGTGCCACATGGTCTCGGTGGGTCTGGGCCTGGCCATCCTGCCGCGCGCGGCCACCGCGCCGCACCTGGCCGCGCGGGCACTGCGGCTGCGCCCGCTGGGGGCGCTCAACACACGGCGCCGGCTGTTGCTGGCCATGCGCTCGCAGGCCACGCTGTCGGGACCGGCCCAGGCCCTGGTGGACATGGTGGCCGCCCGGGCGGCGGCGCTGGGGTTCGCGCAGCCGCAGCGCTGAGCGACGACAGGCTGGCGCCGGCTTACTGGCGCCAGGGCAGGCCGCGCAGGCGCCAGCCGCCGACATGGCCGCGCTGGCCGCTGGCGTCCACATCGCCCTCGAAGCCTTCGAGGATGTTGTAGGCCTCGATGCCCAGTTGCGCTGCGCGCTGGGCAGCGGCCACCGAGCGCACGCCGCTGCGGCACAGCAGGACCACCTTGCCGCCCTCAGGCACGGCGGCGCGCAGCTGGCTATCGAAATCGGGGTTCATGGCCATGGACGGCCACTGCTTCCAGGCCACGGCCACGGCGCCGGGTACGCGGCCCACCCACTCGCGCTCGGCATCGGTGCGCACGTCCACCAGCGCGGCTTCACCGGATTGCAGCCATTGCCAGGCAAGTTCGGGAGGAATGTCGCCGGCATAGCCCTGTGCGGGCTGGACGGCCAGGGGAATGGCTGCGGGAACGGGAGCGTTTGCGGACATGGATGGGCTTTCTTGATAGGACGCGGTTGTGTGCCCGGCAAGAATAACCGTCCAGCCCGACCGGCGCCGCCTCGCCGGTGCCCAAGTCGCCTATTCCCAGGGCGGCAGCAGCCTGTCGCGCAGCACCTGGCGCTGCGCCTCCCAGCCCGGCATCACGCTGGCCACCGTGGCCCAGAAGCGCGGGCTGTGGTCCATGTGGCGCAGGTGGGACAGCTCGTGCACGACCACGTAGTCGATGACCTCGGGCGTGTGCTGCATGAGCCGCCAGTTCAGGCGGATGGTCCCTGCAGTGTTGGCGCTGCCCCAGCGCGTGCGCGCGCTGGTCAGGCGCAGGCTGGTCCATTGCACGCCCAGCAGCGGCGCATGGCGCTGCAGGCTGGCCGTGAACCAGGAGCGGGCCTCGCGCAGCATCCAGGCCTGCACGCAGGCACGCACCTCGGCAGCCGATGCGTCTGGCGCCAGGGGCAGGTGCAGGGACTGGCTGCCGTCGGCCGCCTGTTCGCGGTGGACCTGGCGGGTGCGCAGCGGCTGGGCTTCGCCACCGGTGAGAAGCAGTGCCAGGGGACGCCCCAGATAGTCGATCTCGCCGCCGTGCTCCCACCGGATGCGTGCCGACTGCTGGGCCCGCTGGCGCTGCCCGGCCTCCTGGAGCTTGCGCAGTATCCAGCCCGACTTCGCATCCAGTGCCTGCCCGATGGCCGTCATGCTCACCCATGCGGGCGCGCTGACCACCAGCCCCTGCGTGCCGATGGTGAAGCCTATGGTGCGCCGGCGCGACCGCTGCAACCGATAGTGCAGCACCTGCCCCTGGAGAACCGCCTGCTGGTTGGCTTGCGGATGAACGAAGGAACTGTGCGCGGAGCCGGCGGGCGGGGTGGGTGCAGGTGCAGGTGCAGGTGCAGGCAAAGCCTGCGGCGCTTCGGGTTGAGCGGATCGCTCACGGCGCGGCCTCAGCCCGCCGTCCTGTCTTTCCACGGCGGGCGGCACCAACCAGTCCCAGGAACGCTGTGCCGTGTCCGCCATGCCGACTCCTGCCTCAGGCGCGGTAGGCCTCGGGGTCGAGGCGCTGCATCTCGGATTCGATCCAGTTTTCGACTTCCACCATCAGCTCCTCGTGCTTGCGGCCCACGGAAGGGATGGGCTTGCCTATGGAGACATCGACCACGCCCGGGGTCTTGATGAAGGCCTTGCGCGGCCAGCACTTGGCCGAGGTGACGGCAATGGGCACCACGGGCACGCCGGTCATGATGGCCAGGCGCGTGGCGCCGGTCTTGTACTCGCCGCGTTCGCCGCGCGGGATGCGCGTGCCTTCGGGGAACATGATGACCCAGGTGCCCTGGGCCAGCAGGCGCCGGCCCTGCTCCACGACCTTGTGGAATGCGCGCGAGCCGTGCTTTCGGTCGATATGGATCATGTCCATGCTGCCGATGGACCAGCCGAAGAAGGGCACCATGAGCAGTTCCTTCTTGAACACATAGGCCAGCGGGCGCGGCATGATCGCCGGCATGAGGAAGGTTTCGTAGGTGGATTGGTGCTTGACCAGCAGCACCACGCCCTGCTTGGGATCGGTGGGCAGGTTCTCCATGCCCTGCACGCGGTGGCGCACGCCCATGATGACGCGGGCGCTGTCCACCGACAGCTTGAGCCAGGCGCGCGCCACGGCATAGACGCGGCGCGGCCCGCCGCCCAGCCAGCGCGTGAGCAGCACGACCAGGGTGTAGGGGATCACGGTGATGCCCATCCAGAGCATGTGGAGGGTGGAGCGGATCAGGGACATGGCGGCAGTGTGGTGCAGAAAGCGGCGCGGCGGCCGGGCGGCAGGCCCGGGCCTTGCGCCCTCAGGAATCGGAATTCACAAAGATAGCATTGTGCGCAGGACGGCAGGCCGGCGGCGCATGGGCAAAGCGCCGTTCGGGCGTTCAGGCGTTCAGGGAGCGGGTGCGGCATCTGCCGGAACCAGCGCATCGGCCAGCGCGGCCAGGCTGGCATGGCGCTGGGTGCCGGGCGGCAGTCCAGGCGGCAGCGCCCCATCCAGAGACACTCCGGCGCTGGCCCCCGTGCAGACCAGGTGCAGGCGCGCGCCCATGGCTGCACCGGCCTGCAGGTGGGCCACGCAGGAACCTATGACCCACAGCTGCTGCCCCTCGACGCCGAAGCGCTCGGCAATCTGCTCGAACAGCGCCGTGCCGGGCTTGCGGCAATGGCATTCCTCGTCCGGGGCATGGGGGCAGTAGAAAACCGCATCGACGCGCGCGCCTGCCGCCGCCATTTCGCGGTGCATGCGCGCGTGCACGGCATTGAGCTCGGTCACGTCGAACAGGCCCCGGCCCAGGCCTGGCTGGTTGGTGGCGACCACCACATGCCAGCCCGCCCGGTTCAGGCGCGCCACGGCTTCCAGCGCACCGCGCTGGGCCTTCCAGGCCTCGGCCGAGCCGATGAACCCCTCTTCACCGATCTGGTTGAGGGTTCCGTCACGGTCCAGGATCGCAATTTTCATGGTCGGGTCCCAAGAATGTCAGAACTCAATTGCGCGCGTCCCAAGACGAGGGACACCGAGGAAGGGCCTAGGCCGGCCGCGCCGCCCCGCACCGAGGGTGCCGTCCCCCTCCCTTGCGAAGCAAGTAGAGAGGCGCCGTGCCACGGGGGGAAGGCGCGAAGCGCCTCAGGGGGTGCTCCATTCACGCCAGTCGCGAAAGGTCCGCCACGCGGTTCATGGCTTCGTGCAACGTGGCCAGCAGGCCCAGGCGGTTGGCCTTGAGCGCCGGGTCTTCGGCGTTGACCATCACATGCTCGAAGAAGGCATCGACCGGGGCGCGCAGCGCGGCCAGGGTCTGCAGGCTGGCCGTGTAGTCGCCGGCAGCAAACTGCTGCTGCGCCTTGGGCGCCACCGATTGCAGGGCTGCGTACAGGTCCTTCTCGGCCACCTCGGCCAGCACGGCCGCGTTGACCTGGGCCTGCACCGCCTGGTCGGCCTTCTTGAGGATGTTGCCCACGCGCTTGTTGGCGGCGGCCAGGGCCGGTGCCTCGGGCAGCTCGCCGAAGGCGCGCACGGCCTCCAGGCGCTTTTGCACGTCGGACAGGCGCTGCGGGCGCAGGGCCAGCACGGAGTCCACTTCCTGGGCCGAGAAACCCTGCTCGCGCAGGTTGCCGGCCAGGCGGTCGTAGATGAAGTCGGCCAGCTGGGGCATGGCGTCCTCGATCTTGTCGCCGAAGGCGGGCAGCACGCTGACCAGCAGGGTTTCCAGGTCCAGCGCCAGGTCCTTCTCGACCAGCATGCGGATCACGCCCAGGGCGTGGCGGCGCAGCGCGAAGGGGTCGCGGTCGCCCGTGGGCAGGTTGCCGATGCCGAACATGCCGACCAGGGTTTCCAGCTTGTCGGCCAGGGCAACGACCACGCCGGCGTTGCCGCGAGGCAGTTCGTCGCCCGCAAAGCGGGGCTTGTAGTGGTCCTCGATGGCATCGGCCACGGCCACGTCCAGGCCGTCGTTGAGCGCGTAGTAGCGGCCCATGGTGCCCTGCAGTTCGGGGAACTCGCCCACCATGTCGGTCACGAGGTCGGTCTTGGCCAGTTGCGCGGCCAGGTCGGCCTGCTGGGCCAGGCCCGTGTCGCCCAGCTGGCGGGCAATGCTCTTGGCGATGGAGCGCACGCGCTCCACGCGCTCGCCCTGGGTGCCGAGCTTGTTGTGGTAGACCACCTTGCCCAGCCCGTCCACGCGCGAGGCCAGGGTCTTCTTGCGGTCCTGGTCGAAGAAGAACTTGGCGTCGGCCAGGCGCGGGCGCACCACGCGTTCGTTGCCGCCGATGACGGCGCTGGCATCCTGGGGGCTGATGTTGCTGACCACCAGGAACTGGTGGGTCAGCCGGCCGGCGGCGTCCAGCAGCGGGAAGTACTTCTGGTTGGCCTTCATGGTGAGGATCAGGCATTCCTGCGGCACGTCGAGGAATTCCTTCTCGAACTCGCAGACCAGCACATTGGGGCGCTCGACCAAGGCCGTGACTTCGTCCAGCAGTGCCTCGTCCTCGATGGGACGGACACCGCCGCCCACGCGCTCGGCAGCGGCCTGCAGCTGGCGCGCGATCTCGGCACGGCGCTCGGCGAAGCTGGCGATGACGGCGCCTTCCTCGCGCAGCTGCGCGGCGTAGTCATCGGCGGAGCGGATGACCACGGGATCGACCGCCGCCTCGAAGCGGTGGCCATGCGTGGCCGTGCCGGCCGTCAGGCCCAGGGCCTTGACGCCGATCAGCACCTCGGTGCCGTGCAGCACCACCAGGCCGTGGGCCGGGCGCACGAAATGGACGCTGCTCCAGCCGTCGGCCAGCTGGTAGCGCATGACCTTGGGGATGGGCAGCCGGGCAATGGCTTCGTCCAGCGCCTTTTGCACGCCGTCGGCCAGCATCACGCCGCGCACGGTGGAGGCGTGGAACAGGGCCTCGGCCTTGCCTTCGCCCTGGCGGGTCAGGCTGGCAACGGCTTCTTCGCCGGCGCCCAGGGCGGCCAGCTTCTTGATCAGTGCGGGCGTGGGCTTGCCGTCGGCGTCCAGGCCCACGGAGACGGGCATGAGCTTTTGCGACACGGCCTTGTCCTCGGCCTGGGGCAGCACTTCGGTGATGTGGGCGGCCAGGCGGCGCGGCGAGGCATAGGCCGTCAGGCGCGCTTCGCTGGAGGCCAGCAGGCCCTGGGCCTTGAGCTGCTCGAACAGCACGCCGGCAAAGGCGTCGCCCAGCTTTTGCAGCGCCTTCGGGGGCAGCTCTTCGACAAACAGTTCAACAAGAAGATTCGATGCGTTCATGGTCTGGTGTTCTCTCGGTGCAGCGGTGTCCGCCTCAGGCGGCCTTCTTGCCCTGTTGTTCGGCGGCCTTGGCCAGCTCGGCCAGCACTTCGTCGGCATGGGCCTTGGGCGCCATGGGGAAGCCCAGGCGCGCACGGCTGTCCATATAGGCCTTGGCCACGGCGCGGGCCAGGTTGCGGATGCGGCCGATGTAGGCGGCACGCTCCGTCACGCTGATGGCGCCGCGCGCATCGAGCAGGTTGAAGGTGTGGGCGGCCTTGAGCACCTGCTCGTAGGCCGGCAGCGCCAGCTGTTCGCCGATCAGGTGGTTGGCCTGCTTTTCGTGGGCGCTGAAGGCGGTGAACAGGAAGTCGGCGTCCGAGTGCTCGAAGTTGTAGGTGGACTGCTCCACCTCGTTCTGGTGGTAGACGTCGCCGTAGCTCAGGCCGTCGGTCCAGGTCAGGTTGTAGACGTTGTCCACGCCCTGCAGGTACATGGCCAGGCGCTCCAGACCATAGGTGATCTCGCCGGTGGCGGGCTTGCAGTCGATGCCGCCGACCTGCTGGAAGTAGGTGAACTGGGTCACCTCCATGCCGTTGAGCCAGACTTCCCAGCCCAGGCCCCAGGCGCCCAGCGTGGGGTTTTCCCAGTCGTCCTCGACGAAGCGGATGTCGTTCTTCTTCAGGTCGAACCCCAGGGCCTCGAGCGAGCCCAGGTACAGCTCCAGGATGTTGTCGGGCGCGGGCTTGAGCACGACCTGGAACTGGTAGTAGTGCTGCAGGCGGTTGGGGTTGTCGCCGTAGCGGCCGTCCTTGGGGCGGCGGCTGGGCTGCACGTAGGCGGCCTTCCAGGGCTCGGGACCCAGGGCGCGCAGGAAGGTGGCGGTATGCGAGGTGCCCGCGCCCACTTCCATGTCATAGGGCTGGAGCAGCGCGCAGCCCTGGTCGGCCCAGTAGGACTGCAGCTTGAGGATGATTTGTTGGAAAGTGAGCATGACTTGTTTCAGGCGTCGCACGCAGGCCGGGGCCGCGCCGGTGAATGAGAGGCGGCTCGCGCCGCGCAAACGACGATTTTAAGGCGCCGCCCGGCCCTGCGCCGTGGCGCGGGCCTGCGGCCCCACGGCAGACGCTCCACAGGGCGATCTGCATCAAAAAACGGAGCAGGCGACACATGCCGGCAAAGGCCGTGGCGCGCGAAGCCCTGAAAGCCCGCCTTGCACGACGCATCCGGATCATTTTTTGACAATTCACCGGGGCAGCGGCCGGTGGCCGTTCTCCCCGCCGCCATGCACGCCGCCTAGAATGGCCCATTGACCTTTTTGTCGTGGACCAACACCGTTTCGGAGCCTGCCATGAACCTGATGAACATCATCACCAAGCAACTGATAGAGATCATCGAGTGGACCGATGACTCGCGCGACACGCTCTCCTACCGCTGGCCCGACGACGACAAGGAAATCAAGAACGGCGCCCAGCTCATCGTGCGCGAGTCGCAGCAGGTGCAGTTCGTCTCGGCCGGCCAGTACGCCGACCTGTTCAGCCCCGGCAAGCACACGCTGACCACGCAGAACATTCCCATCCTGTCCACCATCCAGGGCTGGAAGTACGGCTTCAACTCGCCGTTCAAGTGCGATGTCTACTTCATCAACACGCGGCTGTTCACGGGCAACAAGTGGGGCACCTCCAACCCCGTGATGGTGCGCGACCAGGACTTCGGCGCCGTACGCCTGCGCGCCTTCGGCACCTATGACTTCCGCATCGTCGAGCCGGCCAAGTTCCTCAAGGAAGTGGCCGGCACGGACCAGAACTTCCGCATCGACGAGTTCGCCGACACCATGCGCTCGCGCATCATCAGCGTGTTCACCGAGTCGCTGGCCAAGGCCCGGGTGCCCGTGCTGGACGTGGCCCAGCGCTATGGCGAGCTGGGCGATGCGCTGCTGCCGCTGATCAACCCGGCCATGACGGACAAGTACGGCCTGGAGATCACCAGCTTCGTGCTGGAGAACGTGTCCGTGCCGCCCGAGGTGGAGCAGGCCATCGACAAGCGCTCCAGCATGACGGCCATCGGCAACCTCAACGACTACGTCAAGTACCAGATGGGCCAGGCCATGACCACGGGCGGCGAAGGCGCTGCCGCAGCCACCCTGCCCGCCACCATGGCCATGGGCTTCGGCATGGCGCAGGAGATGATGAAGAGCATGCAAAACGGCGGCGGCGCCGGTGGCGCACCGGCCGGCCAGGCCTCCGACCCGTTCTCGCCTGCCGCCGCCCAGGCCGCCCAGGCGCCGGCAGCACCCGCCGCCGGTGGCCTGCAGGTGCTGACTCCGGCACAGGCGGCCCAGGTGCTGGGTGTCAGCGAGGCCGATGTGCTGGCCGAGATCCAGGCCGGCAACCTCAAGGCGCGCCAGATCGGCAGCCAGTGGCGCATTGCGCAAGCCGCACTCGATGACTTCCTGCGCGGCTGACATTTCCGTGGTTTGACCCTTTGCGGCGCCAGGCCCTGCCTGGCGCCGCGTCCCGTTTTCCAGGACCGATGCCGTGAGCGCGCCCTCCTCCAGTTCCTCCAGCACCTCGACTTCCCCCGCCTCCGGTTCCTGGGAGGCCGCTGCCGCCGCGCCGGCCATGGTGCGCAAGCACCCCTGCCCCGAATGCGGCGCCAACCTCGAATGGAATGCCCAGGCCCAGGCGCTCAAGTGCCCGTACTGCGGCACCACGGTGCCCTGGAGCGAGGAAACGCGCGAGGAACTGGGCCGCGATGTGGTCGAGCAGGACCTGGCCGAGGCGCTGCGCAACCCAAAGTCCGGCCGGGGCTGGGGCACGGAGGACCGCTACGAGGTCCAGTGCCAGAACTGCCGCGCGATCTCGGTCTTCGTCAACCGCACCGTGGCCCAGCGCTGCGACTTCTGCGGCTCGCCCTCCATCGTGGCCCACGAGGGCCAGGGCGATGCCATCACGCCGCAGAGCATCCTGCCCTTCAAGATCAGCGACGGCCAGATCCGCGACCGCATACGCCAGTGGTACGGCAGCCGCTGGTTCGC
The DNA here is from genome assembly GCF_043104645.1 of Delftia sp. WSY_12. Lineage (NCBI taxonomy): Bacteria > Pseudomonadati > Pseudomonadota > Betaproteobacteria > Burkholderiales > Comamonadaceae > Delftia > Delftia sp. WSY_12. The sequence continues at coordinate 126,229 of NZ_JBICKW010000003.1, forward strand.
GCCCAACCGCCTGAAGTCCGCCGCGCTGACCGACACGCTGCACGGCGTGTACCTGCCGTACTGGACCTTCGACGCCCACGCCAGCGCCGACTGGCAGGCCGAGGCGGGCTTCTACTACTACACCACCGAGTCCTACCGCGACAGCAACGGCAACGTGCAGACGCGCCAGGTGCGCCATGTGCGCTGGGAGCCGGCCTCGGGCAGCCTCGCCCATTTCTTCGACGACGAGCTGGTGCCCGGCACCGTGGGCGTGCACGCCAACCTGCTGCGCCAGGTGGAGCCCTTCCCCACCACCACCGACCTCAAGCCCTACACGCCCGAGTTCGTGCGCGGCTGGACCGTGGAGCGCTACCAGATCGACCTGGGCAAGGCCGCGCAGGTCAACGTGCAGGACATGGACGAGCAGCTGCGCGCCCTGTGCGCGCGCCAGGTGCCCGGCGACACCTACCGCAACCTGCAGATGCAGCGCGAGTACCAGGGCCGCACCTTCAAGCACATCCTCGTGCCGGTCTGGCTGGTGGGCTACACCTACGGCAGCAAGACCTTCCAGATCATCGCCAACGGCTACACGGGCCAGATCGCGGGCGAGCGCCCCTACAGCGCCCTCAAGATCACGCTGGCCGTGCTGGCCACGATCATGGTGCTGGCGCTGCTGTGGGTGATGTTCGGCCAGTAAGTAGGCCGGCTGCCGCTCACCACGCGCTCCAGACCTCCTCGGCCAGACCGAACGCCGTGCTTGCGCCGGACCCACCCGTCACAGCGACCACGCGCGTGGCCTCGTCGGGCGCATGCACCACGCAGGGCGCGTCCTGCGCGCTCGGGTAGACGCCCACCCAGCGCTCCACCACCTGCGCATCGCGCAAGTGCAAGGCCTCGTTCATGTGGCGCAGCATCAGCCGGTCCACGGCTTCGCTGGCAAAGGGCGGGGGCGCTGCGCCGTAGTGGTGGGAGTCGCCCACCACCAGGCTGCCGTCGGCGCTTTGCACGGCGATCAGGTGGATGCCGTGGGCCAGGCTCTCGCCCTCCTCCCGCTCCAGCTCGGCGCGCAGCGCGGCGGCTTCGGGCAGGGCGCTGTAGCCCTCGTATCTGACCATGCTCAGGTCCCCCATGACCGAGCCCTTGAGCTGCAAGCCCGGCTGCGGCCGCACGCGCAGCATCTGCAGCTGGCACAGCTGGATGCGGTGCGGCGCCCACAGGCCGGCGAACAGGCCACCCGGGTCGGCGTTGTTGCAGACCACCACGCGTTCGCCGTGGTAGCTGGCGCGGGCGCTGCGCACCCGGGGTGCCGCCACCTCGAGCACGGCCTCGCCAAAGCGGAAATCCACGCCCATGGCCTGCTCCAGCCACTGCGCCAACCTGGCAATGGCTGTGCGCGACTCCACGCGCAGCTCATGCGGGCTGTAGAGCACGGCGCTGAGGTCTTCGGTGCGCAGTGCCGGGTGGCGTTCGGCGGCCTGGGCCGGCGTGAGCAGCTCGCAGCGCTCGCCCATGGAGGTGCTCAGAAAGGCGTGGAGCACGGCCTCGGCGCTGGCCCGGCGCGCCGTCAGCCACAGGCCGCGGTGCACGACCTCGATGCCGGCCTGCGGCGCGATCTCGGCCCAGGTATCGCGCGAACGCATGGCCCGCTGCCAGTGGGCGCCCGCCTGCTGCCCCGTGACAGTGACAAAGCCGAAATTGCGGATGGAGGCGGAGATGCAGGCCGCATCGCGCTCGATGACGAGCACGCTGCGGCCACGGCGCGCAGCCGCATAGGCGTGGGCCAGGCCGACAATGCCGGCCCCCACCACGATCAGGTCGTAGTTCTTCATGGGAGAAAACAGAGGAGAGGGAAAGGAAAAAAGTCAGCGCTGGCGCCAGCGCTGCGTGCGCCGCTGCACCCAGGCATCCAGCGCCGCGATCAGCAGCCGGCCCGCAGCGGCCGTGGCAAAGATCAGCGTGGCCATGGCGGCGGCCGGCGCGGTGTCGCCCGCGTCGTCCATGGCCAGCACGGCCACCGAGGCCAGCGTGGTCTCGGGCGAGTACAGGAACACCACGGCCGACACCGTGGTCATGGCGTTGACGAAGAAATAGCCGGCCACCTGCATGACCACGGGCAGGCATACCGGCAGGTGCACGCGCCACAGCAGCGTCCAGAAGGCCACACCCATGGAATCGGCCACGCGCTCGTACTCGGCATCGAGCTGCTGCAGCGCGGCCAGTTGCGTGATGTGCGCCACCGAGAAGAAATGCGCCACCGAACACAGCACCAGGATGGCCATGCTGCCGTACAGGAAGTGCAGCGGATTGCCCTGGGCATTGAAGAACAGGATGTAGCCCAGGCCCAGCGCCAGCCCCGGCACGGCCATGGGCAGCGTGGCCACGGCATGCAGCCACTGGCGCGTGCGTGCCCAGCGCACGGGCTTGGCCACCAGGTAGGCGGTCACAAAGCTCAGCACCGCGCCCAGCACGGCCGTGGCCAGCGCCATGGACAGCGAGTTGCCATAGCTGGCCCAGCCGCCGCCGTCCATCATGTCGAAGCGGTAGTTCTTGAATGTCAGCGTGAGGTTGTACGGCCAGTAGCTGACCAGGGAGGCCAGCACGGCCGTGCCCATGACGGCCAGCAGCGCCAGCGCCACCAGCGCGCAGTAGGCGAACAGCGCGCGGTCCAGCGGCGCATGGGGCTGGGGCACCAGCGGCACGGAGCGCACGCCCATGGTGGCCGCCTGGCGCACGCGCAGATGGCGCTCTGCCGCAAAGGCCAGGCCGGCCGGCACCAGCAGCAGCATGGCCACCACCGCACCCATGGACAGGTTTTGCTGGCCGATGACCTGCTTGTAGATGTCGGTGGCCAGCATGGCCGTGTTGCCGCCAATGACCTTGGGCACGCCGAAGTCGGTCACCACGAGCACGAAAACCACGATCCACGAAATCATCAGCCCGTAGCGGCTGGCCGGCAGCGTGACCTGGCGGAAGCTGCGCCAGCGGCTGGCGCCCAGCGTGGCGGCCGCCTCGTACAGGCGCGCATCGCCCGAGGCCAGCGTGGTGCACAGAATCATCAGCGCATGCGGAAAGGTCCAGAGCACCGAGCCCACGATGATGCCGAAGGGCCCGTAGGCCGAGCCCCCCTGCAGCCAGCCCTTGAGCAGGCCCTGGCTGCCGAACAGGTAGATCAGGCTGATGGCCATGAGCAGCGAGGGCGCCAGCAGCGGCACCAGGGCCAGCGCGCGGAACCAGCGCGCCAGCGGCATGCAGCTGCGCACCACGCCATAGGCGTAGGCATAGGCCAGCAGCACGCAGACCGTGCTGCTCACGGCCGACAGCCACAGGCTGTTGAACAGCGATTGCGCCACGCCCGGCATGCGCGCATAGGTGATGAACTGGGCCAGGCCCGTGAAGCGGCCCGTGTCGTCCCAGAAACTCCTGCCCAGCAGGCTGGCCACCGGCAGGGCGATGGTGGCCAGCAGCCAGGCCAGTGCGCCCAGCACCAGGGCGCCCAGCCACCAGCGCTCCCAGCCTGCGCTGCGCCCCTGCGGACGCACGGGTCCTGCAGGCGCGCTGCGGCGGGCGCAAGCGGAGCGATCCACCGGCACCGGCACGGAAACGGCCGTGTCCATGGGATGCGCGCTCATGCGGCCTTCCTCGCGTCGGGCGCCGCCAACGGCTGCAGCGCAGCGGCGGGCAACTCCATCAGCACCTCGCCCTGCAGCCAGTCGGGCAGGCCCACGTCGTGGCGCAGGGGCCACTGGGCGTCAACCTGGCATTGCAGCGTGGGGCTGTACAGGCGCACCAGGGCCATCGATCCAAGGAAGGAGGTCTCCACCACGCGGGCGCGCAACAGGTTGGGCAACGCCGTGGGCTGGGCCGGGTGCAGCACCACGCTTTCCGGACGCACGCCGACCAGCAGCGCGTCGCCACGCTCGAAGCCGGCCAGCGCACAGCGCAGGCTGGCTTCGCCGATGCGCACCTGGTCCGCCCCCTCGGCCGTGGCCGGCAGCAGGTTCATGCGGCCCACGAAACCGGCCGCGAACTGGCTCACGGGCTGGGCATAGAGCTGCTCGGGCGAACCCTGCTGCTCGATGCGGCCCTGGTGCATGAGCACCACGCGGTCGGCCATGGACAAGGCCTCTTCCTGGTCGTGCGTGACCATGATGGAGGCGATGCCCAGCTGGCGCTGCAGCTGGCGGATCTCGCTGCGCAGCTCGGTGCGCACCTGGGCATCGAGCGCGGACAGCGGCTCGTCGAGCAGCAGCAGGCGCGGCCGGGGCGCCAGCGCGCGGGCCAGCGCCACGCGCTGCTGCTGGCCGCCCGACAGCTGGGCCGGGTAGCGCTGGGCCTGCGCGCCCAGACCCACCAGGGACAGCATCTCGGCCACGCGCTCGCGCGCCTGCGCCGCAGGCTGCCCGTTCAGCCCGAAGGCCACGTTCTGCGCGGCCGTCAGGTTGGGAAACAGCGCATAGCTCTGGAACACCACGCCGAAGCCACGGCGCGCGGCCGGCCAGCGCGTGATGTCATCGCCCTGGAACAGCACCCTGCCCTCGTCAGGCATGTCGATGCCGCAGACGATGCGCAGCAGCGTGGTCTTGCCGCAGCCCGAAGGGCCGAGCAGGCTGACGAACTCGCCCGCCTCCACGTTCAGGTCAATGCCGCGCAGCACCTGCTGCTCGCGGTAGCGCTTGGCGATATGGTCTATGCGCAGCATGGCGTGGCTCCGGCTTACTTTTTCTCTGCCTTGGCTTCGTAGCGGCGGCTCCACTCGGCCAGGATGCGCTCGCGGTTGGCCGCGGCCCAATCGAAGTCGTTCTTCGCCAGCCGCTTTTCGAGGTCGGCAGGAATGAACTCCAGCTTTTCCTGCGCCTCGGGCAAGGCCAGCACGGCGAAGTTGGCGGCGTAGAGCTTGTTGGCCTCGGGCGTGACGGCCCAGTCGGCCAGGGCCTTGGCGGCTTCCTGCTTCTTGCTGGTCTTGAGGATGGCCGTGGCCTCCACATCCCAGCCCAGGCCTTCCCGGGGGAAAACGATGTCGATGGGCGCACCGTCCTTCTTGGTCTTGCTGGCTCGGTATTCGAAGCTCAGGCCCACGGGAAACTCCCCGGCCCCTGCCTGGCGGCAGGGCTTGGAGCCGCTGTGCGTGTACACGCCCATGTTCTGGTGCAGGCCGTCCATGTAGGCCCAGCCCTTGTCCTCGCCCATGATCTGCAGCCAGGCCGCGACCATCAGGTAGCCCGTGCCGCTGGAGGCCGGGTGGGGCATGGTGATCGTGCCCTTGAACTCGGGCCTGACCAGGTCGGCCCAGCTGGCGGGTACCGGCAGCTTGCGCTTGCCGGCCTCCACGGTGTTGAAGCAGATGGCCGAGGACCACAGGTCCATGCCCACCCAGGTCGGCTGGGCGCGCGGATCGCGCATGTTGGCTCGCACCTTGTCCAGGCCCTTGGGCGCGTAGGGCTGGAGCATGCCCTGCTTGTCCAGCAGCATCAGCGAGGTGGCGGCCACGCCCCAGATCACGTCGGCCTGGGGATTGGCCTTCTCGGCCAGCAGGCGGGCCGTGATGATGCCCGTGCTGTCGCGCACGAACTTGAGTTCGATCTCGGGATGGGCCTTCTCGAAGCCGCTCTTGTAGGCCTTGATCTGGTCGGCCTCCAGCGCGCTGTAGACCAGCAGCTCGGTCTTGGCCGCGTGGGCCAGGGAGGCGAAGGAGGCGACGGTCAGCGCCGCAGAGGCAATGGCGAGGCGGCGGCCCAGGGAGGCAAGGGTGTGGCGCATGGCGTGTCAGTTCCGTTGTGGGTTCGTGGACAGGCGGCAGGGTCGCCACCTCTGACACCCACTGTAGAAAGCGCAGGTGAAACGTCCGTGTCACACAACGGAAATTTAGCGAAGCGGGTATTGGCGGATTTGGGTGCCCTCCGCCCCTCGGCGCCCCCTCGCCCCGCTCCCGCCTTCTTCAGCGGCGCGGCTTTACCCTGCCCGGGCGCTCAGCCTGGGCCGTCTGCGGCTGCAGCGCATCCAGCAGCCGGTCCTGCAGGCGCGCGCGGTGTGCCAGGTCCTCGTCCAGCCGCGCGGCCAGCGCGTCGATGTGATCGCGCATCAGTTGCTCGGCGCGCGCCATGTCGCCGGCGGCCAGCGCATCGACGATGGCCTCATGGTCGGCATTGGAGTGCTGGGCCTCGGTCTGCGACTGGTACAGCGCAGACACCAGGGTGGTGCGCGCCGAGAGGTCGGCCATCATGGCCGTGAGAAAGCGGTTGCCCATCTGCTCGGCCAGGCAGACGTGGAAGTCGGCCAGCAGCACGCTGCGCTGGCCGGCGTTGTCGGCCTCGGCGATGGCGCCGCGCTCCTGGGCCACATGCTCGCGCAGCGTGCGTATGGCCGCCTGCAGCGGCCGGCCCGCGTCGCGCAGCATGCCGGACTCCAGCACGCGGCGCGCGGCATAGGTTTCCTGGGCTTCCTCGAACGAGGGCTCGACCACGTACCAGCCCTGGCGCGAGCGCACCTCGACGAAGCCGCGCGCCTGCAGCTGCATCAGCGCCTCGCGCACCATGGTGCGGCTCACGCCGAAGACCTCGGCCAGTTCCTTTTCGCCCAGGCGTTCGCCAGGACGCAGCTTGCGCTCGACGATGGAGCGCATGACGCGCTCGGCGATCAAGGCCGGCCCGGTGGCCGGCGCATCCTGCGGCTCGGACATGGCGGCCTCCTCAGGCCACGGCCGGAATGCGGCGCGGGCGCAGCGTGGCCATCACCCAGTACACGCCGCCGCCGATCAGCACGCCGAAGAACCAGCCGTAGGTGCCCCACCAGACCGGCAGCAGGCTGGTGAAGTTGGGCAGGATGGTGGAGAACACGCTGCCGATGCCGGTGGCGATGAGCGCGTTGACGTTCCAGCCGCCCTCGTAGCGGTACTCGCCATGTTCGTCATACAGCGCGGCCACGTTGATGTTGCCCTTGGCCACCAGGTAGTAGTCCACCAGGATGATGCCCAGCAGCGGCCCCATGGTGGCGCCGATGGCGTTCACGAAGTGGGCAGCGCCGCCCTCCCATGGTGCAAAGGGGTAGAGAGCCAGGGCGATCAGTGCGGCGATGTATCCGCCGCGCTTGAAGTCGATGCGCTTGGGAAACACGTTGGAAATATCGAAGGCCGCCGAGACGAAGTTGGCCACCACGTTGATGCCCAGCGTGGCCACGGCAAAGGTGACGGCGGCCAGCAGGGCCAGCACCCAGCTGTCGAACTTGGCCGAGATCTGCTCGGGGTGCAGCAGCACCTCGCCATAGACCTTGAAGGCCGCAATCGTGGTGATGCCGGCCACCAGCGAGAAAGCGATCAGATTCACGGGCAGGCCCCAGAGGTTGCCCTTGGCCACCGCCTCCTTGTTCTTCGCATAGCGCGAGAAATCGCAGAAGTTCAGGTACAGCGCCGCAAAGTAGGTGATCCAGGTCGCGCCCACGGCCATCAGCGCCCAGAAGCTGCCCGGCGCGCCGCTCACCCCCGCATCCTTGGTCTTGTCCAGCAGCACGTCCATGGGAATGCCGTGGTCGAAGCTGAAGCCGCCGGCCTTCACGCACAGGCCGATGGCCAGCACCAGCATGGCGATCCACACGGCAGGCCCGGCCCAGTCCTGGAATCGCCGCACGGTCTCCATGCCCCTTTGGATGATCAGCAGCTGCAAGGCCCAGATGACCACGTAGCAGATCACCTCCAGCCCCGAATGGCCCAGCCAGTGCGTGGTCTGGTGGAAGGACAGCAGGGCGTCATTGCGCACCAGCAGCGCCACCATGGCGCCCGAGGCGGCCGCCGTCTGCGCGCCATACCAGAAGCAGGCCACGACGGCGCGCACAAGCGCCGCCAGATTCGCGCCCCAGACCCCGAACGAGGCGCGCGCCAGCACCGGATAGGGCACGCCGGTCTTCTCGCCCGCATAGCCCACCAGGTTCATCAGAAAAAAGATGACCAGGGAGCTGATGCCGATGGCGATCAGAAAATTGACGAAGCTGCCGCACAGCAGAAACAGGCTGGCCGCCAGGTAGTAGCCCCAAAGGCTGTGCACGTCCGAAGTCCAGACGTTGAAGATGCTGAAGGCGCCCCAGCGGCGGTCCCTGGTGGGCGCCAGATCTTCGGTGTAGAGACCTGGCGAGGGGTTGCGGATGTCCATTGATGCGCTCCTTGACCACGAGTAATCACTGACACAAGACCAGCCGAAAACCATGATCAGCTGGCACACAAACTGGCACGCAAACTGGTATGCAAGAAGTGTGCCTTTGGGCGCAGGAGTTTTTTCCCGGGACATACCCGGCCACCGCAGGCCTTCAGGCTGCGGCGACATGGTGAAATATGGAGCCGCCCCCTGCCTCCAACCCCGCCATGTTCGTCACGCAGCTCAAGTCCTTTTTCTGGGTCGCCCGCCTTGGCAGCATCACGCAAGCCGCGCGCCAGCTCGCACTGAGTCAGCCCACCGTGACCACCCAGATCCGCGCGCTGGAAGAGCACTACGGCGTGGAGCTGTTCCATCGCCAGGGCGGACGGCTGTCCATCACCGATGCCGGCTTGCGCCTGCTGCCCCAGGTCGAGCAATTGCTGCTGCAGACCATCCAGCTGGAGTCGGCGCTGCGCCATTCGGGCGATGCCAGCCAGGGCCAGCTGCGCATAGGCGCGACGGCGCCCTACTACGTGCTGGACATCGTCAAGCGCTACCAGCGGCGCTTCGAGCGGGTGGAAGTGGCCATCGTGGGCGGCAACTCGCGCCAGATGGTGCAGGCGCTGGTGGACTACCAGGTGGACCTGGCAACCTCGTCACACCTGGAGAGCGATCCGCGCCTGCTGCGCGTGGAGCTGGGCCAGGACCCGCTGGCCCTGCTGGTGCACCGCAGCCACCGGCTGGCGCAGCGCACCATGGTGCAGGCGTCCGATCTGGTGCACGACACGCTGATCCTGCGCGAGCGCGGCTCCATGACGCGCCAGCTCACCGAACAGATGCTGGCCGCCGCCGGCCTGGCACCGCGCCACATCATGGAAATCGCCAGCCGCGAAGCCATCCGCGAGGCCGTGATCCGCGACATGGGCATCAGCGTCTTCGCCCGGCATGAAGCCTCGGCCCACCCCGACATCGTCGTCCTGCCCTTCGCAGGCCCCGTGCCGCGCCTGCCCGAATACCTGTACTGCCTGCGCGAACGCCGCCAGGCCCGGCTGATCGCCGGCTTTCTGGAGGAAGCCGTGCCGGGCGGGGTGCTGCCGGACCAGATGTGAACCGGCTCAGGCCAGCTCGGCATACGCCAGCAGCGGCTGCTTGAGATCCTTGTCCGACAGCGACAGCTCCACATCGAGCTGCGGCCACTGCACACCGATGGCCGGGTCGTCCCAGGCAATGCCGCGATCGGCCTGGGGCGCGTAGAAGGCCGTGGCCTTGTAGAGGAAGTCGGCGCTGTCGCTGAGCACCACGAAACCGTGGGCAAAGCCTGGGGGCACCCACAGCTGGCGGTGGTTGTCTTCCGTCAGTTCGGCGCCCACCCATTGGCCGAAGGTGGGCGAGCCCTTGCGGATGTCCACGGCCACGTCGAACACGGCGCCGCGCACCACGCGCACGAGCTTGCCCTGGGCATGGGGCGGCAGCTGGTAGTGCAGGCCGCGCAGCACGCCTTTCTTGCTGCGGCTGTGGTTGTCCTGCACGAACTGGTGGTCCGTGCCCGTGGCCTGGTTGAAGGCCTGCTGGTTGAAGCTTTCGAGGAAGAAGCCGCGATCGTCACCAAACACCTTGGGCTCGATCAGCATCACCTCGGGGATGGCCAGGGGTGTTGCCTTCATGCGTGCACCTTTTCCTTGAGGATCTGCAGCAGGTACTGGCCGTAGCCATTCTTGGCCAAGGCCTGGCCCAGCGTCTCGAGCTGGGCGCGATCTATCCAGCCCTGGCGGAAGGCGATCTCCTCCGGACAGGAGACCTTCAGGCCCTGGCGCTGCTGCAGGGTGGCAATGAACTGGCCAGCCTCCAGCAGGCTGTCATGCGTGCCCGTGTCCAGCCAGGCATAGCCACGGCCCATGAGTTCCACATTGAGCTGGCCCTTGTCCAGGTACAGGCGGTTGAGGTCGGTGATTTCCAGCTCGCCGCGCGCCGAGGGCTTGATGGACTTGGCCAGCTCAACGACCTGGTTGTCGTAGAAATACAGGCCCGTGACCGCGTAGTTGCTCCTGGGCTGCTTGGGCTTTTCCTCCAGGGAAAGAACCCGGCCCTGGGCATCGAACTCGGCCACGCCATAGCGTTCCGGGTCCTGCACATGGTAGGCAAACACCGTGGCGCCTTCGCTGCGCGCGTCAGCGCGTTCGAGCAGGCGGGGGAAATCGTGTCCGTAGTAGATGTTGTCGCCCAGCACCAGGGCGCTGGGGGCGCCGGCCAGGAAGTCTTCGGCGATCAAAAAGGCCTGGGCCAGGCCATCCGGGCTGGGCTGGACTGCATATTCGAGCTTCAGGCCCCATTGCGAACCATCGCCCAGCAATTGCTCGAAGCGCGGCGTGTCCTGCGGGGTGCTGATCACGAGGATCTCGCGGATGCCCGCGAGCATGAGGGCGCTCAGCGGGTAGTAGATCATGGGCTTGTCGTAGACCGGCAGCAGCTGCTTGCTGATGGCCAGCGTGGCAGGGTGAAGGCGGGTGCCGGAGCCGCCAGCGAGGATGATGCCTTTGCGTTGCGCGTTCATGGGGTGGGTCCTGTCGTTCGTGCTGAGTCGCGAGACCGCGCTCAGATGATTTCCTGCAGCATGCGGTCCACGCCGGCCTGCCAGTGCGGCAGGCGCAGGCCGAAGGTCTGCTGCAGCCGCTCGGTGTTCAGGCGGGAATTGTGCGGACGCTGCGCCGGGGTCGGAAAGGCGCTGGTGGGCACGGCAGCTATGCGCTGCACCTTCCAGGGCCGGTCGGGCGCGAGTTCGCGGGCGCGGGCGATCACATGGCTGGCGTAGGCATGCCAGGTGGTCTCGCCACCGGCCACCAGATGGTACAGGCCCTGGTCGCCGGGTTGGCGCTGCAGCTGGCGAATGGCATGGGCCGTGACGTCGGCGATGAGGTCCGCGCCCGTCGGTGCGCCCCATTGGTCGTCGATCACGCTCAGTGCTTCACGCTCCTGGGCCAGGCGCAGCATGGTCTTGGCGAAGTTGCCGCCGCGCGCCGCATAGACCCAGCTGGTGCGAAAGATCAGGTGGCGGCAGCCCGAAGCCTGGATCAGCTGCTCGCCTTCGAGCTTGCTGCCGCCATAGACGGACAGCGGCGCCGTGGCCTCGGTCTCCGTGCGCGCAGCGCTGCCGCTGCCGTCGAAGACGTAGTCCGTGCTGTAGTGCACCAGCAGCGCGCCGGTCTGCGCCGCCTCGCGGGCCAGCACCTGGGGAGCCAGCGCATTGAGCAGCCGCGCCTGTTCCGGCTCGCTTTCGGCCTTGTCCACGGCCGTGTGGGCGGCGGCATTGACGATGACATCGGGACGCAGAGCGCGCACGGTCCTTGCGAGTTCATCGAGGCGAGAGAGATCGCCGCACAGGCCCTGGCCACCGGCGTCGCCCTGGCGCTCCAGCGCGACCAACTCGCCCAGCGGCGCCAGGCTGCGCTGCAGCTCCCAGCCCACTTGTCCATTGCGGCCCAGCAGCAGCAGCTTCATGCGCCGGCTCCCTCCGTGTACTGGCGGCTGACCCATTCGCGGTAGGCGCCGGACTGCACATCGGCCACCCACTCGGGATTGTCCAGGTACCACTGCACGGTCTTGCGGATGCCGGTCTCGAAGGTCTCCGCGGGCTTCCAGCCCAGTTCGCGCTCGAGCTTGCGCGCGTCGATGGCATAGCGCCGGTCGTGACCGGGGCGGTCCTTCACATAGGTGATCTGGGCAGCGTAGCTGGTGCCATCGGCCTTGGGGCGCAGCTCGTCGAGCAGCGCGCAGACGGTGTTCACGATCTCGACGTTGGGCTTTTCGTTCCAGCCGCCCACGTTGTAGGTCTCGCCCAGCTTGCCGGCCTCCAGCACGCGGCGGATGGCGCTGCAATGGTCGCGCACATAGAGCCAGTCGCGCACCTGCATGCCATCGCCATAGATGGGCAAAGGCTTGCCGGCCAGGGCGTTGACGATCATCAGGGGGATCAGCTTCTCGGGGAAATGCAGCGGGCCGTAGTTGTTGCTGCAGTTGGTGGTCAGCACGGGCAGGCCGTAGGTGTGATGCCAGGCGCGCACCAGGTGGTCGCTGGCGGCCTTGCTGGCCGAGTACGGGCTGTTGGGTTCGTAGTTATGGTCTTCGGTGAAGGCCGGTGCCGCTGGCGCCAGGCTGCCATAGACCTCGTCGGTGGAGACATGCAGGAAGCGGAAGGCCGCCCTGGCCTCGGCATCCAGCGCGCTCCAGTAGCCGCGCACGGCCTCGAGCAGGCGGAAGGTGCCGACCACGTTGGTCTGGATGAAGTCCTCTGGGCCGTGGATGGAACGGTCCACATGGCTTTCGGCCGCAAAGTTGACCACGGCGCGCGGCTGGTGCTCGGCCAGCAGGCGGGCCAGGACTTCGCCATCGCCGATGTCGGCCTGCACGAAGACATGGCGCGCATCGCCCTGCAGGCTCTCCAGGCTCTTGAGGTTGCCCGCGTAGGTGAGCTTGTCCACGTTGAGCACCGGCTCATCGCCGGCAGCCAGCCAGTCCAGCACGAAATTGGCGCCGATGAAGCCGGCGCCGCCTGTGACAAGAATCATGGTTCAACCTTGCAAAATTTCATTGTTCTTGGTTCGGGGTTCAGGCAGCAGCCTGCAGTGCTGCCTCCCGCGCGACCTGGGCATTGTCGGCGTTCACCAGTGAAAAAGCCCGCAGGAGGCGGGCTTTTTCCTTCAGGACACGCCTTTTACACACCAGGGCGTATTCACTGGCCCTGCCAGCGGCGCAGCACCAGCGAGGCGTTCGTGCCACCGAAGCCGAAGCTGTTGGACAGCACGGTGTTCAACTGGGCATCGCGTGTGCGCGTGACCAGGGGCATGTCGTTCAGCGCGGGATCGGGCGTGTCCACGTTGACCGAACCCGCGATGAAGCCCTTGTTCATCATGATCATGCAGTAGATGGCTTCCTGCACGCCGGTGGCGCCCAGCGAGTGGCCGGTCAGCGACTTGGTGGAGGAGAACGGCGGCACCTGGTCGCCGAACAGCGCGCGCATGGCGCGCACTTCCTGCATGTCGCCCACGGGCGTGGAGGTGCCGTGGGTGTTGATGTAGTCCACGCCGCCTTCGAGGCCTTCAAGGGCCTGCTGCATGCAGGCAATGGCGCCGTCGCCCGAGGGCGCGACCATGTCCTCGCCATCGCTGGTGGCGCCAAAGCCCACGACTTCGGCCAGGATGTTCGCACCCCGGGCCTGGGCGTGCTCCAGGCTTTCCAGCACCACCGCGCCGCCGCCACCTGCGATCACGAAACCGTCGCGGTGGGCGTCATAGGCGCGCGAAGCCTTTTCGGGCTGGTCGTTGTACTTGCTGGACATGGCCCCCATGCCGTCGAACAGCAGTGCCATGCCCCAGGACAGCTCTTCGCCGCCGCCGGCAAACATCACGTCCTGCATGCCCCAGGCGATCTGCTGCGCCGCTGCGCCGATGCAGTGCGCCGAGGTGGAGCAGGCCGAGGTGATGGAGTAGTTGATGCCCTTGACCTTGAAGTTGGTCGCCAGGCAGGCGGACACCGTGGAGCTCATGCAGCGCGTGACCTGGTAGGGCCCGACGCGGCGAATGCCCTTTTCGCGCAGCGTGTCGGCCGCCTCGATCTGGTTGGCCGGCGATCCGCCGCCCGAGCCCATGATCAGGCCGGTACGCGGATGGCTGACCTGCTCGGGAGCCAGGCCGGCCTGGGCGATGGCATCTTCCAGCGCGATCTGCGCATAGGCAGCGGCATCGCCCATGAAGCGCAGCTGCTTGCGATCGATACGTGCCTCGACGTCGATCTCCGGCACACCGGCCACCTGGCTGCGCATGCCCAGTTCGGTGAACTTCGGCATGGCCTTGATGCCCGTGCGCCCCTCGCGCAGCGAGGTCTCCACGGTATCGAGGTCGTTGCCGATGCACGAGACAATGCCCGCGCCGGTGATGACTACGCGACGTTTGGTCATGCTGCCGTTCCCTGGCCTTCACCCTCGCGCAGGAACAGGCCCACGCGCAGGTCATTGGCGACGTAGATTTCCTTGCCGTCGGCCAGCAGGCGTGCATCGCCGATGGCCATGTTGAGCTTGCGCTTGATCACGCGCTTGATGTCGATTTCGTAGGTCACGAGCTTGACGTCAGGACCCACTTCGCCCGTGAACTTGACTTCGCCGGCGCCCAGCGCACGGCCCCGGCCGGGAAGGCGCAGCCAGGTCAGGTAAAAGCCGATCAGTTGCCACATGGCGTCCAGACCCAGGCAGCCGGGCATGACGGGGTCGCCCCGGAAATGGCAGTCGAAGAACCAGAGATCAGGCTTGATGTCGAGTTCGGCGACGATCTTGCCCAGGCCGTGGGCGCCACCATCCGTGTCGATGTGCGTGATGCGGTCGAACATCAGCATGGGAGGCAGTGGCAGACGCCCGCTGTCTGCGGAAAACAGCTTGCCTTCGCCCGAAGCGATCAGTTGCTCATACGAAAAAGAATCGGCCATTGTCTAACTTGCTCCACGGCGGCACTGACGCCACCTCTATCTCTGAATGGGTGCGGCCCGCAGCGGACCATGCAGCCGCGCATTATCGGGGCTGAACGTTGCCAGACTGCAACAAAACCCCGAGGCCGCATCAAAACTCTGCCACAAAAGCCACGCCGACCCAGGTCGCGGGACTTGGCTACAGCCCCTGAACCGAGGCCCTGCGGCGGCCGATCCAGGCCACCAGCAGCACCGCCGCAGCAGCGGCGCACAGCGGGACCAGGCCTGCTGCATTCACCCAGCGCGCAAACGGTGTCAAGGCCTCGCGGCCCTGCACACTGGCCTCAAGCACCGCGCGCTCGTAAGGCACCAGCGCGTGCGTCACCACGCCCCGGTGGTCGATGGCCACCGTGGCGCCGGTATTGGTGGCGCGCAGCATGGGGCGCTCGAACTCCAGCGCCCGCATGCGGCTGATGGCCAGATGCTGGTCGATCGCCACGCTGTCGCCAAACCAGCCGATGTTGCTGAAATTCACCAGCACCGTGGGCGCCGTCGCTGCATTGCCGAAATGTGCACCCAGCTCTTCGCCAAACAAATCCTCGTAGCAGATGTTGGGTGACAGCCGCTCGCCAGCCCAGGCCATGGAAGGCTGGCCCAGCGCGCCGCGGTTGAAGTCGCCCAGCGGTATGTTCATCATCTGCGTGAACCAGCGAAACAGCGGCGGGATGAACTCCCCGAAGGGCACCAGATGGTGCTTGTCGTATTGGTAGTCCTGGATCTGGCCAGGCTGCCAGCCCACGACCGAGTTCGTATAGCCGGCCTCTTCCGAGCCCAGCGGGATGCCCAGCAGCGCCGCCTGCCGGCCATCCTTCTTCAGATATGGTTCGCGCAGCAGGTCCAGGTATTCCTCGGGCAACTGCTGGGGCAGCAGGGGCACGGCCGTCTCGGGTGCGACCACCAGCTGCGCCGTGGCCGCGCGCAGCTCCCGCCCGTACCAGCCCAGGGCCAGCGGAATGCCGCTGCCGGCCTCGAACTTCTCATCCTGCGGGATATTGCCCTGCAGCATGGCCACGCTCAGCGCTGGCCGTTCGGCCGATGGTGCATTGATGGCGGCATCGCGAAGCCACCACAGCCCGCCCCAGGCCAGAACCAGGGCCGCCACAGTGGCCGCGCACCGTGCAGGCCGAAGGGCTTGTCCGCCCCGCGAACCGGCCGCCAAGGCGGCCAGCCAATATGCCAGCCAGGACGCCACCGCCCCCGTGCCGTAGACGCCGATCCAGCGCGGCAGCACCGACAGGGGCCCTTCGACGTGGGCATAGCCCCCCGCGCCCCAGGGAAAGCCGGTCCACAGCCAGCCACGCGCCAATTCGGCCAGCAGCCAGACGGCGGCGAAAAGCAAGGCGCCGCCCGCCGTGCTGGTGGGGCGCAGCTTGTGCCAGCCCCAGGCGGCCACCGCGTAGTAGCTGCCCAGGAAGGCCGCAAGCGCCAGCACGGCGGCAACGGCCAGCGGCGCAGGCAGGCCGCCATAGACATGCATGGAGATGAACAGCCACCAGAAGGTGGCCACCAGCCAGGCGGTGGCATAGAGCATGGCCCGCCCCGCCGCCTGGGCCGGGCGCTGTGCCGTCTGCAGGGCGCGTGCCAGCACGGCCAGCGACAGAATCTGCAGCCACCACAGCGGGCGGCCATAGCCGCCGACCAGGCTCAGCGGCCCGTCGCCCTGGCCGCGCGCCCAGGGCCAGGCCAGCGACAGGGCCTGGGCTGCACCCGCAAGCAGCAGCAGCACGCCCACGGCGAGCCGGCTCATGCGCCGGCCGTCTTGCGAAAAAGCGGAAGAACTGGACAGGGGCATCGGCCAGGTACGGGAGAGATGTCGGTGGGGATAGAAAGGGGCAGCCTCAGCTGCGCAGCAGACTGTCGGCTGCGGGATCGCGCACCACCTTGAACCAGCGCACGGCGCCGCCCTTGGTGTGCAGCACGGTGAATTCCAGGCCGGCCAGATGGATCTGCTCGCCGCGCTTGGGCACATGGCCCATTTCGTGGGCGATCAGGCCTCCGATGGTGTCGAACTCATCTTCGGGATCGCGGGCATGCAGGGCGACCTCGAAGGCTTCGTTCACATGCTCGATGGTGGTGTCGCCCGCCACGCGGTAGCTGTTGTCGGCCAGGGCGAAGATGTCGCCCTCGTCCTCGGGGATGTCGAACTCGTCCTCGATCTCGCCGACGATTTCCTCCAGCACATCCTCGATGGTCACCAGGCCTGCCACGCGGCCGAACTCGTCGATGACCACGGCCAGATGGTTGCGGTTGCCCCGGAACTCGCGCAGCAGATCATTCAGGCCCTTGCTCTCCGGCACGAAGGCGGCGGGGCGCAGCAGGGCGCGGATGTTCAGGTCCGGTGAACGCTGCAGCTTGAGCAGGTCCTTGGCCAGAAGGATGCCGATGATGTTCTCGCGCTCGCCCTGGTAGACCGGGAAACGCGAATGTGCAGTGGTGATGACCTGGTGCAGCAGTTCATCGAACGGAGCGTCGATGTTGACCAGGTCCATGCGAGGGGCTGCGACCATGACGTCGCCGGCCGTCATGTCGGCCATGCGTATCACGCGTTCGAGCATGACGCGGGACTCGGGGCCGATGACCTGGTTGTCCTCGGCGTCGGCCAGGGTCTCGATCAGCTCGTCAGGAGAGTCAGGGGCCGGGTGGATGAACTCGGCCACCTTTTGCAGGAAGCTTCGCTTGCTTTCCTTCTCGGAAGAGCGCGCAGGATGGGGGTCGGACACTGTCTTGGAGTGCAGGACGTGCGGTAGTGAAACAAGCCGCAAGGATAGCGGATTGCTCCGTCACCCCTGCATGCGCTGCGCCAATTCCCTTTGCGGCGTTTTGCGCCTATTCGCCGGCCTGGTGGCGGCCATCCTGCACGCCACGGCGGATTTCCTGCACGTCGGCCAGGAAATCCCAGAACTGCTTGGCCTGCTTCTTGAGCTGGTAGTCCACCTCGCCGATGTGCTCGGTCATCAGCGACGCCATGTGCGTGTCGATGCCGGCGGGCGGCAGCTGCAGGTAGGCCTCGGACTCGGAGCCATCGCGCTTGATGGTGGCGCCGGCCTTGCGCGCAATCTTGAGCATGGCCGTGTTCTCCGACAGCGCGTGGATGAACATCATGGACACGCCCTTGGTGCGTGCATGGATCACCGCGCGGTTGAACAGGCGCCCGCCGTAGCCGCGGCCGCGTGCCTGCTTGAGCACGGAAACGCCGAATTCGGCGCAGCTCTTGTGCTCGGGATGCGAGGCAAAGGCCAGATGCGCCATGGCGATCAGCTCGAGCCGGCGGTTGTAGATGCCGAAGATGTCGTCGCGCTCGAAATCAAGCTGCATCGCATAGCGGCGAACCTGCTCGTCGCTGGCCGCATAGCCAAAGCGCAGGTAGCGGTCGCCTTCATCGAGCTTGAGCAAATGCGCCACCACGCGTTCGCGGTGGGACGGGCCCAGCGAACGAATGGGCACCATGGACGCGGAGCGCCCATCGGGACGGTGCGGCTGGCCTGCGCTCGCACGCAACATGTCCCGGCCGGCCTGCCAGGACGCCTTCAACCAGTCTTTGGATGCATTCATGGCTCAAATATAGGTAAAAACCCGAGGTCGAGCAACGAAGATATTGCAATGCAACAAAACCGTAAGGTTTTGGCATGCAAACCAATTCCCCCTCCCTGCAACACCCAACGGCCTGGCGCCTGTCGAGCCCGAAGGCTACAAAGGCACGGCCGTGGTCACCTTGACGCGGTCCATCACGAAACTGGTCTTGCAATCCTGCACGCTGGGATGCTTGAGCAAGGTGTCCATGACGAAGCGCGTGTAGTGCTGCATGTCGGCCACGACCACACGCATCAGATAGTCCATCTCCCCGGTCAGCGACACGCACTCCACCACTTCGGGCCAAGTCTGCACGCTGGCGCGGAACACGTCCATGGGGTTGCGCTTGCTGGTCTCGGTGTACTTCTCCAGGCGCACGTTGAGATAGGCGGTCAGCCCCAGGCCCACGGTCTCCGGCTGGACCAGGGCCACATAGCGGTCGATCACGCCGCTGTCTTCCAGGCGCTTGACCCGGCGCAGCACGGCACTGGGAGACAGGCCGACCTGCTCCCCGATGACGTCATAGGTTTCCCGGCCGTTGGCCTGCAGGCGGCGCAAAATGGCCCGATCCAGTTTGTCGATGGTGTGCGTGGCGCTCATGGCGGTGGACTCGTAAATAAGTACGGATTTCTTCAGGGTTAACCCGAATTAACCAGTTAAATTGCGATAAACGAAAGAATCCCGCAATTTTCATGCATTCTGCATTTTCCCACCAAGGGCAAACGGCAAAAAGCTGAAGCCCCTCCCGCCTACAGTGACAGCACTGATCGCAAGCCCGCAGGCCATGCCTGGGGCGCCCGAAACACTGTCCTGCACGAAAAGGCCGGAGACCCCCATGAAAGCCCCGCTGAACCTGGCCCAGTTCCCCGCCCGCGCACAGACGGCCCGGCGCGCGCAGGACATGGGCGCGTGCGGCCTCAGCGGCAGTCGGCGCTGCCTATACTGCGGGGATCGCCTCCATTTCGCTTCACGCCATGACGCCCCGCCACGACGCCACCCGCGCCATGCCACGCCATGCCCGTGCATCTGCGCCAGTACGTGCACCTGCGGCAGCCGGCCCGCAGCCGTCGGCCCGGATGGCGCGGCGCAGCCTGCTGGCGGCCCTGGCCGCCCTGCCCTGGCTGCCGGCTTCGGCACAGCCCCAGCCGCCCCAGCCGCCCCCGACAGCCTCGACAGCCTTGACAGCCCCGGCGCGCGACGCGAAATCCGACGCCCTGACCCTGATCGTTCCCTATGCAGCCGGCGGGCCCCTGGACCGCACGGCGCGTCCTCTGGTCGAGGCCAGCTCCGCGAAGCTGGGGGCCATCCACATTCTTTACGTGCCGGGCGACGGCGGCGCCAAGGGCTCGAACATGGTGGCCCAGGCCACGGCCCAGGACCGCTTGCTGCTGATGGGCGCGGCCGCCACGCACGCCGTGCTGCCCTGGCTGCAGCCCCAGCTGGGCTACGACCCGCTGCGCGACTTCCAGCCGCTGGTGCTGGTGGCGCGCATGCCCAATGTGCTGGTGATGCGCAGCGATCTGGCGCGCCAGTGGCGCATACGCACGGCGCTGGACCTGCAGCGCTTTCTTGCCAAGCACCGCCAGCCGCTGCGCTATGCCTCGGGCGGGCCGGGCAGCAGCGGGCACCTGTCGGGCGAGATGTACCAGATGCTCACGCGGCTGCCGCTGCTGCATCTGCCGTTTGGCGGAACGCAGCCGGCGCTGTCGGCCCTGCTCGACGGATCGGCCGATCTGCTGTTCGACAGCCTGGCGTCCTCGCTGCCGCACATCCGTGCAGGCCGGCTGCAGGCCCTGGCCGTGACCACGCTGGAACGCGTGCCGCTGCTGCCCGAGGTGCCCAGCCTCAACGACACGGTACCGGGCTTCAACCTCGCCAACTGGTTCGGCCTGTTCGCGCCTGCCGGCTGGCCCGCCGACCTGGCCCAGCGCCATGCCGCCGTGTTCTCGAAGGCCATGCGCAGCAGTCCGGTGCAGGAAACGCTGACCGCCATGGGCGTGCTGCCCGAAGACCTTCAGCTGCAGGAGTTCGCGCGCTTTGTGCGCTCCGAGCACAGCAAATACGGCCTGCTGGTGCAGGCCGCCCGAATCCGCCAGCTTTGAGCCGCGCAGGTGCCTTGCCTGCCCCCGGCCCGGGGCAGCAATGACAAGATCCCTGGAGAGCACCATGATGAGCACCGCAGCGACCCCCACCTCGTCCCACGCCCCCGCCCACGCCCCCGGTGTGGCACCCGTGGTCTACGGCCAGGCCGACCGCCCCCCGCGCGGCGACTACAGCCGCGCCAGCGACGACTACACCTGCGCGCAGGACTACGACGCCTACACCGAGGCCGACCACGACACCTACCGGCGCCTGTACGAACGCCAGTCCGCCCTGCTGCCGGGACTGGCCAGCCAGCACTTCATCGACGCCCTGCCCTCGCTGGGCGCCAAGGACCGCATTCCGCGCTTCGAGGAAGTCAACGAGCGCCTGCGCCGCGCCACGGGCTGGGAGATCGTCGGCGTGCCGGGCCTGATTCCCGAGGTGCCCTTCTTCTCGCTGCTGGCCAACCGCAAATTCCCGGTCACGGACTGGATCCGCAAGCCCGAGGAGTTCGAGTACATCGTCGAGCCCGATGTCTTCCATGACCTCTTCGGCCATGTGCCGCTGCTGTTCAACCCCGTCATCGCCGACTACATCCAGGCCTATGGCCAGGGCGGGCTCAAGGCCGCCGAGCTGGGCGCCTGCGAGATGCTGTCGCGCCTGTACTGGTACACCATCGAGTTCGGGCTGATCCGCGAGCAGGGCGGCCTGCGCGCCTACGGCGCGGGCATTCTGAGTTCTTCGGGCGAGCTCAACTACTCGGTGCGCAGCCCCGAGCCGCAGCGCCTGCCGCTGTCGCTGGAGCGCGCCATGCGCACGCTCTACAAGATCGACACCTACCAGCACACCTACTTCGTGATCGACGACCTGCAGCAGCTGTTCGACCTCACGGCCGCCGATTTCGAGCCGCTGTACCGCCAGCTGCGCGATCAGCCGACCATCGCGGCCGATGCGCTGCTGCCCGGTGAAGTGGCCCTGCAGACTTCCGCGTCCTGAAGCCGCTCGCGCAGCTCCAGGCAAAAGCGCCAGACGCGCTCGTCGAACACCAGCTGCACATGGGCCACGTCGTCCAGGCGGTGCGCGTGCTGCCCTGGCAGCGTGGCCACGGGGAAGGGAAAGACGATGTTGTCGCAACAGCTCCACCAGCAGCTGAAGGCCACCTCGGGCGGCGGCGGCCCCAGGCGCTGAAGCCAGGGACTGTCCTCGCGCATCTGAAGCGCCGGCAGGCCATGGGCGAAGCGCGCCATCCAGGTGCCGCGGTGCGGCGTGGCCAGGGTCACCACATGGGCAGCCAGTTGCCGGCGCTCCTGCGCGGACAACCGGCCCAGCCAGGCACGCACCACCAGTCCGCCCATGCTGTGGGCCACGATCAGCGGCGCCCGCCCCGTGGCCTGGGCCATGCGGCGTGCGCAGGCATCGAGGTCGGCCACCATGGCGTCGATGGATGCGCCGTGCGCCGGCTCCAGCGTCATGGCCGCGCAGGCAATGCCGCGTTCCTTGAGCCGCCGCAGCCATGGCGCCCAGACCGCGCGATTGCAGAAGAAACCGTGGACCAGCACCATGCCGACCTGGCCTGTGACCGGGCTTGCGTTTTGTCCTGCGGCCGGGTCACCTGGCCAGCCATCGGCCTCGGCATGGACCCGGAAGGGCAGGCGCCAGCCAAACACCTGCACGGCCAATGCCCACTCGGCGAGCCAGGCTGCCGCCACCGTGCGCCAGGCGGGCACGGGTGCGCCGGCCTTGCGCACCACGCGGCGCATCAACACCATCTGCAGGCCCAAGTGCAGGCCCGGCCAGCACAGGCCCGGCAGCGCTCCTGCCAGCGCCAGCCCGCGCGATTCCGGCCACCACCATGCCAGCCAGGCCATGGCGCCGGCCAGCGTGCCCAGCGCCACCATTTGCAGAATGCGTGCGTTCACGGCAGCCCGCCCTCCCTGAAAAAACGCCAACGTAGCACAGAGCGGCCGCACTTTCGTGGGGACGCCGGCCCCTGCCTAGGACAACCCCGCGTAGACCGCAAAGCACCCGCCTGACCAGAATCAGCCGCAGCGGTGGCCGGCCGACCGGCGCCTGCCCCTTTGCCGTTCCCCTGTCTCACCAGCAACCCAAGGTACCCTGCATGGACGCTGCGCCCTGGCTCAAGAACTATCCCGCCGATGTGCCCCACGAGGTGCATCCCGAGCAATACCGCTCGCTCACACACCTGCTGGAGGAGGCCTTCACCCAGCATGCGGACCTGCCCTTTTCGGTGTGCATGGACCGCTGGATGAGCTACCGCGAGCTGGACCAGTTGTCCACGCGCCTGGGCGCCTGGCTGCAGGGACTGGGGCTGGAGCCCGATGCGCGGGTGGCCATCATGCTGCCCAATGTGCCGCAGTTCGCCGTGAGCATGGCGGCCGTGCTGCGCGCCGGCTACACCTGCGTCAACGTCAATCCGCTGTACACGCCGCGCGAGCTGGAGCACCAGCTCAAGGACTCGGGCGCCACGGCCATCATCATCCTGGAGAACTTCGCCCACACCCTGGCCGACGTGATCGAGCGCAGCGCCATCCGCCATGTCTGCGTCACCGCCATGGGCGATCTGCTGGGCGGCATGTATGGCAGCTGGATCACCTTCGCCGTGCGCCACCTGGCCAAGATGGTGCCGGCCTACAGCCTGCCGCTGGACGGTGAGGGCGGCACCGTGCGCGAGGTCACGACCTTTTCCCAGGCGCTGGCACGCGGCGCCCAGAAAGAGCTGCGCCCCAGCCAGGCGGGACTGGATTCGGTGGCCTTCCTGCAATACACGGGCGGCACCACCGGGCTGTCCAAGGGTGCCGTGCTCACCCACCGCTGCATCGTGGCCGCCACGCTGCAGGCGCATGCCTGGTTCACGCCGGCCCTGCACGGGCGCGTCAGCGCGCAGGACACGCACATCATCGCGGCGCTGCCGCTGTACCACATCTTCGCCCTCACGGTGAGCCTGTTCGCCATGCGCATGGGGGCCAGCCTGAGCCTGATCCCCAATCCGCGCGACATCCCCAAGTTCGTCAAGGTGCTGCAGAAACGGCCCTTCCACATCCTGCCGGCCGTCAACACCCTGTTCAACGCCCTGCTCAACAACGCCCAGTTCCGCGAGCTGGACTTCTCGCAGCTGCGCGTGTCGCAGGCCGGGGGCATGGCCGCCAGCGAGGGCACGGCGCGCCAGTGGCAGCAGGTCACGGGCAGCGTGATGATCGAGGGCTGGGGCATGAGCGAGACCTGCGCCATCGGCACCAACAACCCCGTCACCGCCACGGCCTTCAGCGGCACCATCGGCCTGCCGCTGCCGGGCATCTCCATCGCCATCAAGGACGACGAAGGCCGCGATCTCCCGGCCGGCGAGGCCGGCGAGCTGTGCATCAAGGGCCCCAACGTCATGCGCGGCTACTACAACCAGCCTGACGAGACCGCCAAGGCCTTCACGGCCGACGGCTACATGCGTACCGGCGACATCGGCGTGATGGACCAGGAAGGCTACACCCGCATCATCGACCGCAAGAAGGACATGATGGTGGTCAGCGGCTTCAACGTCTATCCGAACGAACTGGAGAACGTGATCTCCATGTGCCCCGGCGTGCTCGAATGCGCGGCCGTGGGCGTGGCCGACGAGCGCCAGGGCGAGGCCATCAAGGTCTACGTGGTGCGCAGCGACCCGGCGCTGACCGAGGACCAGGTCATGCGCTTTTGCCATGACCAGCTCACCGGCTACAAGCGCCCGCGCACGGTGGAGTTCCGCGACGAACTGCCCAAGACCAACGTAGGCAAGATCCTCAGGCGCGCCCTGCGCGATCCCGCCTGAAACCCGCACGGCCGCAGCTGTAGCCCACGCGTCAGCCGTGGCTGCCTGCGGCTGTTAGCCTCGGGCAAAAGCTGCCCACCTCCTCATGACAACCTCCGCCCCAACCAGCGACAGCGCCGCGCTGCCCCCCGGCATGACCGTGCTGGAGCGCGGCTGGCTGTCGGCCAACAACATCGTCTTCGCGGCCGACCCTGCCGATCCGCAGGACGACGGCGCGGCCGTGGTCGATACCGGCTACGTCAGCCATGCCGATCAGACCGTGCTGCTGATCGAGCAGACGCTGGCTGGCCAGCCGCTGGCGCGCATCCTCAACACCCATCTGCACAGCGACCACTGCGGCGGCAATGCCGCACTGCAGGCGCGCTGGCCGCAGGCCCGGACCTATGTCGCGCCGGGCCAGGCCGAATTCGTGCGCCACTGGAATCCCGAGGCGCTGAGCTACACACCCACCGGCCAGGAATGCCCGCCATTTGCGCTGACTGGCGTACTGCAGCCCGGCGCCAGCGTGCGGCTGGCCGGGCGCGACTGGCAGATCCATGCCGCGCCGGGGCATGACCCGCACTCCCTCATCCTGTTCGAGCCTGCCAGCCGCACACTGATCTCGGCCGATGCGCTCTGGGAAAACGGCTTCGGCGTGGTGTTTCCCGAAATCGAGGGCCTGCAGGCCTTCGAGGAAGTGGCCGCCACGCTGGATGTGATCGAGGCCCTGGCCCCGCTCACCATCGTCCCCGGCCACGGCGGCGTTTTCACGGGCGTGGCCGCGGCGCTGGACACGGCGCGCCGCCGCCTGGACGGCTTTGTGCGCGCCCCCGAGCGCCATGCCCTCTACGCGGCCAAGGTGCTGCTCAAGTACCGGCTGCTGGACTGGCAGCGCGTGCGCACCACTGAACTGCTGGCCTGGCTGGACGCCACGCCCTACTTCGGCATGCTGCATGCAGGCTATTTCAGCCACGAGACCGCCGAGCACTGGAGCCGCACGCTGGTGGATGCGCTGGTGCAATCGGGCGCGGCGCAGCGCGAGGGCGAATGGGTTCACAACGCCTGAACGAAACAGATCTGCGATAGGCGCAAACCACGCCAATCACATCACCGGCCGCAAGCACTGCGCAGCTGCGGCACCACGGGCAGCATCTTCATCGACCGCGTGCGCAACCTGGGCAGCCCGATGCGCGACACCTTCAACATCGAGATCGTCAAGGGCGCCTCGGGTTCCGAGTACGGGCGCAGGCGCCCTGGCGCCCGCCAATCTCTACGATCCCGGCGTCAGCGATGCGATCACGGGCCAGGACATCCGCTATGCCGGCCAGATCAACGAAGGCCACACCAAGACCCTTGCGCTGTACGCCTTCATGGCCTGGGAGCTCAGCGCGAACCTGAGCCTGCAGCTGAACGTCTACAACCTCGCCAACCAGCGTTACATCGCCAGCCTGAACAGCGGCGGCGCGCGCCACATCCCGGGCGGGGCGCGCTCGGCCAGGCTGGTCGCCACGCTGAAGTTCCGAGACCGGGCTGTTGCTGGGCGGCAACGGCCATCCATTCACTTATCAGATTATTCTTATATTTTTATTAGGAATCATTACCATTCTCAATCCAGGCAAAACTGCCTGATCCAGCCAGCACCGGCAAGCCAAGACAGCTCTCCAGCCGCCCGCGCAACGCCGGCCAGCAAGCCAGCATGTTCACTGCCCATCCCGCTTTCCGTTCAACCATGGCGAACTCCAACTCGTACATCAAAAGCCGCAAACACGACAGCGCTGGCCGCTCGCCGTCGGCCGGCATCATCGCTGCAGCCGCGGCCCTGGCCACCCTGGGCCTGCCGGCCGTGGCCCAGACACAGACGCCCAGCGCCAGGACCGCGCCCAGCCTCAAGGAAGTGACCGTCGAAGGCTCGCGCAGCACCGGCTACGAACCCGCACAGGTCTCCTCCCCCAAGTTCACGCAGCCGCTGGTGGACACGACGCAGACCATCTCCGTCATCAAGGAGCAGGTGCTGCAGGAACAAGGCGCCACCACGCTGACCGAGGCGCTGCGCAACGTGCCCGGCGCCGGCACCTTCTACGCGGGCGAGAACGGCAACACCAGCACGGGTGATGCCATCTACATGCGCGGCTTCGACACCTCCAACAGCATCTATGTGGACGGCGTGCGCGACGTGGGCTCCATCTCGCGCGACGTGTTCAACACCGAGCAGGTGGAAGTCACCAAGGGCCCGGCCAGCACCGACTACGGCCGCAGCGCGCCCACCGGCGCCATCAACATGGTCACCAAGCAGCCCAGCCTGGCCGACAGCTTCGGCGCCTCGGTGGGCGCGGGTTCGGGCAGCTACAAGCGCTCCACCGTGGACTGGAACAAGAGCCTGACCGGGATGGGCGGCGCGGCCTTCCGGCTCAACGCCATGGTGCAGGACGCCGGCGTCGCCGGCCGCGACCGCGTGGCCAATGACCGCTGGGGCATCGCACCGTCGTTCGCCTTCGGACTGAACACCGACACGCGCACCTATCTGAACGTGCTGCACGTCAAGCAAAGCAATGTGCCGGACGGCGGCGTGCCCACCATCGGCCTGCCCGGCTACAGCAACACCGATGCGCGCCTGAACGCGGGCCGCCCCGTGGACCCCAGCCGCTTCTACGGCACCAGCGCCGACCACGACGACGTGACGGCCGACATGGTCACGCTGCGCGTGGAGCACGACTTCACGCCCGACACCACGCTGCGCAACACCACGCGTTGGGGCCGCACCAAGCAGGACTACCTGCTCACGGCCTTCATGACGCTGTCCAGCAACAACAGCAGCAATCCCGCCGACTGGACCGTGTCACGCAGCCTGCCGACCTTCAAGAACCAGGTCAACGACATCGTCACCAACCAGACCAACCTGACGACCAAGCTGGCGACAGGCAGCGTGCGGCACGAGCTGAGCACCGGGGTGGAGATCACGCGCGAAAAGCAGAGCAACTACGGCACGGGCACCACGGGCGCCTGGCCCAATGCCAGCCTCTATGACCCGCAGGTGCCCAGCTCCGGCCTGAACTGGTCGCGCAACGGCGCCGACAGCAAGGGCTCGACCGACACCTTCGCGCTGTACGCCTTCGACACGCTCAAGTTCAACGAGCAATGGCAGGCCAACGCCGGCCTGCGCCTGGACCGCTACAAGACGCAGTACGACGCACGCGCCGTCTGCGGCGGCCGCAGCGGCCCGGCCTGCGGCAGCAATCCTGCAGGCACCGTGCTGCCCAGCGCCGTGGGCCTGGAGGCCTCCGACACCCTGCTGAGCTGGAAGATCGGCGGCCTCTACAAGCCCGCGCCCAATGGCAGCGTGTACGTGAACTACGCCCTGTCGCAGCAGCCACCGGGCGGTGCCAACTTCACGCTGTCCACGGCCGCCAACAACGCCAACAACCCCAACATGGACCCGCAAAAGGCCAAGACCGCCGAACTGGGAACCAAGTGGGAGCTGATGGACAAGCGCCTGCTGCTGACAGGCGCGCTGTTCCGCACCGAGATCACCAACGAGATCGTCACCAACCCTGACGGCACCGTGGGACAGACCGGCAAGAAGATCGTGCAGGGCCTGGAGCTGGGCGCCACGGGCCAGATCACGCCCGCCTGGGGCGTGACTGCCGGCTACACACTGCAGGACACCAAGGTGGACACGGGCGCCACCGTGGCGCAGGACGGCTCCAGCGGCCTGACCTATACGCCCAAGAACGCCTTCTCGCTGTGGACCAGCTACCAGTTCCCGTTCGGCCTGACGCTGGCTGGCGGGGCGCGCTACTCGGGCGGACTCAAGCGCGGCACCGACGGCGCCGTGGGCACGCCCAACTTCACCGATGCCTACTGGGTCTTCGACGCCATGGCCAGCTACCGCATCAACAAGAACGCCGACATCCAGCTGAACTTCTACAACCTGTTCGACAAGGAGTATGTGGGCGCCATCAACAAGAGCGGCTACCGCTATTTCCCGGGCACGCCGCGCTCCGTGCGCGTGTCCGCGAACTTCCGCTTCTGAGTGAATGCAAGACGGGCCGCCGCGCCGGCCTTGCAGCGCGCAGAGCGCCGACAATCCCAGTACCGCCCCGGCCCCGCCGGGGCTTTTTCCATGCGAGGAGGACCCGCACCATGATGCTGCACATTCCCGACGTGCTCACGCGCCAGCAGGTCACTGCGATCCGCACAGCCATCGATGCCGCCGACTGGGTGGATGGCCGTGCCACGGCGGGCAGCCAAGGCGCCCGGGTCAAGCGCAACCGCCAGTTGCCCGAAGACTCGCCCGTGGCACTGGAGCAGGGCCGCACCATCGAGCAGGCGCTGGCGGCCAATGCGCTGTACTTCAGTGCCGCCCTGCCCGCGCGCACCATGTCGCCGCTGTTCAACCGCTACGCGGACAGTGAAACCTATGGCCTGCACGTGGACGGTGCGGCGCGGCGCCTGCCAGGCGCGCAGCAGTGGATGCGCACCGATGTGTCCTGCACCCTCTTCCTCTGCGATCCCGAGGACTACGATGGCGGCGAGCTGGTCGTGGTGGACACCTACGGCACGCACGAGGTCAAGCTGCCGGCCGGCGACCTGATCCTCTATCCCTCCACCAGCCTGCACCGCGTGGAGCCCGTCACCCGGGGCGAGCGCGTGTGCGCCTTCTTCTGGGCGCAAAGCATGGTGCGCGACGACACACGCCGGGCCATGCTGTTCGAGATGGACCAGACCATCCAGCGCCTGCGCGAAAAACTGGGCGAGACCGATGAAACCCTCAGCCTCGCGGGCCAATATCACAACCTCCTGCGCATGTGGGCCGAGACCTGAGGGATCGGATCGCTTCAGGGCTTGTGCTTTTCCGCGCAGCCGATCAGGTGGTTGTAGCTGTTGGACATGCACTGGTACATGGCCTTGGAGCGGCCCGTGGAGGCCTGGCAGTCGGCCACCGTGGCGTGCGTGCGCGCCTCGCGGAACTTGCCCGCGGTTGCATCGAACTGCGCCTGCGTGATGTAGCCGCCCTTGAGGTTTTTCTGGCCGTTCTCGACCATGGTGTCCACCTGGCTGCGGATGTTGTCCACGGCGGCTGCGCAGTTCAGCGGCACCTCCTTGGAATCGACCTTGCTCAGGCCCTTGGCCACGCCGTCCGCCAACTCGCGCACCTGCCTGGGCAGCTTCTTCGTGCCGTCGGGATTGCGCTCTTCGCCAAACCGGCCCGAGCCTGCGCCCGAGCTGCCATTGGGCGAGACCTTGATCTGGCCGGCATCGGCCTGGTCGACGGGCAGCTGCGAACCGTAGTGCGTGCGCCCTTCGGCATCCACCCATTTGTAGACGGGCTGCGCCGCCGCCGTGCACGCCCATGCAAGACCCAGCGCGACCCAGGCCGCGCGGCTCCCTGTTGTTGTCATTCTTGAAACCCCTGCGGTATCCGGGGCCGCGGCATGCGGCCCGCCAGTCGGTAACCAAGTGTAGCGCCGACAGGCATCGCCGCACCCCGCAGGAATGTCAAGTGCGGCTCAGGGCAGGTCCTTGCTGGGGTCGGGCGTGGCCGCATCACGCGGGCCGATGGTGCCCAGGCGGCTCTTGAGCGACTGGGGCTGGCCCGTGATCAGCGCCGCGTAGTTGGTGGTGTTGGACAGCACCTTCTTCACATAGTCGCGCGTCTCGGTGAAGGGCACGTTCTCGGCCCAGATGGCGGCGTCGAGCACCGGGCCGTTGCGCCAGTTGCGCGGGCGGCCGGGGCCGGCGTTGTAGCCGGCCGCAGCCAGCGCCATGGAGCCGTCGAAATCGTCCAGCGCCAGCTTCAGATAGGCGGTGCCTATGGTGATATTCACATCGCGGTCATTGATC
The DNA here is from genome assembly GCF_043104645.1 of Delftia sp. WSY_12. NCBI lineage: Bacteria > Pseudomonadati > Pseudomonadota > Betaproteobacteria > Burkholderiales > Comamonadaceae > Delftia > Delftia sp. WSY_12. Next base: position 156,130 of record NZ_JBICKW010000003.1, read on the forward strand.
ATGGACGGAGAAAAGTCCGTCATGCCGATCTTGCGCGCCGTCCACCGGGCCGTGGCCGGCATGACCTGCATCAGGCCCGAGGCGCCTACGCCCGAGCGCGCATCCATGATGAAGCGGCTTTCCTGGCGGATCAGTCCATAGACGTAGGCCGGGTCCAGCCCGATGGAGCGCGAGCGCGCCAGCACCGTGTCGTGGAAGGGCATGGGAAAGCGCTGGCTCCAGTCGGCAAAGCTGCGGGTGCGCTCGCTGGTGTTGATGCAGCGGTCCCAGACCTGCTGCTGGCAGGCCAGGTCGGCGGCGGCCAGCAGTTCGCGGTCGTTCATGCCGCCGGCCTGGTGCAGGTTGGTGGCGTAGTTCCATTCACGCACGCCTTCGCTGCGCAGGCCGTTCTGGATGGCGTAGAGGCCGCGCACCAGGCTGGGGTTGGCGCGGGCGGCGGCCTTCTCCTGTGCCGTGGGCGGCGCAGGCGGCGGTGGGGCCGTCACGCGCTGGCCGATGTCCTCCAGCGCCAGCTGCTCGTAGAAACTGCCGGGGCCGGCCATGTCCTCCAGCAGCTGGCGCGCCTCGGAGCGCTCCTGCTCGCTGGGGCGGCCCGACAGCAGGGCGCGGGCCTTCCAGTAGGTCCATGTGTGTTCGGTGCGCTCAGGCCCCATGGCGTCGATGGCACGGCGCACCGTGCGCCAGTCGCCTGCACGCAACGCGGCACGCACCTTCCAACCCAGCAGTTCGTCGCTGAGATCGCCGTCCTTGCGCACCTTGCCGAAATAGGCCGCAGCCTCGGGCTGCAGCTTGAGCGCGGCCTGCTTGCCGATCACGCCCCAGGCCCAGTTGTTCTCTTCGGCCGTCAGCCGGGCACCCCAGCCGCCTTCCAGCTGGGTGGCCGCCGCCGCCGGGTCGCTGGACGCCATGCGGATCAGCGCCAGCAGCGCCAGTTCCTTGGGCACGGCACCGCGCACGCGCGTCTGCCCGGCAAGGTATTTCGCCGGCGAGGCGAATACCTGCGCCACCTGGGGCAGGGCCTCGGGCGCGACGATGGCCACGGCATCGCGCGTGGCCTTCTGGCGATTGGCCTCGGCCGACTGGCGTGCCTTGCGCCAGACTTCGGGCTCGCTGATCTGCTTGGCTGCGTACAGCTCGCCGGCAGCATAGGTGCAGCCGTCGTCGGCGTCGCGCTGGGCCCACCACAGGTCGCGGACCTGCTGGCCAAGATTGGCGGCAGGCTGGCCCTTGAGGTTGTCGATCAGCAGGGCATAGCAGTTGACGGAACGGTCATCGCGCATGCGAAACGCCCCGTGCACCTGATCGAACATGCCCCAGTCGCGCCGCTGCCCCAGCAGCAGCAGCCAGTCATTGCGCAGCCGGTCTTCCTGGTAGGTGCCGGGCCAGCGCTTGAAAAACCCCAGAATCTCGTCGGCACTGGCTTCTTCGAGCCGGGCCTTGAGTTCCCAATAGGCGGCCCAAGGTTCGAGCACATGGCCACGCGCAGAAGGCAGCAGCTGCGTGAGCTTGGCCTTGTCGCCCTTGCGAAAGGCCTGCTGCATTTCCAGCAGGACGTCGTCGCCACGGTTTTGCGCCAGCGCAGGCGTGGCTGCGGTGGTCCAGAGGGAAGCCGCCAGAAGCGGTGTCAAAATCTTCAGCCAGTGCATGGAGGAAATTATCTGATGGACAAAGCAGCCCTGCGCCGCAGCTTGATAGACCAGCGCCTCAACCTTCCCGACCGATTGCAGCGCGCCGACGCGCTGCAGCAGGTCATGCGCTTTTGGCTGATACAGCGGCCCGACAGCATCATCGGCGCCTATTGGCCGATCAAGGGGGAGTTCGACCCGCTGCCAGCGCTTCACCGGTGGAAGGAAGATGGCGAGCTACAGGGTACCCCACAAAGACGCCGCATCGGATTGCCCGTGATCGACAAGCAGCGTAAGACACTCAGCTTTCACGCCTGGTACCCGGGCTGTCCCATGGAAGAGGATGCTTACGGCATTCCCAAGCCCAAGGACACCGAAACCCTGACCCCCACCCTGCTGTTCGTGCCCTGCGTGGGCTACGCGGCCGGTGGCTACCGCCTGGGCTATGGCGGCGGTTTCTACGACCGCACCCTGGCCGAGCTGCAGCCCAGGCCCTTCACCGTGGGCCTGGGCTACGGCTGCGGCTATGTGGACGAGTTCGAGCCCGAGCCGCATGACCTGCCCCTGGACGCCATCTTGAACGACCACGGAGTCGTCTGGCCGGTGTAGAACAAGCACCCCCTGAGGCGCTGCGCGCCTTCCCCCTCTCTGCCCGCTTCGCGGGGGAGGGGGACGACACCCTCACTGCGGGGCGGCCCTTGCTCGGTGTCCCTCGCTTTTGGCCGCGCCGGTTTCTAGCGCTGTGCTTCTTTAGTTTGCTGTCTCGCGCTGCGCCTGCCATTGATGCCAGCCGCGGGCTCGCAGGTCGCAGGCGGGGCAGGTTCCGCAGCCGTAGCCCCAGTCGTGCAGCGTCTCGCGCGTGCCCTGGTAGCAGGTGTGGGTGTCGCGCTGGATGAGGTCCACCAGGGTGTCGCCCCCCAGGTCGTGGGCCATTTGCCAGGTCTGGGCCTTGTCTATCCACATGAGCGGGGTTTCGATGCGCAGGCGCCGCTCCAGGCCCAGGTTCAGGGCGAGCTGCATGGCCTTCATGGTGTCGTCACGGCAGTCGGGGTAGCCGGAGTAGTCGGTCTCGCAGACGCCGGTGACGATGACCGACAGGCCGCGACGGTAGGCCAGCGCGCCGGCCAGGGTCAGGAACAGCAGGTTGCGGCCGGGCACGAAGGTGTTGGGCAGGCCGTCGGCCTGCATGGCGAAGGCCACGTCTTCGGTCAGGGAGGAGCCGCCGATCTGCTGCAGCACGTCCAGCGAGAGAACATGGTCGTCACCCAGGCGCGGTGCCCATTGGGGAAAGTCCCTGGCCAGCCGCTCGCGCACCTGCTGGCGCACCTGCATTTCCACGCTGTGGCGCTGGCCGTAGTCGAAACCCAGGGTCTCGACGCGCTCGTACAGCGACAGTGCCTGCGCCAGGCAGGTGGTCGAATCCTGGCCGCCGGAAAACAGGACCAGCGCAGCCGTGTGGCGCCCCGCTGGCGCCTGGGGGGAAGAGCTATCGTTTTGCATGGCACGCATTAGAGCGCGCCCAGGCAGCGCCCGGCTCCTACATGGGTTTTCCTGCCATGCTTGCTAAGCTGTAGGGCCTATCGCGGAGGTTGCGGCCATGCTCACGCTCTATATCGGCAACAAGAATTACTCATCCTGGTCCATGCGCCCCTGGGTGCTGATGCGCCAGGCCGGCATTGCTTTCGAAGAAGTCATGCTGCGCTTTGACAGCTTCGACGAGCAGTCCGCCTTCAAGCAGCGCGCCCGCGCGCTGTCTCCCTCGGGCCGCGTGCCCGTGCTCATGGACGAAGGCATGGCCATCTGGGACAGCCTGGCCATCTGCGAGTACCTGGCCGAGAAATTCCCTGAAAAACACCTGTGGCCGACCCTGGCCCTGAACCGCGCCCGCGCGCGCAGCCTCTGTGCCGAGATGCACAGCGGCTTCGGCGCGCTGCGCTCGCTGTGCCCCATGAACATCGAGGCCCAGCTGCCCGAGGTCGGCGCGCGGCTGTGGGCCGAGCGCGCGGACCTGCGTGACGATGTCCAGCACCTGTCCGAGCTGTGGCAGCCGCTGCTGTCCACGGCCAGCGGCCCCATGCTGTATGACCAGTTCAGCATCGTCGATGCCTTTTTCGCGCCCGTGTGCATGCGCCTGACGACCTACGAGCTGCCGCTGGCCCCGGCCATCGACGCCTACGTGCGCCGCGTGCGCGCCTTGCCGGGCGTGCAGGACTGGGTGCAGGGCGCACTGGCCGAGCACGATTTCCGGCCGTTCGAGGAACCCTACCGCAGCGCGCCTGCGGCCGGCTGAGCGGCGCACCAGCAAAAGTCGGAGCACTGCTGCGCTGGGGTGGGCGCGGCCTGCGCAATGCCGCGGTTGCGGAGCCATTGCAGCGGCCGTCCGGCTGGTGCTGCTTGAGTGTGTCTCCAGAAAGAATCCGGAAGAAAGCATGCGCTCGGCACTCCATCGGTGCGTGGAGGCAGCCCGCCATCATGTCACCGCCCAGGCCCTACCATTGCGGCATGAGCGAATTTCAGGTGTACATGGTGGGCGGCGCGGTGCGCGACCGTCTTTTGGGGCGGGCCGTGCATGACCGCGACTGGGTGGTGGTCGGCGCCACGCCCGAACAAATGTCCGCGCGCGGCTTTCTGCCTGTGGGGCGGGACTTCCCGGTCTTCCTCCATCCCGAGACGCACGAGGAATACGCGCTGGCGCGTACCGAGCGCAAGAGCGGCCTGGGGTACCGGGGTTTCGTCGTGCAGGCGGCGCCCGATGTCACGCTGGAGCAGGATCTGGCCCGGCGCGACCTGACCATCAATGCCATGGCCGCTCCTGCGGACTGGGATGGTGAAAGCGCCATCACCGACCCCTACCACGGCCAGGCCGATCTTCAGGCCCGGGTGCTGCGCCATGTGACCGGGGCCTTCCGCGAAGACCCGGTGCGCATCCTGCGCGTGGCGCGCTTCGCGGCACGTTTCCACGAATTCACGGTGGCGCCGGAAACCATGGCCCTGATGCAGGAGATGGTGGCCGCCGGCGAGGTGGATGCCCTGGTGCCCGAGCGCGTGTGGCAGGAGATCAGCCGTGGCCTGATGGAGCGCCGCCCCTCGCGCATGTTCGAGCTGCTGCGCGAGTGCGGTGCGCTGGCCGTGCTGCTGCCCGAGCTGGAGCGACTGTGGGGCGTGCCCCAGCGCGCCGAGTACCACCCCGAGGTCGATACCGGCGTGCACGCCATGATGGTGCTGGACATGGCCGCGCAGCTGGACACCCCGCTGCCCGTGCGCTACGCCTGCCTGGTGCACGACCTGGGCAAGGGCACGACGCCGGCCGATGTGCTGCCGCGCCACATAGGCCATGAGCAGCGCAGCGCCCGGCTGGCCGAGAAAGTGGGCGAGCGTCTGCGCGTGCCCACGGACTGCCGCGAACTGGGCGACGTGGTGGCGCGCGAGCACGGCAACATCCACCGCAGCGGCGAACTCAACGGCGCCGCCATCGTCCGCCTGCTGGAGCGCTGCGACGCCATCCGCAAGCCCGCGCGCTTCGAGCAGGCGCTCATGGCCTGTGAGTGCGATGCACGCGGAAGACTGGGTTTCGAAGACCGGCCCTATCCCCAGCGTGCCCGCCTGCGCGAAGCGCTGGCCGCAGCGCTGTCCGTCTCCACCTCTGACATCGCCGCCCAGGCCGCTGCGCGCGGCAAGCAGGGCAAGGCCATCGGCGAAGCCGTGCAGGCGGCGCGCGCGCAGGCCGTGGCAGATTGGCTGGCGCAGGCGGCCTGAGCGCAAAGGCCGCCACACACGGGAATCAGGCTCGCGCCACGGGCAGGACCAGTCGCAGGCACACGGGCTGCTCGCCTCCTGCCGTCAACAAGGCCACGCTGCCGCCCAGCCGCTCGGCGATGCGCCGCACCAGGTACAGCCCCAGCCCGGCGCCGGGCCGGTGCTGGGCGTTGCGGCCACGGTAATACCTTTCGAACAGCTGGTCCTGGTCCGCCTGGGCAATGGGCTCTGCCGGATTCGAGACCTGGATCTCCAGACCCTCGCCCTGCCTGGTCACGTCCAGGCGGACCGATTCGCCCTCGGGCGTGTGGCGGTCTGCATTGGCCAGCAGATTGCGCAGCGCGATGCGCAGCAGGCCGGCATCGGTGATCAATTGCTGCGTGCCCCCGCCCAGTTGGCAGACGATGCGGCCGGGCGCAAAGTCCAGGCACAAGCCATCCACCAGCGCATGCAGGTCGCACGGCTGCAGGCGCGGCTCGGCATGGGGCTGGGGGTCGGCCATGCGGTCGTCGGCCAGGCAGTCGTCCACCAGGGCCAGCAGGCGCTGGGCGGCTTCGCGGATGTTGCGGCTGCGTGCCAGCGTCTTGTCGGGCGGTGCAGCCAGATTGCGCGCCAGTTGCTGCGCACTGGTCAGGATGATGGCCAGCGGCGTGCGCAGCTCGTGCGAGACCATGGCGACAAAGTCGCGCTGCTCCTGGCGCACCCTGCGCTCCAGCGCCAGCGCCTCGCTGAGTTCGCTTTCGCGCAACTGTCGCTGCCGCAGTTCCGCCTCCAGCCGGACCTGCTCGTGCTCTCGAATGCGGCGCCTGCGCTCGTATCCGCCGATGATCCAGCCACTGAGCAGCAGCATGTGCGCCATGGTGCCCAGCGCGGACGCATGCGTGGACACCAGCGCGGTCAGCGCGTTCATGGGCAGCCAGCCCAGGTTGCGCAGGAAAGAGATCAGCACGCCGGCATAGAAGATGCCGAACGCCAGCATGAAGAACCGTGCCGGGGCGTGGCCGCGCCGCCACAGCCAAAGGGCGAATGCGAGAAAGCCCACGGTCAGCGGCAGGGTCATGGCCTGCACCGGGACCATGCCCGCCGAGTAGTGCCCCGACACCACCAACAGCATGCAGCACAGGCTGAACAGCCACAGCAGCGGCACGCTCTGGCGTACCAGCCGCGGATACAGCGATGCCAGCTCCAACTGCCTGCAGGCCAGTTGCATGGAGATCGCCAGGGCGCCGGCAATGCCGCATCCCAGCAGGCGGTCGCTCCAGAAACCCGGCAGGCCCGTCAACTGCTGCACCAGCCCCAGCGATACCACCTCATTGAGCACGCAGACGCTGAGATAGGCCAGAAACAGGCCGCTCACCGGAGCCCGCGTGCCCAGCCAGAACACCAGTTGCACGCCAATCAACAGCAGGTACAGCCCGAAGTACAGGCCGAACGAGAGGGCCTCGCGCCGCGTATGGTTGTCGAACGCCAGTCGCTGCCACAGATCGATACGGGTGACGAGCGCGTTGCGCGCACGCAGGCGCACCAGCAACTCGTATGACCCGGCGGCAGCAGGTTCGAACTGGAATGCGGGACTGCGGTAGTCCACCGGCCAGGCGTGACGCGAAATCTCTTCGCCACTGCGCCCCAGCAGCTGCCAGGGGTCGCCAGGCCGGCGCACATGGACCTCCACCTCATCGAGCAGGGCATTGCCCAGCAACAGCATCCAGCTGCCGGGCTGCTGCACCTGCAGCGGCATGCGCAACCAGACCGCCGCCTGCGTGAAGCTGGCGTTCAGGTGCCCTGGCATCGCCTTCCACCCGGGCGCCAGGTCGGCCTGCCGGACATCGAGCAGGCCCGAAGCGTCATCGAGCCGCTGCCACTGCCCTGCGGTCTCCTGCATGGGCACATCGGGGTCCAGCACGAGGGTCCGGGCCTGGAGCAGCAGTGGGCACAGCAGCCAGGCCAGCACGATGAGGGTTGCACGGTAATATCGCATCTGAAGTCCACCACGGGGCCGCCAGCGTACACCAGCTGTCTGCGCTGTCACCCGCCTGCCCTCCTCCCAGTCCATGCTTGATGTGATCCTGCTCGAAGACGAGCCCGTGCTGCGCCATGAACTGGGCGAGTTCCTCGAATCCCTGGGCTATGCACCGCAGTGCGTGGCCAGCCTGCAGGAGTTCGACCGCCATTTCGATGCGCGGCGCCACCGGCTGGCCATCATCGACATCGGCCTGCCCGACGGCAACGGCCTGGCGCTGATCCAGCGCCTGCGCCAGCAGGGCCAGCAACTGGGCATCATCGTCTTCAGCGCGCTCAACAGCAGCGCCAACCGCATCGACGGCCTGGAGATCGGCGCCGACCACTACCTGGGCAAAGGCTGCGATCTCGACGAGCTGGAAGCCACCCTGGCCGCCCTGGTGCGGCGCCTGGGCCTGCAGCAGCGCCAGGCGCCGTGGCTGCTGCAGCTTGGCCCCAGCCGCCTGCAGCCCCCCGCCTCGCCCCCTGTGGCGCTGTCACACCAGGACCTGCTGGTGCTGCACTGCCTGATGGGCAAGGCAGGGGCCAGCGTCAGCCGCCGCCAGATCGTGCAGGCGCTGGGTGGAGACTATCTGGTCTACGACCAGCGCCGCCTGGACACCCAGATGCGCCGGCTGAGGCGCAAGGTGCAAGAGGCCAGCGGCCAGCAGCTGCCTGTCAAGACGCTGCGCAACAGCGGCTATTGCTTCTATCTGCCGGGTGAAGTGCAGGCCTGAGGAAGGGCCTGAAGGCGCCCGGTCCTTGCGGCCTGGCAACCATCAGACGACCGAGCGCACCCAGCGCACGATCTCGCCGGCAGGCAGCGCGCCGGAGACACGGGCGATCTCGCGTCCTTCCTTGAACACCACCATGGTCGGGATGCTGCGGATGTTCCAGGGCGCGGCAGCGTGGGGGTGCGCCTCGGTATCGAGCTTGGCCAGCTGCACGCCGGGCGCCAGCGCCTGCGCCGCCTGCTCGAAGGCCGGCGCCATCATGCGGCAGGGGCCGCACCAGGGCGCCCAGAAGTCCACCACCACCGGCGCCTGGCTGCGCCCCACATGCCTGGCAAAGCTTTGCGCATCCAGCGCCACGGGCTGGCCGGTGACCAGCGGCTGGTGGCAGCTGCCGCAGTCAGGCGCGCTGCCGAGCTGGTCGGCCGCAATGCGGTTGGTGGTGTGGCAATGGGGGCAGACGAAATGCAGCTTGTCGGACATGGGCGGCCTCTTGTTCGGAAGTCATGGGGCAATGCCTGCATATACGGGCGGCGCGCCCGTGCTTCAAGCCATGCTCAGACCAGCTTGGCGATCAGGGCGGCAATCACGCTGAGCAACACGGTGCTGGCAATGGGCAGAAAAATCACGCGGCCGAACAGGCGAAAGCGGAAGTCGCCCGGCAGGCGGCCCAGGCCTATGCGCTCCAGCCAGGCGTGCAGGCCATTGAACAGCAGCAGGGCCAGGAAGATGACGAGGAGCCAGCGGATCATGGCGCCGAGTGTACGGCGGCGGCGCGTCATGGGCGGGACACATGGGCGCCCTACATTGGGAAAGTCCCGTGGCGGGAGGCTTCGGGACCATTCGCGACAAGCCCCCTTCTTCCATGGCTCCATGCCGCAACAAGACAACCCCACCATGCAACACACATCCAGGCGCCTTCTTCTCGCCATCCTGCCTGCCGCTCTGCTGGCGGCCTGCGCCAGCGCTCCGGCCCCCACCACGGCAGCCGCAGCGTCGGGCGCCATCGACAACAGCGCCCTGCAGCGCAGCGATTTCCGCACCCATCAGGCCACCTATGGCCTGGTATATCGCCTGCCGGCCGATGCCACGGCCATCATGGACAGCCAGGTCACGCCCGTGGTGCACGAGCAGTTGCTGCGCCTGAAGCTGGTGGCCGAGGCCAACACCTTCAACCTGCCCCATGTCACCGTAGTGCATATCCACAGCGCCGACCCGTCCACGCCGCGCAAGATGCTGGCCGCCCTGCCGGCATTGCCGCCCGTGCTGCAGGACGTGCACCTGAAGAATTTCTACACCACCGAGGCCGCCAAGGGCGCCGGCAAGCCGTGGTGGCTGGACCTGGGCATCGTCAAGTCCGGCCCGGCCTACGAGGCCATGATGGACTTCAACACCCGCGCCACCGCCGCCATGGCACCGCTGCGCGACGGCCCGCTGCCGCGCGTGACGGGGCCCGTCTATGCCCGCATGAACGATTCGGCCAAGACCATGGTGCAAAGCGTGGGCGTCAGCGGCATCAACCAGGTGCAGGCCGGCAAGGAGGTGCGCAGCCACAACCCGCACAACACCCTGGTCTACAGCGAAGCCACCTTCACGCCCGAGATCGAGCGCGCCATGGGCGAGACCGCCGCGCGCCTGAACCGCATCCTGCCCAGCGGCTTCACGACCACGTTCGAGAACCTGTCCATCGTGGAGCTGGGTTTCTCGGGCAACGTCACGCGCGAGATCTACCGCATCAACCTCAAGGACCAGACGGCCTACGAGGTGAGCAACGGCCGCAGCGTCCAGCGCTGAGGCCCGGGGCGGAGCTCTGGCCGGCGGCTACAGGCGGTGCGTGCGGTCGCCGCGCACAAAGCCCATGGCGTCCCAGGGCTCCACGCCCTTGGCCAGGCCGATGACCTTGAACAGCTCGCCCATCTCGTGCTCCATCATCAGCTTGGTGGCCATGGCGCGCGGCCCCTGGGCCAGGGCGTCGAGCTTGGGTCCCAGGCCGCAGTTGATGAGGAAGTGGGCCTGGGAGGTATAGCCCAGCACCTCGAAGCCGGCCTCCTGCGCGGCCACGGCCGTGCCCGTGAAGTTCACATGGGCCGTGATGTCCTTGAGGCCGACCTCGGCCAGCGGGTCGTCGTCCACCTTGTGCAGCCGGTGGCACACCAGGGTGCCCATGTGGCGCTGCGGGTGGAAATACTCGGATTCGCCAAAGCCGTAGTCGATGAAAAATGCCGCGCCGCGCGCCATGCGCTCGCCCAGCGTGCGAATGAAGGCCTCGCCCTGCGGGTGGATTTCGGTCAGGTAATCGTGCTCGCCCTCGATGTCCATCGGCGGGCGCAGCTGCGTGGGCCTGTCTTCCCAGCCCAGACTGCCGTCCGGCTGCAGCACCACGCCGCGCTCGTGCCAGACACCTGCCTTGCGCACCAGCAGTTGCACGGGCATGGCATCCAGCACCTCGTTGCCGATGACCACGCCTTCGAGCCGCTCGGGCAGGGCATCGGCCCAGTGCACCAGTCCTTCGTACTTCACCAGCCTGAGCTGCTGGCGCGCGCGCAGCGTGCCCGACAGATCGACGATGGTGTAGCGGTCCGGCAGCACGCCCAGGGCGGCCAGCTCGTCCAGCACCTGCAGCGCCAGCGCGCCCGTGCCGGCACCAAACTCCCAGACTTCGCGGGTATGCGTGCGCTGCAGCGCCTCGGCCACCTGGGCGGCCAGCAGCTGGCCGAAGACCGGGGACATCTCGGGCGCGGTCACGAAATCGCTGCCCGACGATGGCATAAGCCCGAACTTGGCGGTGTCATTGGCGTAGTAGCCCAGGCCCGGCTCGTACAGTGCCAGGGCCATGAAACGGTCGAAAGCCAGCCAGCCTCCAGAGGACGCAATCTCTTGCGCAACACGGGATTGCAGGGCGGCCGTTAAAATTGAGGGTTCTGTCGTCACGATCCGTACATTGTCCTCGAATGTCCACACCTGCCCGAACACGCACCGTTTTGGTGACCGGCGCGGCCCGCCGCCTGGGGCGCGACATCGCGCTCGCGCTTGCCAGCGCCGGCTGGCAAGTGGCCGTGCACTACCGCGACTCGCACGACGAGGCGCTGGAGACGGCCGCCGCCTGCGCTGAACTGGCCGGCGACAGCGCCGCCCTGGATGCCGATTTCTTCAACGAGGATTCGGTGCGCTCGCTGGTGCCGCGCGCCGTGGCGCACTTCGGCCACCTGGATGCCGTGGTCAACAACGCCTCGCTGTTCGAGCACGACGATGCAGGCAGCTTCAGCTACGTGGCCCTGGAAGCCCACCTGCGCAGCAACACCGGCGCGCCCATCCTGCTGGCCCAGGCGCTGCATGCCCATATCGAGGACCGCGTGGCGGCCGGCGAGGAGCATGCCAGCGGCGCCGTGATCAACATGCTGGACCAGAAGCTCTGGAACCAGAACCCCGATTTCCTCAGCTACACGCTGTCCAAGGCGGCTCTCGAGGCCGCCGGCACCATGCTGGCGCTGGCGCTGGCACCGCGCGTGCGCGTCGTCGGCGTGGCCCCGGGCCTGACGCTGACCAGCCACATGCTGAGCCAGGAGCGCTTCGAGTCGCTGCACCGCCTCAGCCCGCTGGGCCGCTCGTCCAGCGCGGCCGACGTGGCCGCCACCGTGTGCTTTGCGCTGGACAACCAGTCCATCACCGGCACCACCTTGCTGGTCGATGGCGGCCAGCACCTGCAGCGCTTCGAGCGCGACTTTTCCATGATGTAGGCGCCTGCGCGCGCCACCCCAAACACTCCACGGCTTTTCCCCATGCACTCCGCCACCGGACAACAGATCCTGACGCTCACGGGTTTGCGCTTCGACGCCAACCTGGGCATCCTCGCCCACGAAAAACAGATGCCCCAGCCCATCCAGGTCGATGCCGAGCTGAGCCTGGGCACCCAACCGCTGGCGCCGCGCGACGACGACATCCTGCATGTGCTGGACTACCGCAAGGTACGCCAGATCATCATCGATGAATGCACGGCCGAGCACGTCAACCTGCTGGAGAGCCTGATCGGCAAGCTGGCCCAGCGCCTGATGCAGCTGCCCGGCGTGCTGGGCGTGCGCGTGAAAATCGCCAAGCTGGAAATCTTTGAAGACTGCGAAGTGGCCATTCGCATAGAAACCGGACAATGGTGAACCCCATGAATGCAGTGACCGACAACCCCTGGCTGGCCGAAGAAGCCGCCCCCGAAACCGCCGCCGCCGATGCGGATGCCCAAGCCAATACCGCGAACGGCAACCGCATCAAGATCGAGCGCGAGCAGGTCAAGCTGGAAAAGCGCCTGTGCCGCGAAGTAGGCCGCGCCATCACCGACTTCAACATGATCGAGGAAGGCGACAAGATCATGGTCTGCATGTCGGGCGGCAAGGACAGCTACACGATGCTGGACGTGCTGCGCAAGCTGCAAAAGCGCGCGCCCGTCAAATTCGAGCTGGTGGCCGTGAACCTCGACCAGAAGCAGCCCGGTTTTCCCGACCATGTGCTGCCCGAGTACTTCAAGAGCATCGGCGTGGACTACCACATCGAAACGCAGGACACCTACAGCGTGGTCAAGCGCGTCGTGCCCGAGGGCAAGACCACCTGCGGCCTGTGCTCGCGCCTGCGCCGCGCCATCCTGTACAAGGTGGCCGACGAGCTGGGCTGCACCAAGGTGGCCCTGGGCCACCACCGCGACGACATCGTGCAGACGCTGATGCTCAACATGTTCTACGGCGGCCGCATGAAGGGCATGCCCCCGAAGCTGGTCTCGGACGACGGCAAGCATGTGGTGATCCGCCCGCTGTGCTACGTGCCCGAGAAGGACACCGTGCGCTGGGCCCAGTACCAGAACTTCCCCATCATCCCCTGCAACCTCTGCGGCAGCCAGGACGGCCTGCAGCGCGTGGCCGTGGGCGAGCTGCTGCGCGAGTGGGACAAGAAATTCCCGGGCCGCGTGGAAAGCATGTTCCGCGCCATGGGCCACATCGTGACCACGCACATGATGGATCCCGAGCTGCACGACTTCAAGAACGCCAAGGCCACCGGCATTGCCGACCCCAACGGCGACATGGCCTTCGACCATGAAGAGATGCCAGTGTCCGCATCGCTGCCCGGTCTGCAGGTGGTACAACTGTCGTCCTGACGGCTGAACCTATAACAATCGCCCCACTCCAACCAAGGCCCGTGCAAACGGGCCTTTTTTCGACCAAGGAGTACACCATGAAGCTGCGCTGCATCCATGTCCTGGCCATCGTGGCCACGGCCTTGCTTACGGGCTGCGCCAGCGTGCGCGAAGTCCAGAGCACCGTCCAGAGCTATTCCACGCTGGGCGCCCTGCCCGCGCCGCCCACCTACCGCCTGGAGGTCCTGCCCTCGCAACGCGAGGCGCAGACGCATTTCGCTGCCATCGAATCCCAGGCCCAGCAGGCCCTGGGCCGCGTGGGCCTGCAGCGCGACGACTCCCGGGCCAGCCTGATCGTGCAGATCGGCGCCGACGCACGCTATGCGCGCGACTACGCCGCCTGGCCCTACTACGACCGCTGGGGCGGCCCGCGCTGGGGTTGGGGCGTGGGCTACGGGCGCGGCTGGGGCATGGGCTTCGGCGGCAGCTTCATGTTCGACGGCCCGCCGCTGGAGTACTACCGCGCCGTCAGCATCGTGATGCGCAACGCCACCACGCAGCAGATCGTCTACGAGACCTCGGCCCAGCGCCAGGATGTGTGGACCGACGACCCGGCCATCTTCGGCATCCTGTTCGACGCCGCGCTCACCGGCTTCCCCAACCCGCCCAAGGGCTCGCGCGTGGTGCGCACCACCATCGGGCCGGTGCAGCAGGGTGGCGCGCCGGCGCAGCCGCCGGCCCAGGCGGCGCCTGCAGCGCAGGCAGCACCGGCCACGCCAGCACCCGCCCGGTGAGCCATCGTGTCTCAGAAGCAAAGGCCTGCATCCGCAGGCCTTTTTTGGGTCCATCGCTGTCATTCGTTCCTGGGAACATGAGAACGCTGTAGGTCATGTGGACAGCGCCTTGCAGCGTTGGTAACTCATAAGTTACCATCCAATCCATGCGAATCCAGCTCCAGGAGTACATCCGCGAAGACGGCAGCAGCGCGTACCAGACATGGTTCAACGGGCTGGATGGCCAGGCGGCCGCCAAGGTGGCCGTCGCCATGGCCCGCATGGAGTTGGGCAACACCTCCAATATCGAATGGTTCCGGGGTATTGGCGAATACAAGATCGACTGGGGCCCGGGCTACCGCATCTATCTCGCCAAGGACGGGGAAAGATTGATCATCCTGTTCGGGGGCAGCACGAAAAAGGGCCAGCAGAAGGCCATCGACGAAGCCATGGCCCTGCACAGCGAATACAAGGCTCGCAAGAGGCAACGCCCCTCGGCCAATGCCAAAAAAGGAACGAAGCCATGACGCTCACCCGCGATTTCAAACAAACGGTCATTCAGCGCATTGAGCGCGACCCTGCTTTCGCACAGGCGCTGCTTGATGAGGCGGCCACTCTTTTTCTGAGCGGTGAGCCAGAAACGGCACGCCTCGTCCTGCGCGATCTCGTCAACGCAACGGTGGGATTCGAGACGCTGGCCGACCTCACGCACAAGCCGAGCAAGAGCCTGCACCGCATGCTTTCGCCGAAAGGCAACCCCAGCATGGACAATCTTGCCGCGATCTTTGCCGCCATCAAGAACTGGCTTCAGGTCCGGTTCGACGTGCGGGTCGTTGCCGCGACCTGAACGCCAGGCCATGACAGTGCACTTTGCTCAGTGCACATGCTCCATATCAGGCACGGCAGCCATCAGCGCGCGCGTGTACGGATGCTGCGGCGCATCGAGCACGGCGCCAGCCTCGCCGGTCTCGACCAGGCGGCCGCGCTGCATGACGCCGATGTCGTCGCACATGTGGCGGATCACGGCCAGGTTGTGGCTGATCAGCAGGTAGGTCAGGCCGAATTCCTCCTGCAGGTCGCGCATGAGGTTGAGCACCTGGGCCTGGACCGAGACGTCCAGCGCCGAGGTGGGTTCGTCGCAGATGATGAACTCGGGCCGGCTGGCCAGGGCGCGCGCAATGGCGATGCGCTGGCGCTGCCCGCCCGAGAACTGGTGCGGGTACTTGCGCGCATCGTCGGGCTTCATGCGCACGCGGCGCAGCGCCTCCTGCACGCGCTCGGCCGTCTCGTCCTTGCCGGCCGTCAGGGCCAGCACCTGCAGGGGTTCGGCAATCAGCTCCTGCACGGTCCAGCGCGGGTTCAGGCTGGCATACGGGTCCTGGAAGATCATCTGGAAGCGCCGGCGCATGGCCACGGTCTGGGCGGCCGGGCTCCACTTGTCCACGCCGTCGAACAGCACGGTGCCGCTGGTGGGCGGCGTCAGCCCGGCCACCATGCGCGCCACCGTGGATTTGCCCGAACCGGACTCGCCGACCAGGCCGAAGGTGGAGCCCCTGCGGATCGAAAAGCCGACGCCGTCCACGGCCTTGAGGATCTTTTTGTCCTCGCGCGCCAGCAGCCGGGCCAGCCAGCCGCTGGACAGGTCGAACTCCTTGCACAGATCCCTGACCTCCAGCAGGGCAGCCGCGGGCTCCTGCGCTCCGGCCCTGGGCTGCCAGGGCACGGCGGGCGCGGCCGGGCCGCCGCCCACATCGGGCACGGGCAGGCGCTGCACGCGGTGGTGCACGCTGGGAATGGCGCCCATCAGCACCTGGGTGTAGGGCTGCTGCGGCGCGTCCAGCACCTGGCGCACGGGGCCGGTTTCCAGCACGCGGCCCTGGTACATGACCATGACGCGGTCGGCCGTCTCGGCGATGACGCCCATGTCGTGCGTGATCAGCATGGCGGCCGCGCCGCGCTCCTTGCACACGCGGCGCAGCAGGGCAATGATCTGCGCCTGCACGGACACGTCCAGCGCCGTGGTGGGCTCGTCGGCAATGATGAGTTCGGGCTCGGCGCACAGCGCCAGGGCGATGGCCACGCGCTGGCGCATGCCGCCCGAGAACTGGTGCGGATACTGGGCCATGCGCTCGCGCGCCTGCGGGATCTCCACCTCTTCGAGCAGGGCCAGCGCGCGTGCCTCGGCCTCCTTCTCGGAGACGGGCAGGTGCGTGCGGATGGTCTCCACCAGATGCCGGCCCACGGTATAGACCGGGTTCAGGCTGGTCAGCGGGTCCTGGAAGATGGAGCCTATGCGCCGGCCGCGTATGCGCCGCAGGTCCTCGCCGCGCAGCGTGTCGATGCGCTCGCCGCGCAGCTGCACCGTGCCGGCCGAGATGCGGCCCGGCGGCTCGATCAGGCCGATCACGGCGGCGCCCGTCATGGACTTGCCCGCGCCCGACTCGCCGACCACGCCCAGGATCTCGCCGGGCGCGATGTCGAAGCTCACATCGTCCAGCACCTGCACGGGGCCCTTGTAGGTGTCGAAGGTGACGGACAGGCCGCGAACGCTCAGCACCGCAGGCTGTGCAGGGGGCTGCCCGGATTCTTGTGTCGTGCTCATTGCAGCTTGGGGTTCAGTGCGTCGCGCAGCCAGTCGCCGACGAGGTTGACGGACAGCGCCAGCGCCAGCAGCACCAGCGAGGGGAACAGCAATATCCACCACTCGCCCGAGAACAGGAAGCCCTGGCCGATGCGGATCAGCGTGCCCAGCGAAGGCTGGGTGGGCGGCAGGCCTACGCCCAGGTAGGACAGCGTGGACTCGGCCACGATGGCATGCGCGAAGCTGATGGTGGCGATCACCAGGATGGGCGCCAGCAGGTTGGGCAGGATGTGGCGCACCAGGATGGCCACGCGGCTGCGGCCTATGAGCTGGGCCGCCAGCACGTAGTCCTTGTGCTTTTCCACCATCACCGCGCCGCGCACGGTGCGCGCGTACTGCACCCAGTCGGACAGGCCGATGGCCACGATGATCACGAAGACCGCCATGTCGTCGCGGTAGCCCTCGGGCAGCAGGCCGCGTGCGATGCCGAAGACCAGCAGCGCCACCAGGATCACGGGAAAGGTCAGCTGTACATCGGCGATGCGCATCATCAGCGTGTCGAACCAGCCGCCCGCATAGCCGCAGACCAGGCCCAGCGGCACGCCGATCAGCAGGGACAGCCCCACGGCCGACACGCCCACCAGCACCGACATGCGCAGCCCGTAGAGGATGGCGCTCCACACATCGCGGCCCTGGTCGTCCGATCCCAGCGCGTACAGCGTGCCGCTGGTGCCCGCCTGGCCCGGCGGCGTGAAGGCATCCATCAGGTCCAGATTGGCCGGATCGAAGGGGTTCTGCCACGCCAGCCAGGGCGACAGCAGCGTGGCCGCCACGATCAGCGCCAGCACCAGCGCCGCCGCCTGCACCAGGCGCGAGCGTGCAAACGCGCGCTTGACCGGCGAGTCGCTGGCGCGCCAGCCCGTGGGAGGGATTGCTTGTTTGGCGGAATCGGTCATCGGTTTCTCAAGCGGGGGTCCACGATCACGTACAGGAAATCGACGAGCAGGTTGATGCCCACGTACAGCAGCGCGATGAACATCAGGTAGGCGGCGATCAGCGGCACGTCCACGCCCTGGATGGAGGAGATGAACAGCAGGCCCACGCCGGGCCACTGGAACACGGTCTCGGTGACGATGGCAAAGGCGATCAGCGAGCCGATCTGCAGGCCCGCAATGGTGATCACGGGAATCAGGGTATTGCGCAGCGCATGGCCGAAGTACAGATCGCGCTCACGCAGCCCGCGCGCACGGCCGAAGCGCATGTAGTCGGCGCGCAGCACCTCCAGCATCTCGGCGCGCACCAGGCGCATGATCAGCGTCATGTTGTAGAAGCCCAGCGTGATGGCCGGCAGGATCAGCGCCGACCAGCCCGAAGCCGTCAGCAGCCCGGTCTCCCAGCCGCCCAGCTTCACCGTCTCGCCGCGCCCGAAGGACGGCAGCCAGCGCAGCTCCACGGCAAACAGGTAGATCAGGGCGATGCCGATCAGGAAGGTGGGCAGGGACACGCCCACCAGCGACACCGTCATGATCGAGCGGCTCAGCCATCCCTCGCGCCGTATGGCCGTGTACACGCCCAGCGCCACGCCGATGACCAGGGCGAACAGCGCCGCCGTCATCGCCAGCTCCAGCGTGGCGGGCAGGCGCTCGGCAATGATCTCGGTCACGGGGCGCTTGAGCCGGTAGGAGATGCCCAGGTCGCCCTGCAGCACCTTGCCCACGTAAGCCAGGTACTGCAGCGGCACGGGCTTGTTGAAGCCCAGGCTTTCCGTCAGCGCCTCGCGCTCGGCAACCGTCGCGTCCTCGCCCAGCAGGCTGATCGTGGGATCGCCGATATGGCGGAACACCATGAACGAGACAAAGGAGACGGCCAGCAGGACCAGGGCGGACTGGCCCAGCCGGCGCAGCAGATGGACCAGCATCGGCGCTTACTTCTTCTCGAACTTGACGAACTTGAAGTGCAGCGCGTTGTCCGGGTGCACGGGCACATTGAGCCGGGGCACGGACGCGAAGTGGATCACCTGGTCATGCAGCGCAATGTAGAAGCGCTCCTTTTGCACGGTCTCCCAGATGCTCTTGATGGTGGCATCGCGCTTTGCCTTGTCGCTCTCCGAGGACAGGGACAGGATCTTGGCATCCACATCGGCATTGCTGTAGTGCGTCGCGTTCTGCGCGCCACGGCTGTCCTTGCCGCGCGTGTGCACCAGGAAGTCGAAGATGTAGGCCGAGTCGTAGGTGGGCACGCCCCAGCCGTACAGGTAGAAGTCGCTGTCCGCCTTGGTCAGCGAGACGCTGTGCATGGCGATCGGCCGGGCCGAGACTTCGGTCTTGATGCCGATGCGGCCCAGGAAACCGGCCACCGCCGTGGCGATGGCCTCGTCGTTCACATAGCGGTCGTTGGGCGTGTTCAGCGTGATGGTGAAGCCGTTGGGGTAGCCCGCCTCGGCCAGCAGTTGCTTGGCCTTGGCGGCATCCGCCTTGGGATAGGCCGCGAAGGCCTTGTCGTAGCCATTGACGAACGACGGCGCGATCACGCCCGTGGGAATCGACAGGCCGCGCATCACCGAGCGCTTGATCGCATCGCGGTCGATGGCCAGCTCGATGGCCTGGCGCACCTTGGGATCGGCCAGCGGATTCTTGCCCTTGACGTTGCTGCTCTTGAGCTCGGCCGCACCCACGTTCAGGCCCAGGAAGATGGAGCGGTTCTCGGGGCCTTCATTGATGCGCAGGCGCTTGTCCTGCTTCAGGCGCGCCACGTCCTGCGCGGGAATGTCCTGGGCGAAGTCCACCTCGCCCGACAGCAGGGCCGCCACGCGCGTGGCCGGGGACTTGATGGGCAGGTAGATCAGCTCGGTCACCTGCAGCGGGAACTGGCCCTTGCCCCAATAGTCGGGGTTGAGCTTCATCACCGTCCGGGAATCGACCTCGCGGCTGGCCAGCACATAGGCGCCCGTGCCGTTGGCCGCGCGCGTGGCGCCGTTCTCGGTCTTGCTGGCCGTGTCCTGCGTGGTCTCGGCGCCGTTGGCCTTGGACCACTTCTCGCTCATGATGAAGAGATTGGTCAGGTTGTCGGGGAAGATCAGGTTCGGGCCCTTGGTCTTCACCTGCACCGTGAGATCGTCAACGGCCTTGGCCTCCTCCATCGAGGACAGCAGGGACTTGACCTGGGCGTTCTCGCCCTTGGCGCGGTTCAGCGAGAAGACCACGTCGCGCGCCGTGAACGGCGTGCCGTCATGGAACTTGACGTTGGGGCGCAGCTTGAACTCCCAGACCGACGGGTCGGAGGTCATCTTCCACGAGGTGGCCAGCGTGGGCACCAGCTTGCCGTCGGCCGAGCGGATGACCAGGGTTTCGTAGATCTGGTGCAGCAGCACGAAATTGGTGCCCACGTTGAAGGCATGCGGGTCCAGCGAAGTCGGATCGGAGCCGCGCGCCCAGCGCACGGTCTCGGCCTGGGCCAGCGCGGCCGAGGTCAACAGGCCTGCGGCCAGCAAAGAACTGCCCAGAATCTTCATGATCATTTGTCTGCTCCCCTGTGGATTGATTGGAAAGGCGGCGGCCATGCGACGCAGCAGCCCGGGCGCCGCAAGAAGCTGGCCATATAGGTGCGCCCCACTTTAAATAACTTTTTCAGCTTGTTGAATTGATTTTTATACTTAAAAGCCATTTCCAAATAACAAGACTGCCGCCGCGGCCCGCCAATGATGTGCGGCCATCATGGACAGGCCAACGGCTTTGACAGCTAGTGAAAACGCGAAAGACCGACACGGCCCGCTCTGGCAAAGGTTTGCAATCGGGCACAGGTCTGCGCCGCACGGCGTGCTAATTTCAGACCCTGTATCGAGCCTGCGGGTTTCCGCGGAAAGGAAGCATCCATGAAGACATCCATTGCCAGCGCACTGCTGTGCGCCATGCTGGGCCTGGGCGCCCTGCCTGCCCAGGCGTCGGGCCTGGGCGACTCGCTGCGCCAGGCCTCGGGCCTTGGCGGTGACAAGGCCGCCGCCAGCAGCGAAGGCGCCGGCTCCGGCCTTGGCGGCATGCTGGGTGCGGGGGCAGGCGGTGCGGGCGCGCTGTCCGCCCTGGGCCTGAGCCCCTCGGCCACGGCCGGCAATGCGGCAGGCGTCATCTCCTACTGCATGAAGAACAACTACCTCAATGCCGACAAGGCGGCCCAGGTCAAGGACCAGTTGCTGGGCAAGCTGGGCATGCAAAAGCAGGAAGAGCCCAAGGACACGGGATTCCAGAACGGCCTGGGCGGCCTGGTCACCGGCTCCAACGGCAAGAGCTTCAGCATCGACAAGCTCAAGGGCGACCTCAAGGAAAAGGCCTGCGACTTCGTGCTGGACAACGCTAAATCGCTGATCTGACCCCCTGAGCGGCTGCGCCGCGAGGCGGCTCTTGCTCGGCGTCCCTGAGTTGGGCCGCGCCAGTTTCAACGGTGGCGCGCGATGCAGGCTTGCCTGGCTTGCGGGACAATGCCTGCTCCTCTTTGCAGCACCCCACGCCAGCCCCTCATGCAAGCCACGCGCATCATTGCCATCCGCCACGGAGAAACCGCCTGGAATGTGGACGCCCGCATCCAGGGCCATCTGGACATTCCTCTGAACGACATGGGACTTTGGCAGGCCGCCCAGGCCGGCAAGGCCCTGGCGGGTGAGCCGGTGGCCGCCATCTACAGCAGCGACCTTCTGCGTGCCTATGCCACGGCCGAGGCCGTGGCCGCAAGCACGGGGGCGACGCTGACGGCCGACAAGGGCCTGCGCGAGCGCTGCTTCGGCAGCTTCGAGGGCCAGACCTTCAACGATATCGAGGCGTCCCACCCGGAGGACGCGCTGCGCTGGCGCAAGCGCGATCCCGAGTTCGTGCCCGCTGGCGGCGGCGAGTCGCTGCTGATGCTGCGCGACCGCATCTCGGCCACGGTGAACCGGCTGGCCAGTGGCCATCCCGGCGAGCAGATCGTGATCGTGGCGCATGGCGGCGTGATGGATGTGCTCTACCGCCTGGCCACGCACCAGGAAGTGCAGGCACCCCGCACCTGGGCGCTGGGCAACGCGGCCATCAACCGCCTGCTGTGGACGCCCCAGGGCCTGGGCCTGGTCGGCTGGGGCGATGTGCAGCACCTGGAAGGCGGTGCGCGCGACGAGGTTTTCAGCTGAACTCCCGCACTGCAGCGCAGTCCCTCATTCCACCTGGATATTGGCGGACTTGACGATCTGCGTGTAGCTCGCCTTTTCCTTTTTCAGGAATTGGGCGAACGTGGCCGGCGTGCCCGAGCCGGGCGTGGCGCCGCTGTCCTGCAGGCGCTTGCGGACCTCGGGCAGCTTCAGCACCTCGGCCAGTTCGGCGGCCAGGCGGCTGACCACGGGTTCGGGCGTGCGGGCGGGGGCGAACAGGCCGGTCCAGGCTTCCAGCTCGAAGCCCTTCAAATCAGGAGCCTCCGCAAAGCTCATCACCTCGGGAATCACGTCGATGCGCTGTGCCGAGGTCACGCCCACGCCTTCCAGCTTTTTCTGCTGCACCAGCGGCGTGGCGCCGGTGGTCATAAGAATGCCCAGATCGACCTGGCCGCCCATGACCTCGCTGGTGACCTGTGCCACGCCACGATAGGGCACATGGACCAGGCGGATGCGGGCACGCTCCTGCAGCCGCTCCATGGCCAGGTGCAGCACCGTGCCCACGCCCGGCGTGGCATAGGTCAGCGCGCCGGGCCGGGCGCGGGCCATGCTGATCAGCTCGTTGAGGTTGTGCACGGGCAGGCCAGGGCGGGCCACGATCACCATGGGCGCCACCGAAGTCAGGCCCACGGGAGCCAGATCACGCTCGGCGTCATAGCGCACGGAGGAGTTCACCAGTTGCGCAATGCTCACCGGCCCGTCAAAGCCCAGCAGCAGCGTGTAGCCATCGGCATGCGAGCGCGCCACCTTGCTCACGCCCAGCACGCCGCCAGAGGCCGGCACGTTGTCCACCACCACCGACTGGCGCAGCCGCGCACCCAGCTTTTCGGCGATCAGCCGCGCCGTGGCGTCCACATCGCTGCCCGCGCCAAAGGGCACGATCAGGGTGATGGGCCCGGCTGCCGGCCAGGGCTTGCCCGCGCCCGGCGCGGCATGGGCGGCGGGTGCAGCAGCAAGGGCCGCAGCCACTGAGGCGGCAGCCGATAGCAGGGAGCGTCGGGACAGGTGCATGGAGCGTGGGCATGCGCGGTGCATGCTGGCGAAGGCGGTGCGGGCTGGCAATGGCCTGCAGGGCAGGGACGGCCAGCGCGTGGAAAGCGGGCGATTCTGCCATAGGGCGCAATTTTCCTGCCACACGCCTGCCACGAAGCCCTATTTATTGCAATCCGTTTCAACCCTTGTGATTCCGTATCCTAGGGTTCTCGCCTAAGGCGCTGCCCCGCCGCCATGCCCAGAATCGGCTGACCATGCTCTCACCCAGCCAAGTCATTGTCTTCGCCACGCCTGCCTTTTTGCTGCTGATCGCGCTGGAATGGGGCGTGAGCCTGTGGCGCGGGCGCAATGCCTACCGGCTGGCCGATGCCGTCAGCTCCATCAGCCTGGGCATGCTCAGCCAGACCAGCGCCGTCTTCACCACGCTGCTGCGCGTGGGCCTGTACACGCTGGCCTTCGAGCACCTGGCGCTGTGGCGCAACGATGCCTTCTGGACCAGCATTCCCGGCTGGCTGCTGGCCCTGCTGTTCTACGACTTCTGCTACTACTGGCTTCACCGCATGGGCCACGAGGTGGCCGTGCTCTGGGCCGCACATGCCGTGCACCACCAGAGCCAGGACTACAACCTGTCGACGGCGCTGCGCCAGACCAGCTCGGGCGCGCTGCTGGGCTGGCTGTTCTACCTTCCCATGGCGCTGGCCGGCGTGCCGCCGCTGGTGTTTGCCATCGTGGGCCTGATCGATCTGCTCTACCAGTTCTGGGTCCATACCGAGCAGGTGCGGCGCCTGGGCTGGTTCGACCGCTGGTTCTGCGCGCCCAGCAACCACCGCGTGCACCACGCCGTCAATGACTGCTACCTGGACAGGAACTACGGCGGCATCCTCATCGTCTGGGACCGCCTGTTCGGCACCTTCAAGCCCGAGGACGACAGCGAGCCCTGCGTCTACGGCACGCGCGGCCTGCTGCAAAGCTGGGATCCGCTGTGGGCCAACGCCGTGGTGTACCGGCAACTCATCCATGACAGCTGGCATGCGCGGCGCTGGGGCGACAAGCTGCGCGTCTGGCTCAAGCCGCCCGGATGGCGCCCCGCCGATGTGGCGCAGCGCTTTCCCAGGCCGGCCTTCGACCTGGACGCGCACCGCGTGCTCTACGCACCCGACATGCAGCGCAGCCTGCGCTGGTTTGCGGGCCTGCAGTTCGTGGCGCTGATCGCCGGGGTGTCGCTGTTCCTGTGGCATGCCGACCAGTCCTCGACGGCGCGCAATGCGCTGTGGTTTGGCGTGCTGCTGGCCTGCCAGTGGGCACTGGGCGCGGCCATGCAGGGGCGCATCAGCCTGTGGGTGGCCCTGGCCATCGAGGCCGGCGCGCTGGCCACCGCCACCAGCGTGCTGGACATGCTGCACTGGCACTGGCTGTTCAAGCCGCTGGCCATGGTCTTTGCGCTGTTCGCCGTCATGCAGATGTGGCGCGGCAGCGCGGCGTTCTCGGCGCTGGCGAAACCCGCGCGCGGCGCCTGCTGGCTGGCCGCGGCGTTGGCGGCCTCGATGGCGGGCGACGTGTTCCTGATGCTGCCCGATCTGTTCATCCCGGGCCTGGCCAGCTTTCTGCTCGCCCACCTGGCCTATATCGTGCTGCTGCGCCAGGATGCGCCCTGGTTTGCGCACCGGCCCTCGCTGGCCGCCACGCTGGCCCTGGGCGTTGCCATGTATGCCGTGCTCTGGCAGGGCGGCCTGCCCGCCGCGCTGCGCCTGCCCGTGGCCGCCTATGTGCTGGTCATTGCGCTGATGGCGGCGCAGGCCCTTGGCCGCGCCAGGCACCTGGGCGGCCAGCCCGCCTGGACCGTGGCCATCGGCGCCTGCTTCTTCATGGTCAGCGACTCGCTGCTGGCCATCAACCGCTTCGTGCAGCCTTTCGACGGGGCGCAAGCCGCCGTGCTGTCCACCTACTACGCGGCGCAGTTGCTGATCGTGCAGGGCTGGCTGGCCCGTGGCGCATCGACATCAGGGTTGACCCGAGGCAGCTCGCAAGGCACAATCGCGGGATCGCATTTTCAGGAGTCCTTCCGTGGACAGTGCCAGTTCAACCAGTGACAAACAGCGCGCCGCAATGGCTACGCTGCTGGCTGACTGACCGACTCCTGTGATGGGAGCGGCCATGTCGGCCGGCTTCTATCCATTGCTGCGTTTCCCCTTGGATCTTCGCGCCCGCCCGGCGCTGCAGTGGCATTTGGCTTGCATCAGGCATGCCGCCCCTGCACCTGAGATTCCAGTTGCTGTGGTTCACTGACCGCGTGTCCGTGCCTGCCCCGTTGCAGCGCGCGGCCCACGCTGCTTGACGGCCCTGCCCGCGGCAGTCTTCCTGGTTCGCCAAGGAGAAAGCCATGTCCACACCGTTCGCTCGCCCCGCAATGCAACGCCTGCAGCCTGCCACTGCCGCGCCCTGCCCCGGCGCCACCGGCACGCGCGTGGCTGCCTCCCAGGCAGCAATGCAGGCCAAGGCACAGGCACAGATGCAGGCCCAGGCCCCATCGGCCATGGAGCACGCCATGCACCTGGACCTGCAGACCCACTGGCCCACGCACCGCATCCGCAGCTTTCTGAGCCTGCAGCCGCGCTGAGCGCGCGCCGCAGCCTTGTCCGCCCCATCGTCAGAAAGGAGTTCCCCCCATGGACCCCGATCCGAGTCGATCTTGCCCTGACCCCTCCGATACGGTCCGGCCGCACATGCCTGCGGCCCTTCCGCCCCTTCCCAAGGCCCCGGCCGGGAGACCCGCGCACGTCCATTGACGGATAGGTGCCGGGCTTCCTTCGGCCGCAACGAAAGAAGCCCGCCATGCAACACGTCATCACCGCGCTGCGCACCACGCCGGCAACCACGCCCGCCACAGAACCCGTCTCCACACGCGCCAGCCACACCTCCCGCGCCAGCACCCTGCAGCTGGCCCTGCAAGCCGCCATTGCGGCACGCCATACCGGACAACTGCACGCCCTGCTGCAGCAACACGGCCCCGATCTCTTCGCCCACGCCCTCGTGGCGCTCACGCAGCGCCAGCAGGCCGACGTCCTGTCCCTGCTGGCGGCGCAGGAGCGCGCCGAGGTCTATCGCCACCTGCCTGCCCATGCGCGGCGCCAATGGCTGCAGTCGGCCACCGTGACCCGCCCGCCGCTGCGCCGCCGCCTGCTGTGCGCCTGCCAGCGCAACTGGCACTGGCTGCGCGCCACCCTTCGTTCGAGCCAGGCCTGAGCCGCCAGGGAGGTCACCATGAAAAGCCTCAAGCACCTGTTCCAGGCGTTTCTGCGCAGCCGCCATGCCCTGGGGCTGTTCCGGCGCAATGCCCTGCCCTCGGGCACGGCCGTGCACCACTCGCGCTCGGTATCGCCGACCCTCACGCGCGAGCTGCTGCGCGCCTCGCGCGATGACATTGCCGCCGTGCTGGCGCGCACCGGCTCCAGCGAGGACGGCCTGACCCGCGAGCAGGCCCGCGCCGCGCTCACGCGTCTCGGCCCCAACGAGGTCGAGCACGAAAAGCCGCTGCCCGGCTGGCTGCACCTGTGGTACTGCTACCGCAATCCCTTCAACCTGCTGCTGACGCTGCTGGCCGTGGTCTCCTACGCCACGGAGGACATGAAGGCCACGGTCGTCATCGCCTCCATGGTGCTGCTGTCCACGCTGCTGCGCTTTGTGCAGGAAGGCCGCTCCAACCGCGCCGCCGCGCGGCTCAAGGCCATGGTCAGCAGTACGGCCACGGTGCTGCGCCGCAATGGCGGCCCCACGGCGCCGGCAGATACCGACTCCGCAGACGCCCCGCACAGCGGCTTCGGCCAGCAGGCGCGCCGCTACGAGGTGCCGCTGCGCGAGGTCGTGCCCGGCGATTTCGTGGTGCTGTCGGCCGGGGACATGATTCCTGCCGACTGCCGCGTGCTCAGCGCCAAGGACCTGTTCGTGAGCCAGTCCGCCATGACCGGCGAATCCCTGCCCGTGGAAAAGCGCGCCGATGCCAGTGCATCGAATGGCACCGGCGTGCTGGACGCCAGCAACCTGCTGTTCATGGGCACCAACGTGGTCTCGGGCACGGCGCTGGCCGTGGTGCTGGCCACGGGCAACCGCAGCTATTTCGGCACCATTGCCACGCGGGTGACCTCCAACGACCGCGCGCCCACGGCCTTCGAGACCGGGGTCAACAGCGTCAGTTGGCTGCTGATCCGCTTTGCGGCCGTGATGGTGCCCGTGGTGCTGTTCATCAACGGCTACACCAAGGGCGACTGGGCCGAGGCCTTCCTGTTCGCGCTGTCCGTGGCCGTGGGCCTGACGCCCGAGATGCTGCCCATGATCGTGACCTCCACCCTGGCCAAGGGCGCCGTGGTGCTGTCGCGGCGCAAGGTCGTGGTCAAGCGGCTGGACGCCATCCAGAACTTCGGTGCCATGGACGTGCTGTGCACCGACAAGACCGGCACGCTGACCCAGGACCGCATCGTGCTGGAGCGGCACACCGACGCCTTCGGCCAGCCGTGCGACGAGACGCTGCGCTTCGCCTACCTCAACAGCCACTACCAGACGGGCCTGAAGAACCTGCTCGACCATGCCGTGCTGGAACACGTGGAGCTGCACACCCAGATGCGCGTGGCCGAGGACTACCGCAAGGTCGATGAGATCCCCTTCGACTTCGAGCGCCGCCGCATGTCCGTGGTGGTGGCCGAGCGCAACCACCACCACGAGCTGATCTGCAAGGGCGCGGTCGAGGAGATCCTGGGCACCTGCACCCTCCTGCGCGAAGGCGACGGCACGCGCCCGCTGGACGAGGAGCAACTGGCCCGCGTGCGCCGCGTGACGCGCGAGCTCAACCGCGAGGGCCTGCGCGTGGTCGCCGTGGCCATGAAGGAAGTGCCGCCGCACAAGAGCGACTACGGCGTGGCCGACGAGTCGGAGCTGACCCTGATCGGCTACATCGCCTTCCTGGACCCACCGAAGGAAACCACGGCCGAGGCGCTGGCCGCCCTGGCCGCGCACGGCGTGGCCGTCAAGCTGCTGACCGGCGACAACGAACTGGTGGCCGCCAAGGTCTGCCGCGATGTGGGGCTGCCCGCAGACCACATCATCCTGGGCACGCAGATCGAGCACATGAACGACGAGATGCTGCGCCAGACCGTGGAACGGCACCAGCTGTTCGCCCGGCTCACGCCGCTGCACAAGGAGCGCATCGTGCATGCGCTGCGGGCCAACGGCCACATCACCGGCTTCATGGGCGACGGCATCAACGACGCCCCGGCCCTGCGCGCGGCCGACATCGGCATCAGCGTGGACAGCGCCGTGGACATCGCCAAGGAAGCGGCCGACATCATCCTGCTGGAAAAAAGCCTGATGGTGCTGGAGCAGGGCGTGATCGAGGGCCGGCGCACCTTCAGCAACATGCTGAAGTACATCCGCATGACGGCCAGCTCCAACTTCGGCAACGTGTTCTCGGTGATGGTGGCCTCGGCCTTCATCCCCTTCCTGCCCATGCTGCCGCTGCACCTGCTGGTGCAGAACCTGCTGTACGACCTCTCGCAGATCGCCATCCCCTTCGACAACGTGGACGACGAACTGGTGCGCCAGCCGCTGCGCTGGAACCCGGCCGACCTGGGCCGCTTCATGGTGTTCTTCGGGCCCATCAGCTCGCTGTTCGACATCCTGACCTTCGCGCTGATGTGGTTCGTCTTCGCCGCCAACACGCCCGAGCAGCAGACGCTGTTCCAGTCGGGCTGGTTCGTCATCGGGCTGCTCACGCAGACGCTGATCGTGCACATGATCCGCACGCCCAAGATCCCCTTCCTGCAAAGCCGCCCGTCCTGGCCGCTGCTGCTGGCCACGGCGGCCGTGATGGCGGCCGGCATCTTCCTGCCGATGGGGCCGCTGGCCGGCTACTTCAAGCTGCAGGCGCTGCCGGCGGCCTACTTCCCGTGGATGATTGCCATATTGCTGGGCTACGCTTGCCTGGCCACGCTGCTCAAGCGCGTCTACATCCGCCGCTACGGCTGGCAGTGACGCACCCTTCAACCCATTCACCAGGAAAGCCCGGAACCCCATGCAGGCCCTGCAGAACCTCAACCCCGGCGCCATGCTGGACACCTTCGTCAGCCTGACCACGGCCTTCGTGTTCGGCGCCCTCATCGGCCTGGAGCGCCAGGTGCGCCAGCGCACGGCGGGGCTGCGCACCAACACCCTGGTCGCCGTGGGCGCGGCCGTCTTCGTGGACCTGGCCGTGCGCCTGGGCGGGGCCGAGGGCGCCACGCGCGTGGTGGCCTACGTGGTCTCGGGCGTGGGCTTCCTGGGCGCGGGCGCCATCATGAAGGAAGGGGCCAACATCACCGGGCTGAACACGGCGGCCACGCTGTGGGGCTCGGCCGCCGTGGGCGCCTGCGCGGGCGCCAGCCTGGTGGCCGAGGCCGGCCTGGCCACGCTGTTCGTGCTGGCCAGCAACACCTTGCTGCGCCCCGTGGTCAACCGCATCAACCGCCGCCCGGTGGATGACGAATCCACGGAATCGACCTACTACGTCTATGCCATCTGCCACCGCGGCGCCCAGGGCGATGTGCGCGAGCAGATGCTGGAGCTGCTGGAGAACGCCAGCTACCCCGTGCGCGGCGTGGAAACCCATGCCTTCGGCCCGCAGGACACCGAGATCGAGGCCATGCTCTACGCCACCTCGGTGGACTCAGACGAGCTGGACCGCGTGATCGCCGCCATCGAGGCCCTGCCCGGCGTGCTGCAGGCCTTCTGGAACGCCGGCACGGAGGAGTGAGCCTGCGTCAGCTGGCGTCGTCGCCCGGCACGGGAAGGCCCAGGTGGCGGTACGCCGCCTGGGTCGCCATGCGCCCGCGCGGCGTGCGCTGCAAAAAGCCCTGCTGGATCAGGTAGGGCTCGATCACATCCTCGATGGTGCCCGCCTCCTCGCCGATGCTGGCCGCGATGTTGTCCAGGCCCACGGGGCCGCCGTCGAAGCGGTGCACCACGGCCTCCAGCAGCTTGCGGTCCATGATGTCGAAACCCTGGGGATCGACATCGAGCATGGCCAGCGCACGGTCTGCCAGTTCGCGCGTGATGCTGCCGTCGCCACGCACATCGGCATAGTCGCGCACGCGGCGCAGCAGGCGGTTGGCAATGCGCGGCGTGCCGCGCGAGCGGCGCGCGATCTCGAAGGCGCCCTCGTCGTCAATCGGCGCGTTCAACAGGCCTGCACTGCGCCGCACGATGCGCGCCAGCTCCTCGGCCGTATAGAACTCCAGCCGCGCCACGATGCCGAAGCGGTCGCGCAGCGGGTTGGTCAGCATGCCCGCGCGCGTGGTCGCGCCCACCAGCGTGAACGGCTGCAGGTCCAGCTTGATGGAGCGCGCCGCCGGCCCCTCGCCGATCATGATGTCGATCTGGTAGTCCTCCAGCGCCGGGTAGAGGATTTCCTCGACCACGGGCGACAGGCGGTGGATCTCGTCGATGAACAGCACATCGTTGGCTTCGAGGTTGGTCAGCAGCGCCGCCAGGTCCTTGGGCTTTTCCAGCACGGGGCCGCTGGTCTGGCGCAGGTTCACGCCCAGCTCGGCCGCGATGATGTGCGACAGCGTGGTCTTGCCCAGGCCCGGCGGGCCGAACAGCAGCACATGGTCCAGCGCCTCGCTGCGCTTTCGGGCCGCGCCGATGAAGATCTCCAGCTGCTCGCGCGCCTTGGCCTGGCCCACGTACTCTTGCAGCAGCTTGGGGCGCAGGGCGCGCTCCATGGCCTCTTCCCCGCGCGAGACCGGCGCTGCCGAAATCATGCGCGGCTTTTCCGGTGCCTTGTCGGGCGCGAAACCGCCCTGCGGAAAGCCGCCCTGCCCGAAATCGTCGGTATGGATGCTCATGCGCCGCTCACTTGGCCAGCGCCTTCAGCGCCAGCTTGATGCCTTCGGTCACGCCCACGTCGGGCGGCAGCTTCTTGAGCGCGGCGGCCGCATCCTTGTCGGAATAGCCCAGCGCCATCAGCGCCTGCACGATGTCGTTCTGGTCGTTGTTCACGAACAGCGACTGCGCGCCCGTATCGGCGCCGATCTTGCCCTTGAGCTCCAGCAGCAGGCGCTCGGCCGTCTTCTTGCCGATGCCCGGCACCTTGACCAGGCGGCCCACCTCCTGCAGCGTCACGGCCTGGGCCAGGTCCTCCACGCTCATGCCGCTGAGCACCGACAGCGCCATGCGCGGGCCGATGCCGGTGATCTTGATCAGCTCGCGGAACGCCTGGCGCTCGCTGTGCGTGCCAAAGCCGTACAGAAGCTGCGCATCCTCGCGCACCACGAAGTGCGTCAGCAGGCTGACCCTGGCCCCACTGGCGGGCAGGTTGTAGAAGGTGCTCATGGGCACCTGCACCTCGTAGCCCACGCCGCCGCAGTCCACCAGCACCTCGGGCGGGTTTTTTTCCAGCAGCGTTCCTGTCAATTTGCCTATCATTGGTGTCCTTTGCCGCCCCAGGGGCGGCTTTTCATGCCCGTCCGCAACCGAACGCCGGCCCATTCACAGGGTATGGCACCACGCCCTCGCGCTGGCCGCCGCCCGGAATCTCTGGAATTATCCGCGTGATCCTGCGCCACACATTCACACCCCACGACAACAACCGGTTGAGCCATCTGTGCGGCCCGGCCGACGCGCACCTGCGCACCATCGAGATCGCACTGGGCGTCAAGATCGCCCACCGCCACGAGCAATTCAAGATCGACGGCCCCAAGGCCAAGGCCAACGACGCACTGGAACTGCTGCAGGCCCTCTACGAGATGGCCGACGACCCCATCCTGGACGATTCGCTGCAGCTCATGCTGGCCGGCGACACCGAACTCATCGAGCAGCCCCTGGACGCCATCCAGCTTTCCACGCGCCGCCCCGACCTGCGCGCGCGCACGGCCAACCAGTCGGCCTACCTGGAGAACATCGCCCGCCACGACATCACCTTCGGCATCGGCCCGGCCGGCACCGGCAAGACCTACCTGGCCGTGGCCTGCGCCGTGGACGCGCTGGAGCGCAGCGCCGTGCAGCGCATCGTGCTCACGCGCCCCGCAGTGGAGGCAGGCGAGCGCCTGGGCTTTCTGCCCGGCGACCTCACGCAGAAGGTCGACCCCTACCTGCGCCCGCTGTACGACGCGCTCTACGACCTCATGGGCTACGAGAAGGTGCAAAAGGCCTTCGAGCGCAATGTGCTGGAGATCGCGCCGCTGGCCTTCATGCGCGGGCGCACGCTGAACAACGCCTTCGTCATCCTGGACGAGGCGCAGAACACCACGCCCGAGCAGATGAAGATGTTCCTCACGCGCATCGGCTTCGGCGCCCGCGCCGTGGTCACGGGCGACGTCAGCCAGATCGACCTGCCCAAGGGCGCCCTGAGCGGCCTGATCGATGCCGAGCGCGTCTTGAAGCGCGTCAAGGGCATCGCCATCAACCACTTCACCAGCGCCGACGTGGTGCGCCACCCGCTGGTGGCCCGCATCGTGGACGCCTACGACGCACGCGGCCAGGCCCCGGCACGCCGTGCCGCACCGCGCCTTGCGGCGCCTTGATCCCGACAGCCACGGCAGACGCCCGCCCACGGGCGCTCCAAAGCACAAGCTCACGCCCACGCACTTCCCCATGTCCCTGAACCAACTGCAACTGTCCCTGCAATTCGCGCGCTTTGCCGAGGCGCCCGCCCACCGCGCCGTGCTGTCCCGCAGTAAGGTCACGCGCTGGATACGCCACGCCCTGGCCGTCGATGCCGAGATCACCGTGCGCATCGTCGATGCCGAGGAAGGCCAGCAGCTCAACCGCGAGTACCGGCAAAAGGACTACGCCACCAACGTCCTGACCTTCGACTACCAGCAGGAGCCCACCGCCATGGCCGATCTGGTGCTGTGCGCCCCCGTGGTCGAGCGCGAGGCGCGCGAGCAGAACAAGACGCTGGAGGAGCACTACGCCCACCTGCTGGTGCACGGCACGCTGCATGCCCAGGGCTGGGACCATGAAACCAGCGAGCAGGACGCCGAGGAAATGGAAGCCTACGAGACCGAGATCATGGTCGAGCTGGGCTTTGCCGACCCCTACGCCAAGTAGGCCCCGCGCGGGCCTCAGCGCGCCGTATCGATGACGACCCGGCCGCGCACCTGGCCGGCAAGCAGCCGGGGCGCCAGCGCAACCGCATCGGCCAGGCCCGCCTCTTCGGTATTGCGCTCCAGCACCTCGCGCGGCAGTTCGGCAGCCAGCCGCGCCCAGGCCTGCTCGCGCCGCGCCTGCGGCGCATAGACGCTGTCGATGCCCAGCAGCGACACGCCGCGCAGAATGAACGGTGCCACGGAAGCCGGCAGGTCCAGCCCCTGGGCCAGCCCGCAGGCCGCCACGCAGCCGCCGTAGCGCAGGCTGGCGCACACATTGGCCAGCGTATGGCTGCCCACGCTGTCCACGGCGGCCGCCCAGACCTCCTTTTGCAGCGGCTTGCCGGGCGCATCCAGGCTGCTGCGCTCCACGATCCGCGCCGCGCCCAGCGCCTTCAGGTGCTCGGCCTGTTCGGGCCGCCCGGTGCCGGCGTGCACCTCGAAACCCAGGCGCGACAGCAGGGCCACGGCAATGCTGCCCACGCCGCCATTGGCCCCCGTCACCAGCACCGGGCCGCTGGAGGGCGTGATGCCATGCGCCTGCAGCGCCATCACGCACAGCATGGCCGTATAGCCGGCCGTGCCTATGGCCATGGCATCCCGTGCGCTGAAGGCCTCGGGCCGGCGGATCAGCCAGTCGCCGTTCACGCGCGCCTGCTGGGCGAGCCCGCCCCAGTGGGTCTCGCCCACGCCCCAGCCGTTGAGCAGCACGGCATCGCCGGGCTGGAAACGCGCGTCCTTGCTGTCCAGCACCGTGCCGGCCAGGTCGATGCCCGGCACCATGGGGAACTGGCGCACCACGGGCGAGCGCCCCGTGATGGCCAGTGCATCCTTGTAGTTGAGCGTGGAATGCGAGACGGCCACGCGCACCGCGCCGGCGGGCAGGCTGGCTTCGTCCAGCTCCACACACTCGGCACGGGTTTCACGCGGTACGGGTTGGGTCAGCAGCAAGGCTTTGAACATGGGGTCTCCAGCAAGGCAGTGGCAAAGGAATCCAAAGGCAATCAGGACTGCGGCGCGCCCAGCACGCCGCTGCGGCACAGGCAGGCGATGGCCTCGTCCGCCATCCCCAGCTCCCGCAGCAGCGCAAGGTTGCCATCGCCCAGGACGGGGGCCGGCGCACCCGGCAGGGGCTCGGCATCCATCCACCGGAACCCCAGTCCCGGAGTGTCCACCGCAGCGCCGCCGGCGCCATAGCTCACAGGTGACACGGTGCCGGCAGCGCGGGCCTCGCCCAGGAACTCACCCAGGCGCCGCACCCTGGCGGCAGGCACGCCCACGGCGTTGAGCCGGGCTTCCATGTCCCGTGCGCTGCGTGCGGCGAAGGCCTCGGCCAGACATGCCTGCAGCCGCTGCAGCGCGGACGCATCGCGCGCGGCGACAAAGCCGCCCTCGGGCGCATTGAAGGCATCGAGGTCCAGCAGCGTGGCGTCCTCGCACAGGGCATCGAGCCCCAGCACGCTGGCGAGCCTGCGAAACTGCTGCGGCGTGTTGGCGGCCGTGGACAGCCAGCCGTCGGCGCACCGGTAGGTGTCGGCCGCCGGGCTCCCCGTATAGCCCCGGTTGCCCACGCGCCGCGGCTCCACGCCATGGGTGAGATAGGTACAGGCATGCGGGTACATCAGCATCAGCGAAGCCTGCAGCATGGAGGCATCGATGTGCTGGCTGCGCCGCTCGCCAGGCGCCCAGGCGTTGCGCTGGTGCAGGGCCGCCGTGACCGACAGCGCCCCCAGCATGCCCACCGCCACGTCGATCACGGGAAAGCCCACCTTCACGGGCGGCGCTTCCTCGTCGCCCCCCGCCATCATCATCATGCCCGTGAGCGCCTGCACCACATGGTCATAGGCGCCCCGCCCGGCCCACTCGCCCTGCTGGCCAAAGCCCGAGATGGAGCAGTACACCACGTCGGGACGCACCGCCCTGATGTCCTCGTAGCCCAGGCCGTGGCGCGCCACCACGCCGGGGCGGAAGTTCTCGATGAACACATCGGCCGTGCGCGCCAGGGCACGCACGATGTCCGCACCCTCGGGCTGGCGGATGTCCACCGCCAGCGAACGCTTTCCCGCATTGAGCGCCACGAAGCCTGAAGGCATGCCACCCCCGGGCTCGCCGGGCGCCCGGCTGTTGCGCATGACCTCGCCACGCGTGGGCTCGACCTTGATGACCTCGGCCCCGAGCTGGGCCAGGTAGTGCGAGGCCAGCGGCCCCGCGATCACATGCGACATGTCGATGACGCGCACTCCTTGCAGCGGCTTGTCCATACCCGTCTTGCCTTTCCCTGGTTCAACTGTTGGCGGTGATGCCGGCCAGCTCGATGATGGCGGCCCACTTGCGGTTCTCGCTGCGCACGAAATCGGCGAAGGCCTGCGGTGAAGCGCTGGCCGTGGCCTCGTTGCCGACAGCCTCGAACGAGGCGCGCAGCGCTGGCTGGGCGGCGGCCTGGCGCACGGCGGCGTGCAGGCGCTCGACCACGGCAGGGGGCGTCCTGGCCGGAGCCCACAGCCCGAACCAGGACTCCTGCACTGCCAGCTCGCTGCCCAGCACCTCCTGCAGCGTGGGCACCTCGGGCAGCTGCGCCAGGCGCTTGCGGCTGGTCACCGCCAGGGCCCGCAGCTTGCCGCCCTGCACCTGGGGGATGCCGGTGCCCGCCACCGGAAACGCATACTGCGTATCGCCGCGGATCAGCGATGCCGCAATCTCCACCGATCCCTTGAGCGGTATGTGCGTGACCTGCAGGCCCGCCAGCGAGGCCAGCGTGGCGCCCGCCAGATGGGCCGAAGTGCCTATGCCGCCCGAGCCGTAGTTGGCCTGCGCCGGCCGGGCCTTCAGCCCCGCGATCAGCTCCCGGGCCGTGCGCCAGGGCGCATCGGCACGCACCACCAGCACCGTGGGCGACGAGGCCAGATTGCTGACGGGCGTGAAGTCGCCGATGGGGTCGAAGCGCAGGCCCGGTTGCAGCAGCTTCTGGATCAGGTGGGTGTTGGAGCCCATCAGGCAGGTGTAGCCATCGGCGGGCTGCTGCGCCACATACTGCGCGGCCAGCACGCCGGCCGCGCCCACCTTGTTCTCGATCACGATGGACTGCCCCAGGATCTCCCCCAGCACCGGGCCGGCCTGGCGCAATTGCACATCAGGCCCCCCGCCCGCCGCATACGGGGAAATCACCCGCACCGGCCGGCTCGGAAAATCGCTGGCCCGCACCAGCGGAAGCGCGGCAGCCACCAGGCTGCCTGCCAGAAAGACGCGTCTGTCCATGGTCCTGTCTCCTTGTCGCTTGTCGTCGTGGGGTCACGATAGAACGGCAGGCCCATTTCCAATAGTGATATGTTTGGATGGATGGCAAACCTCCGGTAATCACTCCACCCCCGGGAACATGCACGACTTCGACCCGCAACGCCTGCTGTCGCGGCTGCGCTTCAAGCACCTGCAACTCCTGCTGGCCCTGCACCAGGGAGGCAGCCTGCGTGCCGCCGCCGGCCTCATGCATTTGACCCAGCCCGCGCTGAGCAAGGCCCTGGGCGAAATCGAGGCGGCCTTCGGCGTGACCCTGTTCCTGCGCAATGCGCGCGGGCTCGAACCCACGGCCCAGGGCGAGATCGCCATCCGCGGCGCGGCCATGCTGCTGGCCGAGCTGCGCCATCTGGGCAGCGAGACCGCCCAGCAGCCCGCCATCACCTTGCTGCGCATAGGCACCCCGCCCTTCGTAGCACAGGGTTACCTGCCCGGCGTACTGGCGGACCTGGCCGCACAGCAGCCCCATGTGCGGGTACAGCTCAAGGAAGAACGCGTGCCTCTGCTTGTGCAATGCCTGCTGGACGGCCAGCTCGATGCCCTCATCACCAGCTACCCCACCGAGCTGCCCGAGGCTGCAGGCCAGCCGCTGCGCTACGAAAAACTGTTCGACACCGGCTTCACCGTCATCGCCCCGCCGGACCACCCTGCAGGCCACGCGCGCAGCAACCGCTGGGAGGAGCTGGCGCGCCAGCGATGGATCCTGCCCACGCGCAGCTCCATGCTGCGCCGCATGATGGAAGAGGTGTTCCGCCGCGAAGGCGTGATCGCGCCCACGCCCGTCATCGAATCCACCAGCCCCTTCACCAACCTGCAACTGGTCCGGGCCGGCCTGGGGCTCAGCGCCGTGCCCGACTCCACGCTGCAGGCCTCGCCCCGGTCGCTGGGGGTGCGCAGGGTGCATGTCACACCCGCCATCTCCATGGGCCCCGTGGCGCTGATCTACCGCAGCGCCGTCGCCAACCCACGCGTTGCCCTGCTGCGCGCCACGCTGGGCCTGCCCGGCCCGGGGGTGGAGCCGCCCTAGTCGCCAGGCGGCCACCACGCCGGCGCGATCCTGTCCTTTTGCGCAAAGCAGCCCTGACCCCGCCGCCATGCCGGTGCGACAGCCCGCCCGATGGTCCGGCACTAAGATCGGCCTCGACCTATAACACCGGCCTGGCCGCGCAAGGCCACGGCGGCCTGCCGATGCCCGGCCCCAGGAGGAGACAACACCCATGTGGGACATCGCACTGCTCATGAGCGCAGCCTTCGTGGCCGGCGCGCTCAATGCCGTTGCAGGAGGCGGCAGCTTCCTCACCCTGCCCGCCCTGGTCTTCACCGGCGTGCCGCCCGTGGCCGCCAACGCCACTGGCACCGTCGCCCTGCTGCCCGGCTACATGGCCGGTGCCTGGGGCTTTCGCCAGGACATGGAGCCGCCGCCCGGCCTGGGCATGCGCGGCGTCATCGTGCTGTCACTCATCGGCGGCTCTCTGGGCGCGGCCCTGCTGCTGGTCACGCCCGACCACCTGTTCCGCAAGGTCGTCCCCTGGCTGCTGCTGGCCGCCACCGCCATGTTCGCCTTCGCGCCCCAGCTCAGGCGCATGGCATCACGCGGCAGCGCCGAGCATGCCGCCCATGCATCGCCCCTGAAGGCCGGCGCCGGCATGCTGGCCGTGGCCATCTACGGCGGCTACTTCAACGGCGGCCTGGGCATCCTGCTGCTGGCCCTGTTCGGCCTGCTGGGCCAGACCAGGCTGCATGCCATGAACGGCATGAAGAACCTGGTCTCCGCCTTGCTCACGGCCATTGCCGTCGCCATCTATGCGGCCGGTGGCGTCGTGCAGTGGGAGCAGGCCCTGGTCATGATGATTGCCGCCACCGCAGGCGGCTACGGCGGCGCCCGCCTGGCGCGCCGCATCCCGCCCGAATGGCTGCGCGCAGGCATCGTGCTGACGGGGCTGGCGATGGCGGGGGTGTTTTTCTGGCGGCAGTGAGGCGGGGCTGCAGCGTACAAGTGCATTGCAGGTAAACAGCAACTCACCCCAAGGCAAGCGCATCTGCCGCACAAGCCCTCGGGCCGGGTCAAGTGGAAGATTGCCGCCAAGCCAAAGAGGTCTCGGAATCAGCACCCACTCAGCAAAGCCTACGGCGGGGGACGAGGCGTCAGATGCGTTTCAGGCGAGGTGGCTCATCCTGGCACGCGCGGCTACTCGGGCACGGGGACCGCTGTTGAAAGTTCCTGATGCTCTGCGCCCTCGAGCGCAAGCTGGGTTCTTTGATGACGTCTCAGGAAATCCTCCAGATCAGCCGGCTGCCGCTCGAAGCGCTCCAGCATTTCCCGCATCAGCGCAACGCAGAGCACCTCGTAGGCCATTCCTGTACGTTGGGCAAACCGTTGCACAGCCGCATGGAGGGCATCCTCCACCTCAATCTCCACACGCTTGACCTGCACGGGTGGATATCCGGGCTCCCTGCCTGCGGTGTCATCCTGTCCAAACGCCAGCCATTCGAATCGGACCCCCAGTGCCTTGGCCAACTTGGCGACAACGGGAGGCCGTGGCGTAGTACGGCCTTGCTCGTACCGAGAGATCTGCGCAGCAGCTACTCCGCTGGACTCCGCCAAATCGGCCTGGCTCCAGCCATGACTTGAACGCGCCTTGATGAGCCGCTGAGCCAGTGCGTTGTTCATACGTCTTTCTTGTCGATAGTCCTGAAAAGTATTGACAAGTCATTTTTAGTATTGAAAATACTGTTCATGACTGTTTGATACCAATCTGGATGATGAGTGATTGTATGCCCCGCTCCAAGGCAGGGGTGTGCACGCCTTCGCCATCGCTCCGCGCCTTTTCACATGCAAGCCTCCCGTGAGAGCACAAAGGAACTCGATATGCATGCCACATCTGCCCATGCTCGCGGCACCTCTCAATGCCCCGATTCACAACAAATGATGGCGCTTGCCATCCGTTGTGCCGAGCACCGCCTGGAGGTCCTGATTGCTACCACCGACACGGATAACGTACGGGACGAAACCGATGTTGAAGTAGAACTGGTCGCAGAACTCGCCCTGCATCACATCCGGCGAATGAAGGACATGAAGCTCGGCTGTGCCAGCGAGTTCGACAGCGAGTGGTATCGGGCACGCTCTGCTGTTGCACTGGCAGTGCAAGCCTTCAGCCGGCCCGACTCTGTCTACGGCAAGCGCCTGTCGCTGGCCCTGAGGGTGTTCGATGAAGGTGCGAGTTTCGTGGAATTTGTGGAACAGGGAATGAAATGAGGGTTCAGAAGGTCTCGGATGCGGAAAAAGCTGCGGAAACAGCAGCGCGGCTCCATGGACTGGGCCGTACCGGGCAATGCAAGGCAAGATCCGACCGAGTACAGAGCGGCTTCTGCCACTCTAGGCAGAGAGCATTTTTGATGCAGCCCATACGCCGCGATCTACAAAAACTACTCGGTCGTCAAAGTTGAGGGATTCTGAGCTGCCTACGCGGCAGCGAACCCTGCCAAGCCGGCCTCCGATGTGCTGCAAATTTTCTGAGCTGCCTATGCGGCAGCGAACGGCATGTCGATGAGGGCCGTCCCATCGCTGTATTTCTGAGCTGCCTATGCGGCAGCGAACGGCTAGTAGCGCTCTGCCCCTGGATGGGATCATTTCTGAGCTGCCTATGCGGCAGCGAACGGCCCTGTCGTCAGCGTGGGCAGCATCGGCGTTTTCTGAGCTGCCTATGCGGCAGCGAACCAGATGGGCATCGAGATCGAAGGCGGGGGCATTTTCTGAGCTGCCTATGCGGCAGCGAACAGCTCGCGCCGGGCATCCATCGTTTGCTGGATTTTCTGAGCTGCCTATGCGGCAGCGAACTTTCAGCGTCGCTGTTGTTGGGATCGGGCATTTTTCTGAGCTGCCTATGCGGCAGCGAACGGCCGGGCGCACTGTCGCCCTGGCCACTGCATTTTCTGAGCTGCCTATGCGGCAGCGAACTCGATCATCGACTACCTCAAGCAGGCCGGACTTTTCTGAGCTGCCTATGCGGCAGCGAACATGGGGCTTCCTTCCAGAGGGGAACGTTCGCATTTCTGAGCTGCCTATGCGGCAGCGAACGACGGGCGACCCGGCCGGGTGCGGTAACACCATTTCTGAGCTGCCTATGCGGCAGCGAACCTCAAATGCGCTCCAGTGCTCCCAGCCGCACTTTTCTGAGCTGCCTATGCGGCAGCGAACGCTCTATGGGCCAGGGCGATGACGGCCTTGATTTTCTGAGCTGCCTACGCGGCAGCGAACGATGCCGCTGCTGACGCCATCCGGGCCATGAATTTCTGATCTGCCTACGCGGCAGCGAACTGCCCGTGCTCGTAGTAGCCAATGTTCCCCTGTTTCTGAGCTGCCTACGCGGCAGCGAACCAGCAGCATCGTCGCGTAGGTGTGCCGGGTCTTTTCTGAGCTGCCTACGCGGCAGCGAACGGTATGCTCCGCGCACTCTGTACAGGGTGGCGTTTCTGAGCTGCCTACGCGGCAGCGAACGTTCAGGGAGTGGGGCGCCATCAGCAGGGTCATTTCTGAGCTGCCTACGCGGCAGCGAACGCGGGCGTTCATGGCGTGCTCCCGGTGGCCTTTTTCTGAGCTGCCTACGCGGCAGCGAACATAGGTACGCATGGCGGTGGTGGCGTGTTGCATTTTCTGAGCTGCCTACGCGGCAGCGAACCCCGGCCCCTGCTATCGCACCTGAAACTGATTTTTCTGAGCTGCCTACGCGGCAGCGAACATTGGCGAGATCCGCGATGCAGACACCATGAATTTCTGAGCTGCCTACGCGGCAGCGAACGGCGCCAATGGTGAGGTAGCGGCTCTTTTCCATTTCTGAGCTGCCTACGCGGCAGCGAACCTGGAGTGGGGATTCATGATGGTGCCGTGGATTTTCTGAGCTGCCTACGCGGCAGCGAACGCAGCCACGGCCTCCGCAATGCAAGCCTCCAGTTTCTGAGCTGCCTACGCGGCAGCGAACGAACTGCGGCTCCCAGATCGGCGGCGCGCGCATTTCTGAGCTGCCTACGCGGCAGCGAACCCCACTCCTTTGTTGATCCACTCGGCCCGCTTTTTCTGAGCTGCCTACGCGGCAGCGAACTGGGCATCGAAGTCCATTTCGGAGAGCTGGTTTTTCTGAGCTGCCTACGCGGCAGCGAACTCACTCGCTTCGTCAGGGCGCCAGTTCCACCATTTCTGAGCTGCCTACGCGGCAGCGAACAAGTCAGCGAGTCCCAGGCCATTGCCGCGCTGTTTCTGAGCTGCCTACGCGGCAGCGAACTGCCCATGTGGCCGTCCGCAGCACGCGGGGACTTTCTGAGCTGCCTACGCGGCAGCGAACCCGGATTTGCCGGCAGGTCTGGCGATCCTGCATTTCTGAGCTGCCTACGCGGCAGCGAACCGGCTCATCAGCGGGTGCGCGTCAGCGTTGATTTTCTGAGCTGCCTACGCGGCAGCGAACGGCGCGCAGCAAGGCCACGATCTGGTCCAGCATTTCTGAGCTGCCTACGCGGCAGCGAACGTGCGCCAGTACACGCCCGTCCAGACGTACCATTTCTGAGCTGCCTACGCGGCAGCGAACGATAGGCGGGCGTGTTTCTTGGACATGGATTTTTTCTGAGCTGCCTACGCGGCAGCGAACACGACATAGGAGGCTCGGGAACGTTGTTGTTTTTTCTGAGCTGCCTACGCGGCAGCGAACGTGCATGGCGAGGCAGGCGCCATCGGGCAGCATTTCTGAGCTGCCTACGCGGCAGCGAACGGCCAGCAAAGACCGGACGGGCCTTTTCAGTCTTTCTGAGCTGCCTACGCGGCAGCGAACTTACCTGACTTCCTAACTTCAGCTGAAGTCCATTTCTGAGCTGCCTACGCGGCAGCGAACTCGCGTGCGTATGCGCATGGGCTTTCACTGGCTTTCTGAGCTGCCTACGCGGCAGCGAACTTTGCGTATTGCTGGGCTTGGGGCCGCAGGTTTTTCTGAGCTGCCTACGCGGCAGCGAACCATCAGGCGGCGCTGCGATGCCTGTTTGTCCTTTTCTGAGCTGCCTACGCGGCAGCGAACAGGTAGCTCTCCAGCACTCCCACTGCCACCGTTTTCTGAGCTGCCTACGCGGCAGCGAACGAGGCCGCCGCCAGCGAGCTGATACGACTGCATTTCTGAGCTGCCTACGCGGCAGCGAACTCCCTGGAAGCCAGCGACGACTCGCTGGTGAACTTTCTGAGCTGCCTACGCGGCAGCGAACCAAGCCCAGGCATCGCGTCTGGCTTTCGAGCATTTCTGAGCTGCCTACGCGGCAGCGAACCCCATTCGCAAGCGTCTTGGCCTCACCCAGCATTTCTGAGCTGCCTACGCGGCAGCGAACCTGGAGGCCTGGCGCGATGACCCGCCCGAGCTTTTCTGAGCTGCCTACGCGGCAGCGAACGGCCTTTTTCGTTTCTGGCCTGCGGGCCGCAATTTCTGAGCTGCCTACGCGGCAGCGAACTCACAGACCACGGCGATGTATTCCGCTGGTTCTTTCTGAGCTGCCTACGCGGCAGCGAACCTGCACGCCCTGGCCAAAGAGCGCGGCGTGAATTTCTGAGCTGCCTACGCGGCAGCGAACCGCCACCCTGCCCTGGCCGAGTTCCGGCTGATTTTCTGAGCTGCCTACGCGGCAGCGAACACATGGTCGATCAGGTACTGCGCGTCACGGTTTTTCTGAGCTGCCTACGCGGCAGCGAACCATAGCTGCGTACCTGATTCCGGGCACCGAGTTTTCTGAGCTGCCTACGCGGCAGCGAACCGCGGCGACTGATCGCCAAACCAGGGCCGGCATTTCTGAGCTGCCTACGCGGCAGCGAACTGGGGCTCCTGAGCTTCTGCCTGGCTGCAGCCTTTCTGAGCTGCCTACGCGGCAGCGAACCGCCTCGATATCCCGGCGATCCTTCTGGATCATTTCTGAGCTGCCTACGCGGCAGCGAACCGCTTCTGCATCAGCCTGAAGGTCCACCTGGATTTCTGAGCTGCCTACGCGGCAGCGAACTTGGGGAGCCGACCCCTCGCGCCAGCCATGACTTTCTGAGCTGCCTACGCGGCAGCGAACTGCGCATCGCCGCCATCACAGGCGCTCCCAATTTTCTGAGCTGCCTACGCGGCAGCGAACGTCCAGGTGCACCACGCGGCTGGCGCTGAAAATTTCTGAGCTGCCTACGCGGCAGCGAACGTTGGTGCGGCGGCGCGTCTCGTCCGCCAGTTTTTCTGAGCTGCCTACGCGGCAGCGAACTTCCCCGAGGCTCTGCAGGCCGCCATCGACATTTTCTGAGCTGCCTACGCGGCAGCGAACGATCGCGCGCTCGCCGAACTGCGCGTCGTCGTTTTCTGAGCTGCCTACGCGGCAGCGAACCCTCCTTTACTGCTTGGTGCGCCAGGCGTTGATTTCTGAGCTGCCTACGCGGCAGCGAACTCCGATGCGCTGGTCAACGAGCTGACGGAGCATTTCTGAGCTGCCTACGCGGCAGCGAACTCCGATGGGGTGACTATCAACACGGCCTCGCTTTTCTGAGCTGCCTACGCGGCAGCGAACGGCTTCATCGATGGCGAAGCAGGCGCGCGCAATTTCTGAGCTGCCTACGCGGCAGCGAACATACTGCAGGGCGCAGTACGCGGCATCGGGGATTTTCTGAGCTGCCTACGCGGCAGCGAACGCTTCAGGCCAGCGGGTTGCGTACATCTCGTATTTCTGAGCTGCCTACGCGGCAGCGAACACCATGGCCAACATGGCCTCCCTGGTCTTCGATTTCTGAGCTGCCTACGCGGCAGCGAACGCGTTGCCCAGTCCAGTGCTGATCTTCCTGGTTTTCTGAGCTGCCTACGCGGCAGCGAACTAGGCAAAAAATTCTCCAATCCATTGATTTTGAAAGAGCTTTCACCTCCAGCAGGCAAACACCCCAAATTCCGGGGTATCTGCCAAGCTGTTGATTTACAAGGCTGTCTTCAGGCCTCCAGAAAAAGGGTCAGAACCAGGGAACAGCAGTTCCCAGGCTCAGCCCGTAGGTGTTGAAGCCTTCCTGGCCCGCCGTTCCCTGCACCGCTTTCTGCTCCACGAACAGGCAAAACGGCTGGCCGGTGCTGGCGCTGCGCAGTTGAACGTAGGGCAGGTCCGGGGTGCGCTCCACGCTGTCGGGGATGGCGGCCGCGGCCTGTTCAGCGGTTTCTCCCTTGCGCCGCATGCGGCGGCGGCGCAGGCGGTCGGGGCTGGTCTTGAACTGCCGGCGCTGCACCAGGTAGGGCACGGCGCCCTCTGGCACCAAAGCTGGCGGCGTGCAGTGCACGTGATCGCGCATGCCCTGCAGCCAGGGCTGTTCCATCAGGCCGCGCAGCGCGGCTTCACTGCCATGCAGGCGCAGGATGGTGCCCAGAGTGCGTGGACGCAGGCTGTAGCCGGGAAAGCTGATGCCTATGTCCGCGCTGCCCAGTTGCACGAGCGCGCGGTGCAGCTTGGCGACCAGCGCGCCCAGCAGGTGGGCGTGGCTGAATTCCGGGTCTGGCAGCAGCGTGATGTCGATGTAGTGCGAGGTCATGGCCATCAGCTCGCATCGCCGAAGACACCACCGCGGATCAGCACGGCCATCACGAAGTGCTGCTGCTCGACGGGCGGCACCTTGTCCTTGAGCAGCCAGTCGTCCAGCAGGGTGTAGAAGTCCTGCTTTTGCTTGGGCTGGCGCCAGGCCTTGCCCTGGGTGGTGACGGAGCCGTAGGGCTCGACCGCGATGGGTCCCAGGTCCTGCGCGCCGTCGTACCAGGTGTCGATGGTGCGCAGGGCGTTGCCGA
The DNA here is from genome assembly GCF_043104645.1 of Delftia sp. WSY_12. Lineage (NCBI taxonomy): Bacteria > Pseudomonadati > Pseudomonadota > Betaproteobacteria > Burkholderiales > Comamonadaceae > Delftia > Delftia sp. WSY_12. The sequence goes on from NZ_JBICKW010000003.1 coordinate 201,086, forward strand.
TTTTCTGGGAGTGGATGGCGGCGACCTCCTGGCCTTTTTCACCGATCTGGTAGAGCGTCTTGCTCTTTTTGGTGCTGCCCTTGTCGAGGATCAGTTCCTGCGAGGGGAAGACTTCCTGGCCCGCGCCCAGGCGCACAAAGGCGGTGATCTGCAGCAGCACATGGGCCTTGCCCTCAAGCCCCTGCGCGATCACGCTGCCCAGCGCAGCCACTTTCTCGTCAGGCCGCTCCAGCGTGCGCAGGTTGTGGGCCAGCGCATCGAACGACCATGCCTGCCCGGCCTTGCCATCCTTGAGCTGCACCACCTGCACCTGCACGCTTTCCGCGCCCACGCGATTGCGCCACAGAAAGCGCCCGTTCGCCAGGTTGGCCGCATAGCGGTTGGCCAGTTCGGCAAAGCCCTGGGCCGAGGCATAGGTCTGGACGGTCTGCGCGAGCCTGGCCTGGTATTCGGCGCTGTTGCAGGCAGACGGCGTGCCCGCGCCAGACAGCACGCGCAGCGTGAACTGCACCTTGAGCGTGTCGGCATCGGCGGGCAGGGCTGCCACGTCCACGGTCTGCAGGTTGGGGTTCTCGATGGCGGCGTCGAGCTTGGCCGGGTCCTGGTCCTTGGTCTTGAGGCGGTTGGAGATGGTGCCGCGCACGGATTTCTCGCGCAGCTTGACGGAGGGCCAGGAGGCGGAGGCCGCCCGGTCATCCCAGTTGCCTGCGTGGAAGACAGCGTCGGAGGGGTCGAGCTTGCGTTCGAAGGCGAGGACGGATGCGGTCTTGAGGGTGCTGGACATGGTGTTCAATCCTTTGGCAATACGGTGTGAAAGGCGGCGGTGCAAGGACGCTGGTCAGGTGTATGCATAGCTGTCGTCGTCTTCCTGCTCCTGGGCTGCGGCGTCATCAGGGTCGGCCACGGCTGCGGGGTCTGGCACGTAGCCGCTGCGGCAGCGGTAAAGGCCCCGCTTTTCATCGGTGTGCGCATGCCACAGCAGTTGCTCCAGATGGGTGAGGCGGTGCGGGCTGATCCATTCGCCCAGCGAATAGACCGACTCCACGAAGCGCAGCGGCGTGGCGGCATCGCGGGCGTTGAGCACTTCGCCCGCGACATGTGATGGCGAGAGTGCCGCGTAGCCCACGGGCACAGGCACGATCCACCCGCTGCCCGGGCCGCGCCAGGGGTCTGCCCATGGCTGCTTGCCATCGGCAGGCGGGGGCTGGCCTTCGGCCGCTGCCACGGGCTCATGGTTGAAGCGCGATGCATGCAGCCAGGCGTCGAGCAGCGTGGTGTGCGCCGCTTTGTCGCGCAGCCTGTGCAGGCGGTCGGCCAGCAGATCGTCACGCCCCACCAGGGCGAAGCCCGGCAGCCACTGGCGCCGCCATTCGCGGAACTGGCGGCTGCGCTCCGTGGCGTCTTCTGCCAGCACGGACAGCCTGGGGCGCACGCGCCTGCCGGGCGCGGCGCGTGATGGCAGCAGGCTGCCGCCGGCCACGCGCATTTGCGACAGGATTTGCCCGGCTTCATCGGCCCATTGCTGCATCTGCGGCCCGGCACTCTGCACCAACGTGGCCGCAGCGCCTGCGGCGCGTTTTTCCGAAACGGCGAAGACCAGGGAGATGTCGAGGTGGATGCGGCCTTCCTCGACGATAGAAGGAGGGGTACCTTCCTCCAACTTTCTAGCTTGGTCTGCGGTAGCAACGTAAGGCTTGCGCAAATGAAAAGTGTGAGGGTCGTACAACTTCCCTGAACCTCTGACCTGCTCCTGATGGTGGTGGCAGACCACGCCCACTGCGTGCAGGCGCAAGGGGATGCCGGCCTGCGCCAGCTTGCGCTCCAGCGCCCACATCAGGCCGGTGAAGGCGGTGATGGAGGGGAAGCCATGGGTGAGCGGGCTGGAGATGGCGTTGGCGTTCTGTACGCGCAGATGGGGGAAGGTCAGGATGGCCTGCGGTTGTGGGGATTGCCTCATACCACGCCCCCCCTGTGCATCACCAGTTCATCATGCGTTTTGCGGATAGGGATATAGGCCGGGGCGTCCAGCCTTTTGCGCAGTTCACGCAACTGCTGCACAAAACCATCCTCATCGGTCAGCAGCTCTTTCCGCCACACACGCGCCTCGGCGTCGCCCACAGGCAACTGGCCGAACAGCTGGCTGTTGAGCCAGTTGGCAAAGCGTTTGCCTACCTCGGCAGGCCAGTCCATCCAAAGCCATTCGCGGGCGAAATCTGCTTCATCGCGCAGTTCGGCCCGCAATGGGTCCAGCCACAGTTGCTCTTCGCGCACCAGCTTGCCGAAGCGTTCCGAGTCGCAGCTCCAGCCAGCTGGCAGGGCCTGCTGCACTTCGCCGGCGAGCGAGACCATTTCATCGATCAGCGCATCGACGAAGGCTTCGCGGCGCTCGCGCGTTTGCAGGTTGGGCTCCGGGTCGGTCGCAAGGAAGGCACGCAGCTTGCGCACCGTGCTGCGCACCTCGGGACGGCTAATGAACAGCTTGTCGAACACGGAGCTGGCATGCACCGGCAGCCGTACATCGCTACTGCGCCAGACCGGTGGCAGCGAAGCCAGCAGGTAGTTGACCCCGCCACGCTCGCTGTTGAGCTGGGAAATATTCTGTGGCTTTGTCCCTCCCATCTTCTGGACGGCCAGCCCCGGGTAGTCATGGAAGACGCCGTCATGCGCCTTGCGCTCGCGCCGCGCCTGCCGGGCCGCCTTGTTGCTTTCCCCAAAGCGGTCTTCCTGCACCTGCGCATGCACGGCATGCGCCAGCGAGGTAGCAAACAACGGCGCCAGCAATTCATAGCCTTCATCGGCACAGGCATCGCTGCCCGTCAGCCAGTACAACTGCTTGGCCCGCGTGTGCGAACTGGGTATGCCCGCGCGCGGCTGGGTCAGGCCGACGAAGGCATCGCGCAAGCCCATGGCCTGCTGCGGGTCCTCATGCAAGGCCTGGAGCGCGCCCGGGTCTTGCGCCAGCAGCGCGGCCAGCAGGCTGGTGCCGTCCACCTCGACCTTGAGGAACTTGTAGACGTCGAGCGCCGCCGCATTGCCCACCACATCGCCAGAGAAGGACTGCCCCAGCGCATGGCTTCCCAGTTCCTGCAGCACGGGCAGGCCGGCCGGCTCCACATAGAGATTGGTGCCGCGCGCATCGGGATGTATGGGCTTGAGGGAGTGGGTGACGGCCTGGATTTGATCGACGCGCTTGGCAGCACTGGCCACCCAGGTATCACGCAGGAATGATGCGACGAGTTCGTCACGCTGAGGATCGTCAGGCTTGAGCTTTTCGAGCTTGGATTGCAATCGTTCTTGCAGGAACTGGTCGATTGCCGCACGAAAACCTGCCTTGCGCCCTGTTGCCGGGGCGTTGGACATAGGGATCACCTTTCGTGAGAAATGAAAGATAATTCCTCGGTCAACGAACTGACCGAGGAACTTGATGTTGCGACTGGAAAGTCGTCATAACGCTCTTCTGAGCGCGTGATTGCTAGCCACTGTGACCTCTCTTTCTTGGTTAGCGCCTTGAGAGCACGTTGTTGACACAGTCACCACCTGTTGTTAGCGCAGCAGGTGGTGGCATTCCATAATTCCAACCAGTCAACTCTTCACGATAAACCGCAGGTTTAAATAACCAACTTGGCAGCTGGATCGTAGCCGCTACGTGGTATCTTCGCAACCGCTTTCGAACAGGAAGCTCAGAAAAGTCACCTCTTCAAGATGACCGCCACATTTCTGCTGAACAAGCAGCGCCTTTGCCACTGAAGTGCTTCAACAGGCTGCCAAGTGGCAACCTTGCCAACCCAAAGATCAAGCGGCACTGCCAATCCGTGCAACACAGATAGCCGAAATCGACTCGCCTTCATGGAGTTGGAGTTTGGATGATCAAAGCAGAGATGCGCCCCATACACCCAGGTGAAGTCCTGCGCGAGGACTACCTGAAGCCCATGGACATGAGCGCCAACGCGCTGGCCAGGCACCTGCACGTTCCCGCCTCGCGCGTGAACGACATCGTGCTGGAGCGGCGCGGCATCACGGCCGACACGGCGCTGCGGCTGAGCCGCTTCTTTGGGGGCGACGCGCAGTCCTGGCTGAACCTTCAGACCGCCTACGACCTGCGCACGGCAGAGCTGAACGCGGAGTTGCAGGCGTCCGTGAGGCAAGTTCATCCGATGCAGCTGCATACCGCCTGATCCTCAGGCCCGGCCCACAAAGCCCAGCGCGCCATGCCAGCGCCAGCCCTGTGCCTTGTCGGGCAGGCTGGCCGTGGCGTACTTGCTTGCACAGGCATCCAGCGCCAGCCCCTTGCCCTGCGCCAGGGCAAGCAGTTCATGCATCAGGTCGGCCTGCCCCCATGCAGTGACAGACCCCTTCCGTGGGTCCAATGGCTCCCGGTGCAGCAGGCTGTCCTGCACCAGCACATACAGCTTGTCACCCCGCCGCTGGCCATCGACCACGCGGTGCAGTTGCAGGCCCTCTTCCTCCTCGTCCGGCAGAAACACCACATCCACGCGCGGCAGCGGGTCGTAGCGAAAGCGCTGGAACTGCGGCAGCAGGCCCGTGAGCCAGAAGCGGGCTGGGCTGGCCCAGTGCAGGCTGGCGGCGCGCAGCACCGGCGTGGCATCCGGGCTGTCTGCGGGGCGCGGCAGCATGGTGTCGTGCATGCGGGCGTGTTCCAGGTCCACGAGGTTCCTGGCCGGGTGGAACTGCTCCCTGGCCACTTCGATGCGGGCGCGGGCATCCACGGGCCAGAGGGGCTCGCCCTTGGTGTGCTTGGCCAGCAGCGATTGCAGGTCATGCGAGCGCAGGTGGAAGTACCGCGCCGTATCCGCCTTGTCATCCACCGGCTCCATCTCGAAACCCGGCTTGCAGAATGCCGCCCGGCCTGGATGCTCGAAAGCGCGCAGGTTGCTGTCCAGCACCCGCATGTTGGCCTCCTGCACCGCACCCGGCCGGTGGCGCCGCACGCGTCCGGCCAGCTGGATCAGCGAGCGCATGGACGAGGGCTCGACCACGGCCCAGTCATAGTCGTGGTCGCGGCCCACTTCGGTGACGGGGGAGCCGAGCACGATGAAGAGGTGTTCGACCTCATCGTTGGCATCAAGCAATGCGCGGATGGCCGGCCTCTGGAAGATGGGGTCTGCGCCGTCGGGGGAGCGGCGGTCCAGCACGGTGTCCAGGTGCCGCTCAATGCTGGAACGCACCAGCAGCGGAAACTGCGAGTGGTAGACGCACAGGTGCACACGCACGCCCGGTGCAGGAGCGCCCTGGCCATACATGGCCACGGCCACGTCGAACAGCGGCTCGATATTGGCCATGCGGATGAGGCCGAAGCTCACACGCTTGCCACTGGCGGGGTCAATGCCATGGTTGCCCGGCTGCTGGTGCAGCTGCCATGCATGCTCCAGCGCGATGCGCGCAAAATCCCGACGCCGCGCGGCCGGGTCAAGCCCCTGCCAGCCGGCAGGCAGGGGAGCGATGGCAGCCAGGCGCCGCACCTCGGCCCGGGCGAGCTGGGCCACGCGCTTTTGCACAAAGCCTTCATGGCCTGTGCGAAACCCTGCGCCATCGGCGCAGTCCAGTGCCTGCTGGTGGTACTCGTCCACCCACAGGCAGCAGATGGCAACGGGCTCGCCGGGCCGCTCGCCGCGATGGCGCTGGAAGATCTCGCGCCCGGCGCGGTATGCCAGGTACAGCCCCTCCACCAGCGCTGGCGGCAAGGTGGCCGAGGACAGCAGCACGCGTGAGCCCAGCAGGCCTGCCCAGTGCACGAGCCGCGTGAGCGCGGGCAGGTCGGCCATGTCGAAATCATCGGGCTCGTCCAGTACCAGGTCGCCCGTCATGAGGCGCAGCATGGGCGCGATCTGGCGGCCGCCGCGCAGGCTTTCGGTGGCGGGCGTGAGGTGGTCCACGGTGCAGGCCAGCACGGGCGCGGCGATCAGCGAGCGCACCTGCGCATCGTCGGTCAGGCGCTGCAGCAGTGGGTGCTGGTCATTGCCGTCAAACAGGACTTGCCCGCCTTCGTCGAGCAGCGCCTGGCGCGAGGCCGAACCCGTGGCCTCGGCCTGCGCTTCCCAGTACTCGAACAGCGCGCGGCTGGCCGCGCCGCCGACCTTGATGGCGAGCTGGTCGTCGCCCAGTCCCAGGTCGCTCTGGAACACCCGCCCCGTCTGCAGCGTGAGCGTGCGTAGGCCGATGGCGAAGGCACAGCGCATGCCCACGCCCGGGTCAGCCAGCGCGTTCATGATGCGGGCATTGCCCAGCGTCTTGCCGCAGCCCGTGGAAGCCATGTTGACGATGAAGCCGCCCTGGCTGGCGGCCCGGTGGCGCACGCTGGCAGCCAGGTCGGCGGCCTTGTCCTGCCACTGGAAGCGCGCGTTGCTGCTGCGCTTCTTGAGGCCGCGATGGCTACGCAGGGCCGGCAGGCTGCGCGCCAGCGTGGGCAGCGAGCGCGCCACCAGCGTGGCATGGGCCTGCACGCCGAGCAGGTGTTCGTCCAGTGTCTGGTTGAACGCAGCCGAGATGCCTGGCGCAGCACTTTTTCGCAAGGTGTTGGCATGCAGCGGGTAGGTCGCATTGCGGAAAGGCCGGCGGCGCGCTTCGTCCTCGATGCTGGAGTAGTGGTGGTCGGCCAGCATCAGGCACAGGCGCGAGAGGTGCAGCGTGAACGGATCGCCCAGGCTTGCTGCGTCAAGCGACCGGCCCGCCAGCTCCTGCAGCTTGAGCGCATAGCGCGCCGCCTGCTTGCGCCAGGCGGCCGTGGCCACCGGAAGGCCCTGCGGGAAATCCCAATGGGTCCGCACTTTCGCCGGGTCGGCTTTCTCGCGCGGCTCGTTCCAGTCGGCGCTGATGCGCTGCAGCAGCTGCTCGATCTCATTGCTGTTGACGAAGCGCGGGCGCGCGCCGAAGCGGCACCATTGGCGGCGGTCGGGCTCCAGCTCGTCGTCGGACTCCTGCCGGCCTGCAGCGACCGGCATGCAGGGCAGCCGATGGTGTGTCAGAACCAGCCAGGCCACGGCGGTGGCCAGCGGCGGCAGCGCCTTGAACGGCAGATGCTGGCTGGCCTGCGGCTCGTCCAGGCCATCGCGCAGAAGGCGGCCGCTGCGGTGATCCAGCCATTGCGCCTCAAAGGCCCGGGCATCGGCGGCCTCATCCACACAGGCTGCCAGCCTTTGCAGCCATGCCGCGTCGCCGTCGCCGCCCACGAAAGCCTGGAACAGCCGCACCGACACCCATTCATGGCGGTAGTGGTTGCGCTCGCGCAGGCCAGGATTCTTCAGCCGGTCCTGGAATGCCTGGGTGGCCTTGCCCAGGTCATGCACCAGGGCCGCCAAAGCGGCCAGCGCCGTGATCAGTGGCAGGTGGTGCCAGTGGCTTTCATCTTCGGCGCGCAGCACGTTGCTGGCCGAGGTGTTGGTGGGCACGGCGCCTTCGGCGTTGAACTGGCGCCCGTCGCCTACGATCCACAGCAGTTCACTGTGGTCACGTCCGCGTATCCAGTGGCAGGCCACGGCGGTGTTCTTGCGCGCGCTCTGGCGCAGCAGCTTGCGCACGGTATCGAGCCCGGCCGCCGTGATGGGTGTCTGCCAGGTGCGGTCGCCGCGCCGCTCGGCAAACTGGTCGAGGATGCGGCGCGTTTCGGTGAGGGCGCGCTTGCTGCACTGGGAGACGAAGAGCACGTTCATGTGCCGCCCTCTTGCGCAGCGCCGGGCGTTGTGGGCGTGGTGGGCGCGCCGGCCATGCGCGCCGTGTCAACGGCAATGCGCTTGAGCGTGTCGATGATGAAGTCCAGCGATTCGCTGCGCGTAAGGGCCTCTATGCATTGGCGGCGAAATTGCGGCTCGTCGTCGCCGCGCATGGCCGACAGGAAGGCCTGGGGCAGGATGGCGGCATCCTTGACCAGATCGGCCGCATCGAACACCAGGCCGCCGCGCCGCGTCTTGCCATGCAGCACGGCCAGGCCGTGGGGCAGGCCCAGCACCCATGTGGCCGTGGCGCCCAGTCCGTAGGCCAGGTAGTTGCCATGGTCCAGATAGCGGTTGGCTGCATCGGTGCCGGTGCCGCGCTTGGCGCGTGTGAATTCGCCATATCCCACGGCGTCCACGGCGAGCTTGAACAAGGCCTTGGTCAGCCGTGCCTCATCGGTCAGCAGTGTCATGACATCGGGCGCATTGGCCATCAGCGCCGCAAATTGCTGCACCAGCGCCTTCAGGCGCTCCATGTCCACGGCAAAGCCGGATTCATGCAAGGCACGTGCACTCCATTCCTGCTGCAGCCGCTGCAATCGCAAAGCCTGCAATTGTTTGGCGGCATGCAGGCGCAGTTCATCGTCAAACCAGAATTGGACCCAGGCCTGCAGGTATTCAGTGGGGCGGTACTCGCTTTGCGGAGTGAGCCAGGCGACTTCCACATCGACTTCATTGGCGCTGAACAAAGGCGTGCCGCCGCCGCCGCAAAAGCCCACCAGCACCCCAGCCTTGGCCAGCTCCCGCATGGCCGCCTGCGTGATGGAGGTGCCGGTGCCCAGCAGGATGCTGGTGGTGTTGGCAATGGGAATATTCCAATACAGGCTGCGCTTGCCGGCATCGGTCACATATTCCACCCGCCCGCCATTGACCAGGACACGGCAGTGCTCAAGGTAATAGATGTTGGCGCGTTTGGAATGGAGAATGGTCTTGAGATCCTGGCCCTTGATATCCTGCATTGCTGCCTCCCGCAGGCAGTTGTATCAAATTGCCAATCCCCTTCAATGGCCTGCCCCAGGAATAAAAAGGCGCCTTGCTTCCACAAGGCGCCTTTCTTTACATCCCAGTGAATGATCACTGCATCTGCTTCAGATTCCCGATGCGCACCAGCATTTCCGTGAACATCTGCATGTCGGCGCGCAGGTCGGGCAGTTCCTTGTATTCGAGCGCGTTGTGCGCCGTGTACTTCTTGCCGGGCATGGCGGGGCCGAAGTTGATGGCGTTGGGCATGAGCTTGGCCGTGGTGCTGCCGGCCGTGGGCACGGGCTTGGCGTCCAGGCCCGTGGTGTCGCCGAAGATGTTGAGCAGGGTGGACAGCCAGGCGCCCTTGGGATCGCGCGCCATCCAGTTGCCCTGGGTGTACTGCAGGGTGAGGGGAACCTTGGCGGCCTCGCTCCAGCGGGTGATGCGCTGCTCGACTTCGGTGCGCAGCTGCTCGGGCGTCTTGCCGCGCGGCATGCGCACGTTGGTGGTGACTTCGAGCTTGCCGTCGGCCGCCTTGATGAGGTTGGGCGACAGGGTCAGCGGGCCCATGAAGTCGTCTGCATAGGCAACGCCCAGCTGCTTGCCGAGGTAGTCGAGGCCGAAGGCGCCGTTGATGTAGCGCAGGGCGTTGCTGTAGGCATTGGGCTGGACCAGGGCCACGCCATCGGTGGGCATGAGCACCTGCTGCAGGAACAGCGTCAGGCGCGGCACGGGGTTGACGCCTTCCTCGGGGCGGGAGCCGTGGGCCGAGGTGCCCGTGACCTTGACGGTGGCCGTCGCGCCGCTGTGCTGTATGTCGATGGTGAACGGCCCGCCCTGCCCGGCATAACTGGTGGTGAAGTCACCCTTGGCCGCCTGCAGGCGCGCGGCGATGGCGGCAATGGCGGCTTCGTCGCTGGCCGTGATGGTGGCGGTGGCGGTCTGGGCAATGGCGTTGGCCGAGGCGGCGCCGGCCATGGCGGTGATGGCCGGGCGGGCGGGGTCGGTCTTCACGTCGTCGAACACGGCCTTGAGCGCGCCCGAGCCTTTTTCCGCGACGACGGCGGGGTACTTGCTGTCCAGCACGATGTTGTAGGCGGGCAGCGTGGTCTTGCCCTGGTAGTACTTCATGGCATCGCCGCCGGTTTCCTCGGTGGTCTCGATCATGAGGCGTATGCCGCGCGACAGGGGCAGGCCGCTGTCCTTGACGGCCTTCATGGCGAACAGCACGGTGGCGATGGAGCCCTTGTCGTCGATGGTGCCGCGCCCGTAGATCCGATCAGGCATGGGTGGGACAAGCACAGGGGGATGGCTCATCAGGGTGATCCCGCTGTTGCCGGGCACAAAGGTAACCTCGAATGGGTTGATTTGCTTGCCGTCCAGCACCCATTCGGCGGCCACGGCAGGTACGACGTCGGCATGGGTGAGGATGCCGAATTCATCGGTGCCCGCGTTCGCTGCGTTCGCAGGCAGGGTGACCTCGAAGATGCGGTTGTCCACGTTGCGGTACTGCAGGCCGAAGTCCTTGGCCATCTGCTGCACCAGTTCGCCGAAAGCCAGGATGGCCGGGCTTTCGTGCGGCGGCACCTTGGGGTCGCGCACCGTGGGCAGGGCGACCATGCGCTCGATGCTGGCCAACACGGCCCGCTCCTGCGTCAGCCGCGTGTACAGGCCCAGCAGGCGGGCGATGTGGTTGAGTTCATCCCCCGTGAGCGCGGCGCCTGCGGCATGGCGCTGCACGGCCTGGGCGATGGCAGGCTGCGCGGCCGCGGCCTGCTTCAGGAAGCTGGCGAAGTCGGTAGGTGCCGGCTGCGCCTGGGCCAGCGCGTCCAGCGCGGGCTTCTTGAGGGTGTCGGCGCCGGCCGCGCCGCTCCACGCCAGGGCCATGCTCATGGCAAGGGCCAGGGTGGAGGCTTTGAACGGATGGTTCTTCATGGTCGTCGGTCTGTCGATGAATGCTGAGGCCGCAAGAATACGGGCTTTGCAGGCATGTTCCGACCAGGCCGCGCTCGCAGATCGCGCCAGAATCCGCCCCAGAACAGCAGGTCTGCGGCGCGCTATGCCGCGGTGGCCGGAGCTATCGACAGCGGGATGGTCACGGGCCCGTCGTTGAGCAGGTGCACCTGCATGTCGGCGCCGAAGCGGCCCGTGGCGACTTCCGGGTGCAGGGCGCGCGCCCGCTGCACGATGTAGTCGTACAGGCGCTCTCCCTCGGCCGGTGGCGCGGCGCGCGTGAAGCTGGGGCGGTTGCCGCCGCCGGTGTCGGCCGCCAGCGTGAACTGGCTGACGATGAGCAGGCCGCCGCAGCCGCCCTGCCCGTCCAGGTCCTGCACACTGCGGTTCATCTTGCCCGCGTCGTCGGCAAATATGCGCAGCTTGAGCATCTTGGCCAGCAGCTTGTCGGCCTCGGCCTCGGTGTCGCCGCGCTCTGCGCAGACCAGGGCCAGCAGGCCGGGGCCTATGCTGCCGGCGACCTGGCCATCGATTTCCACGCGGGCCTGTTTCACGCGCTGCAGGATGCTGATCATGGTTCGGGGTTCGGGTTCTTGTCGGTGGATGGGGAAGAAGTGTCCGCCTGGCCTGCCGCCTCAATGGCGGCTTCCATGGCGGTCTGCATGCCCAGGGGCAGCAGCTCTATGCGCGCATACAGGCCGGGCACGGCCTTCAGCAGTTCGGCCTCGATCTCGGTGCGCAGCCGCGCGGCGCGGGCCACGCTCCAGTCGCCGGGCACATGCATGTGCAGGTCGGCAAAGCTGCGCTCGCCGGCGCGCCGGCTGGAGATGTTGTCAAAGACCACGCCATGCGCGCGGTGCGCATGGCGGTCCAGAACGGCGTCGATGCGCAGGCGCTCGGGCGCGTCCAGGGCCTGGTCCATCAGGCCCTGGGAAGACTGCCAGACCAGTTGCGCGCCCTGCACGCAGATGTTGATCGCAACCCCCATGGCCACGGCCGCGTCCAGCCACAGCCAGCCTGTGAGCGCTGCGCCCATCAGGCCGATGACCACGCCGGCCGAGGTCCAGACATCGGTGAGCAGATGGCGGGCATCGCCCTCCAGCGCCATGGAGCGGTGCTGGCGCGCCGAGCGCAGCATGGCCACGGCCAGCAGGCCGTTGAGGGCAGAGCTGGCCACGGACAGCGCCAGGCCCCAGCCCAGCTGCTCCAGCGGCTGCGGGTTCCACAGCCGCGCCAGCGCCGCCCAGCCAATGGCCAGGCTGGCTCCGATGACCAGGATGCCCTCGAAGCCCGCAGAGAAGTACTCGGCCTTGTGGTGCCCATAGGGATGATCGGTGTCGGCCGGCCGCTTGGCGATGGTGACCATGGTCAGGGCGAACACGGCACCGGCAAGGTTGACGAAGGATTCGAGCGCGTCCGACAGCAGGCCCACCGAGCCCGTGAGCCACCAGGCCAGGGTCTTGAGCACGATGGTCAGCAGCGCCACAACGACCGAGATGCGCAGCAGGCTGTGCGGCGCCATCCAGTCGGGTGCGTTGGCGGTGGATGGAGTGGACTCGGCCATGCTGCGCTGCGATAGGTGGGGGTGCTGCGGATTAGACCACTGCCTGCGCGGGCCGCATGCCAGAATCCGCGCCATGAATGGATGGCAGCGATCAGCGGGGTGGGTGCTGGCCTGGGCCGTGGCCGCAGGCTGCGGCGCGGCCTGGCTGGCGCACGCTCGCCTGCAGTCGCTGCGCGAGGTCTTCGATACCGATGCCCGCATTGCCCACCGGCTGCTGAGCCAGCGCATGGTGCAGCACGATGCCATCCTGGGCACGCTGGCGCTGCTGCAGCCGCGCCAGCCCGCGCCCGACCAGGCCTCGTGGAAGCAGTTGCCGCGCCTGTATCCGCAGGTGCTGGATGTGGCGCGCCGCTCGGCCGCCGCAGGCGAGTCCTGGCCCGCGCCCTGGCCGCACGGCATGGCCGAGGCCGAGCGCCGCTCCCAGGCCAGCGGCCATGCCGAACTGGCCCTGGCCGATCTGGCCCGGGGCCGCCTGTACCTGGTGCAGGCCGGGCTGCCGGCCAGCTATGCATTGCTGCTGGACCTGCGAGCCACCATTCCCGCCGACGAATGGCCCATGCCACCGGCCACCAGTCCGGTGCGCGCCTGGCTGGCCCTGGGTGGGCAGGAATTCCTGATCCAGCCAGGCAACACCGGCTCGCCAGGCTGGAACACATGGTCCTGGGAGGTGAGCAAGACCCTGGCCTCACCCAGCCAGCCGCTGGTGCTGTACCTGCGCCAGCCGCTGGACGCCTCGGTGCTGCCCTGGACGGCCATGCTGGGCTGGGCCCTGGGCTGTGCGCTGGCCGTGGCCGCGCTGCGCGCCCTGCTGCGCCAGCGCGTGGCCCGCCGCCGCGCCGAGCAGTTGCTGCAGCTGGGCCAGGTGGCGCGGCTCAATACGCTGGGCGAACTGGCCGCAGGCATGGCGCATGAGCTGAACCAGCCGCTGACGGCCGTGCTGTCCAACAGCCAGGCCGCGCGCCGACTGCTGGCCGAGGACCCGCCCGAGATGGACGCCGCCCGCCAGGCCATGACGCAGGCGGCCGAGCAGGCCAAGCGTGCGTCCGCCGTGGTAGGCCGGCTGCGCCGCCTGGTGGAGCAACCGGGGCTTGCGCCCCAGGCCGAGCCGCTGGATCTGAACCAGGCCGTTGCCGAAGCGCTTTATCTGCTGGAGCCCGAGCTGCGGCGCCGCCAGGTCCAGGTCAAGGTGCAGATGAAAGTGCAGGCCGCCGATCTGCCCGCCGCCCAGGCCGACCCCGTGGCCGTGCAGCAAATACTGCACAACCTGCTGGTCAATGCATTGCAGGCCATGGACGAGCAGCCGCCCGCAACACGCCATCTGCGGGTGGAACTGGAACGACGCGACACCCGCCTGCTGGTGGCGGTGCAGGACAGCGGACCCGGCGTGGCGCCCGAGATGCGCCAGCGCCTGTTCACCCCGTTTGCCACGGGCCGCGCCCAGGGGCTGGGCCTGGGCCTGACGTTGAGCCAGAGCCTGGCCGAATCCATGGGCGGCAGCCTGGAGCTGGCCGCCTCGGGACCGGGCAGCGGAGCCCGCTTCGAGCTGCTGCTGCCTGCGGCGTGCGCCAGTGCATGCGCCAATGCATCCACGGCACGCGCCGCCCCCACCGCATCCACACCACCACCACCGAACCCATGACTGCCGCGCCTGCCCAAGACCTGTCCCCGCTGATCCATCTGGTCGATGACGACGAGGCCGTGCGCGACAGCCTGGCCCTGCTGATCGGCACCGTGGGCCTGCGCGTGCAGTGCTGGGCCGATCCGCTGGCCTTTCTCGAAGGGCTGGACCGTCAGGGCATAGGCGCCATCGTGATGGACGTGCGCATGCCCGGCATCGGCGGGCTGGCCCTGCTGGGCCGGCTGGTGGAGCAGGGCGTGGACCAGCCCGTGATCATGCTCACCGGCCATGGCACGGTGGACATGTGCCGGCGCGCCTTCAAGGCCGGCGCGGCCGAGTTCCTGGAAAAGCCCGTGGACGACGAGGTGCTGATCGACGCGCTGCAAGGCGCCGTGCGCCAGCATGTGCAGTCGCGCGAACGCCAGCAGGCCGACCGCGATGCGCAGCAGCGCTTCGCCCAGCTCTCGGCACGCGAGCGCGAGGTGCTGGCGCTGATCGTGCAGGGCCTGACCAACAAGGAGATAGGCCGCAGCCTGGAGCTGTCGCCGCGCACGGTGGAAACGCACCGCGCCAACCTCTTCGCCAAGCTGGAGGCGCCCAGCCTGGCCCAGCTCATACGCCGCTACGCCAGCCTGGCGGACACGGCGGCAGGCGCCTGAAGCGCCACCTCCTCGCCCAGCAGCGCGCCTGGCTTCTCCGTATTTCTACGCAGCGCCGCGCGTAGCCGTCCGAATGGTGCGCGGCGGCGGCATTTTCTACAGTGCATGCATGCCGTCCGGGCTTGTGGCCCGGGCCGTACCGACCCCCAAGGAGAAGACCATGCAACGCCACGCCACCAAGCTCGCCACCCTCGCTGCCCTGACCCTGGGCCTGATCGCCACCGCCGCCCAGGCCGAGGCCGTGCGCACGGAAAAGAACATGTCGCTGGAGCTGGCCAACCAGATCGCCGCACGCAGCGTGGCCGCCTGCGCCGCCGACGGCTATGCCGTCACCGCCACCGTGGTGGACCGTGCCGGCACCGTGCGCGCCGTGCAGCGCGCCGACAATGCCGGCCCCCACACGCTGGAGGCCAGCCGTCTGAAGGCCTATACGGCCGCATCGGCCAAGAACAGCACGCTGGCCATCATGGAAGGCGCGCAGAAGAACCCCGGCGCCGCCAACCTGGTGAACATTCCCGGCTACCTGCTGCTGGGCGGCGGGCTGCCGGTGAAGGTGGGCAACGAGGTGATCGGCGCCGTGGGCATCGGCGGCGCGCCTGGCGGCCACCTGGACGACAAATGCGCCCAGGCCGCGCTGGGCCAGGTGCAGGAACTGCTCAAGTAAGGCGCCCGCAAGGGCTACCACACTGCGCCGCACCGCGCCCGGCCGCGCCTGCCCTTGATGCGGCGCTGCAAAAAAAAGACAGGCCGCCACGGCGGCCCCTGATGCCCGACAGCCGCACGCGCCCCCACGCGTCAGCGGCCGCTCACCCTCGCACAAGAGCGCTATCAAAATCTCTGCGATTCCGCTATAAATCCCCAGCGAGGGGGACGCATGCCAGAGAACATCGATGCGCAAGACACGGGGCCCGATGATGCGCTGTTGCGGCTGATAGCAGACACGGCTCCGGCCATGCTGGCCTATTTCGATGCGCGCACGCTGCGCTGCCGCTTCGCCAACATCAACTACGCACGCAATTTCGGCTTGACGCCCGCCGAGGCCGTGGGCAAGACCGTGCGCGAGATCGTGGGCGAGGCCGTGTGGCAGCTCATCGCGCCGCAGGTGGAGCGCGGCCTGCACGGCGAGCATGTGCGCTACGAGCGCGAAGTGCCCCAGCCGGATGGACCGCCGCGCCATATCGAGTCGCTGCTGATGCCGCACTTCGAGCAGGGCCGGCTGCAGGGCGCCGTGGTGCAGATCACCGACGTGAGCCACCACCACCATGTGGCGCAGAAGGTGCGTGACAGCGAAGAGCGCATGCGCAAGTTCACCGAGGTCACGACCGAGGCCATCGTCATGCACCGCGACGGCCTCATCATCGACGGCAACGAGGCCCTGTCCCGCCTGGCCGGCTACACGCTGGACGAGCTGATCGGCCGCCCCATCCTCGACTACATCTGCCCGGAATTCCGCCTCTACGCGCTGCAGTACATGCGCAGCGGCCGCGAGGACCGTTTCGACGGCGCCATCCAGCACAAGGACGGCCACCGCATCCCCGTGGAGATAGAGGCCAAGACCATGCCGGCCGAGGGCGGGCCCTACCGCATCGTGCTGGTGCGCGACATCACGCTGCGCCAGCTGGCCCAGGAGCGCATGGACTTCCTGGCCCAGCACGACCAGCTGACCCAGTTGCCCAACCGGGTGCGCCTGATCCAGATGCTGCGCCAGGCGCTGTCGCTGGCCTCGGTCAAGCAGCGCACGCTGGCCGTGCTCCTCATCGACCTGGACCATTTCAAGACCATCAACGACTCGCTGGGCCACCAGGCCGGCGACCTGCTGCTGTGCGAGGTCGCCCAGCGCCTGCGCGGCAGCGTGCGCGCCCATGATCTGGTGGCGCGCGTGGGCGGCGACGAATTCGTGGTCGTGCTCACCGATGATCCCGATCCGCAGGAGACCGAGACCCAGGCCAGGCACCTGCAACGCATCATCGAGGCACCCTGCACCATCGACGGCACGCCGCTGGTGGTCTCGCCATGCATGGGCATCGCCATGTACCCGGGCGACGGAAAAAGCGCCGAGGAACTGCTCAACCGCGCCGAAAGCGCCACGCACACGGCCAAGGACAGCGGCCGGCGCAACCTGCAGTTCTACGCACCCGCCCACGGCGGCCAGGCCACCCAGATGCTGATGCAGGAGCAGCAACTGCGCGGCGCGCTGGAGCGCGGCGAGTTCGAGCTGCACTACCAGCCCCAGACCTTCACGGCCGATGGCCGGCTGGCGGGCTTCGAGGCCCTGGTGCGCTGGCGCCACCCGCAGCGCGGCCTGGTGCTGCCCGGCGAGTTCATCGGCTTTGCCGAGGCGCGCGGCCTGATCTCGGCCATAGACCACTGGGTGCTGCGCGAGGCCTGCCGCCAGGCTCGCCAGTGGCAGGACGAGGGGCTGCGGCCCGTACCCCTGTCCGTGAATGTCTCCGCGCTGGAATTTCGCCAGCGCAACATGGCGCGCGAGGTGGCCCTGGTGCTGGAGGAAACCGGCCTGGAAGCGCGCTGGCTGCACATCGAGCTGACAGAGTCCACGCTGATGCACACCAGCGGCCAGGTGCAGGACACCTTGCAGGCGCTGCAGGCCCTGGGCGTGGGCCTGGCCATCGACGACTTCGGCACCGGCTATTCCTCGCTGGCCTATCTGCGCCGCCACCCCATCAACCAGCTCAAGATAGACCGGTCCTTCATCGCCGACGTGCCCGATAGCGAGGACGACACGGCCATCGTCACCGCCATCGTGCAGATGGGCCACAGCCTGCATCTGGACATCGTCGCTGAAGGCGTGGAAACACCTGCCCAATTGGAGCTTTTGCGCGACCTGGGCTGCGGCATGATGCAGGGGTACCTTGTGGCGCCGCCCATGCCGGCCGACAGAGCGCGCGCCTGGCAGTTGCACAACAGTCATCCAGTCCAACGACAATAGCCCATGGTTTCGCTTCACAACCCCTCGCAGGCCTCAAGGGCCGCAGCCACCTTGCACACCGACCCCCAGCGGGCCCTGGAGCATGTACAGCAGATCTACCGCGAGCAGATAGAGCACCTGCGCACGAACATGCAGCGCTTCGTCTCCGGTGAAACCCCGGCCGCCCCCGTCCACGCCTACTACCCCTTCGTGCGCATGCATACGGCCACCGTGTCACGCGCGGACACGCAGCTGGCCTACGGCTTTGTCGAGGGGCCGGGCACGCACGAGGCCACGCTCACGCGGCCCGACCTGTTCTCGCGCTACTACGCCGAGCAGTTCCGCCTGCTGATCAAGAGCCACGGCGTGCCGCTGGAAGTGGGCCTGAGCGACAAGCCCATCCCCATCCACTTCTCGTTTGCCGAGAACGACCACATCGAAGGCACGCTGTCGCGCGAGCGCCGGCAGCTGATGCGCGATGTGTTCGACCTGCCCGACCTCGAGGCCATGGACGACGGCATCGCCAACGGCACCTGGCGCCCCCAGCCGGGCGAGGCCCTGCCGCTGTCGCTGTTCACGGCCCCGCGCGTGGACTATTCGCTGCACCGGCTGCGCCACTACACGGGCACCCAGCCGGAGTGGTTCCAGAACTTCGTGCTGTTCACCAACTACCAGTTCTACATCGACGAGTTCATCCGCCTGGGCCACGCCGAGATGGCCCGGGAGGACAGCGAGTACGTGGCCTTCATCGAGCCCGGCAACGTGGTCACGCGCCGCACCGGCCTGCCGGCCCAGCCCAATGACGAGCTGGGCACGCCGCCGCCGCGCCTGCCGCAGATGCCGGCCTACCACCTGGTGCGCGCCGACCACAGCGGCATCACCATGGTCAACATCGGCGTGGGGCCGGCCAATGCCAAGACCATCACCGACCACATTGCCGTGCTGCGCCCGCACGCCTGGATGATGCTGGGCCACTGCGCGGGCCTGCGCAACAGCCAGCAGCTGGGCGACTACGTGCTGGCCCACGCCTATGTGCGCGAGGACCATGTGCTGGACGAGGAGCTGCCGCTGTGGGTGCCCATTCCCGCGCTGGCCGAGATCCAGCTGGCCCTGCAGCAGGCCGTGGCCGACGTCACGCAGATGGACGGGCCCGACCTCAAGCGCATCATGCGCACCGGCACCGTGGCCAGCACCGACAACCGCAACTGGGAGCTGCTGCCCAACAACCTGCCCCAGCTGCGCTTCAGCCAGAGCCGCGCCGTGGCGCTGGACATGGAAAGCGCCACCATCGCGGCCAACGGCTTCCGCTTCCGCGTGCCCTATGGAACGCTGCTGTGCGTGTCCGACAAGCCGCTGCACGGCGAGATCAAGCTGCCCGGCATGGCCAACCACTTCTACCGCGAGCGCGTGGACCAGCATCTGCGCATCGGCATGCGCGCCATCGACATCCTGCGCGAGGGCGGCACCCAGCGCCTGCACAGCCGCAAGCTGCGCAGCTTCGCGGAGGTGGCGTTCCAGTAGCGCCCCGCCACCGGCCACCTTCTTCCAAGGGCCCCGCTTCGCACCGCCATCCAGGGACGCACATGCCATCCACGCTGCCCACCCTGGATTTTTTCTCCATGACCTCGGTCGTGGCCCTCAACATGATGGCCATGTCGGCCGCCCTGCCGCTGGCCATGGGGCGGCGCGTCAGCGGTGCCGCGCGCCATGCCCAGCATTTCTTCCTGATCCAGGCCGGGGCCTGGATCTTCATCCTCATCGCCAGCCGCCTGCCGCAAGGCCTGCTCTCGCGCGAACTGCTGTCGCTGGGCGCAGCAGCCTGCGCGGCATCGGCACAGTGGCAGATGGCGCGCGCCTTGCGCGAATGGCTGGGGACCCGGCCGCCCTGGCTGGAACGCGGCCTGATCGCGCTGTGCTTTCTGGGGCCGCTGGGCTTCACCCTGCTGCTGCCCCACTTGTCCTTGCGCACCGGCTGGTTCAGCGCCGCCCACGGACTGAGCCTGCTGGCGCTGGCCGGCCTGTGCCTGGCGCCACGCCGCCCCGTGGCACGCAGCTGGCGCTATCTGATGTGCGGCGTGGCCGTCTTCATGGGGCTGGTACTTCTGGTGCGCAGCTACCTGGCCCTGGCCACGCCCTTCCTGCCCAGCTTCACGGCCGACAGCGGCGCCAACCAGATATTCGCCCTGCTGGTCACGTTGAGCAGCACGCTGCTGATGGTGGCCGTGCTGGTGGCCTGGCGCGACGAGACCAACCAGCAGCTGCGCGACATGGCCTTGCAGGACATGCTCACCGGCCTGCCCAACCGCCGCGCCCTGCTGGAGCGCGCCCCCGCCATGCTGGCGCATGCCCAGCGCCACCGGCAGGCCCTGGCCCTGGTGATGCTGGACCTGGACCACTTCAAGCATGTCAACGACGAATACGGCCATGCCACGGGCGACCGTACGCTGTGCCTCTTCGCCCGCCTGCTGCAGCAGCAATTGCGCAGTGACGAAATCGCTGCGCGCTGGGGCGGCGAGGAGTTCTGCCTGCTGCTCTACACCACGGACGACGGTGTGGACACCCTGTGCACCCGGCTGCAGTCCGCGCTGCTGCAGGCCTCGACGCAGACGCTGGGCTTCGAAGTCCGCTTCAGTGCCGGCTGCGCCCACGCGCCCCAGGTCTGGGACGGCCTGCGCCTGGAAATGCTGCTGCCCGCCGCCGATGCCGCCCTCTACGCTGCCAAGCGCCGCGGGCGTGACTGCTGGACGCAGGTGCGGCTGAGCCCGCCGCAGCAGCAGGCCTGCGCCGATGCGCCAGCTGTATCGGAGACGCCGGAGACGCCGGATGCGCCGGCCAGGCCCGCACTGGCCGCCAAGCCTGCGCGCTAGCCCCGGACCCCAGGAAAACGCTCCATGCCCGCGCTCTTCGACGCCCTGAACCTGCGCAAGCGCTACGGCGACACCACGGTGGTCGATGACCTGTCCTTTTCCATCGCTCCCGGCGAATGCCTGGGCGTGATCGGCCCCAATGGCGCGGGCAAGACCACCACGCTGCGCATCTGCCTGGGCCTGACGGCACCCGATGCGGGCCATGTTCTCTACCACCCCGAAGACGGCTCGCCGCCGCTGCACATGCCTGCCGATGCACTGGCCATCAAGGCGCGGCTGGGCGTGGTCTCGCAGAACGACACGCTGGACCCCGACTTCAGCTGCGCGGAAAACCTGGGCGTCTACGCGCGCTACTTCGGACTGGGTACGGCGCAGATGCGTGACCGCATACCGCAGCTGCTGGACTTCGCGGCGCTGTCGCACAAGGCCGCGGCCAGGCCGGGCGAGTTGTCCGGCGGCATGAAACGGCGCCTGTCCCTGGCGCGCGCCCTGGTCAACGACCCGCGCCTGCTGCTGCTGGACGAACCCACCACGGGCCTGGACCCGCAGGCACGCCACCTGATCTGGGAGCGTCTGCAGTGGCTGCTGCAGCAGGGCAAGGCCATCTTGCTGACCACGCATTTCATGGACGAGGCCGAGCGCCTGTGCTCCCGGCTGCTGGTGCTGGACCACGGCCGCAAGATCGCCGAAGGCCGCCCGCGCGAACTCATCGCCGAGCACCTGGAGCCCGAAGTGGTCGAGGCCTACGGCAACGGCGCCCTGGGCCTGGCGCATGACACGGCACTGCGCCCCCTGGCCGGGCGCACCGAGGTCAGTGGCGACACCGTCTTCTTCTATACGCACGACGCGCGCCCGCTGCTGCAGGCGCTGGCCGCGCACAGCCACCTGCGCACCCTGCACCGCCCGGCCAACCTGGAGGACCTGTTCCTCAAGCTCACCGGCCGACAGATCAGAACCGACGGCTGAACCACCATGACCGAACCCGCATCGGACACCCCCAGCATCTGGCGCCCCCCCGACCTGTCGCTGCGCTGGTGGCCGGTGTTCCTGCGCAACCTGCTGGTGTGGCGCAAGCTGGCCCTGCCCAGCCTGATCGGCAACATCGCCGAGCCGCTGATGTGGCTGGTGGCCTTCGGCTACGGCATGGGCGCCTTGGTGGGCGAGGTCACCGTGGGCACCACGGGCCGGCAGGTGCCCTACATCCTGTTCCTGGCCAGCGGCTCCATCTGCATGAGCGCCATGAATGCCGCCAGCTTCGAGGCGCTGTACTCGGCCTTCTCGCGCATGCATGTGCAAAAGACCTGGGACGGCATCATGAACGCGCCCATCAGCCTGGACAGCGTGCTGCTGGCCGAGATGCTCTGGGCCGCCTTCAAGGCGCTGTTCACGGTCACCGCCATCCTGGGCGTGATGCTGGCGCTGGGCATCAGCCATTCGCCCAGGCTGCTGGTGGCCTGGCCCGTGCTGCTGTGCGTGGGCATCATGTTCTCCAGCATCGCGCTGATCTTCAACGCCCTGGCCAAGGGCTATGACTTCTTCACCTACTACTTCACCCTGGTGCTCACGCCCATGATGTTCCTGTCCGGCGTGTTCTTCCCGCGCGAGCAGCTGCCCGAGGCCGTGCGCCTGGCCTCGGACTGGCTGCCGCTGACCAATGCCGTGGAGCTGGTGCGCCCGCTGTTCATGGACGAGTGGCCGGCCCACCCGCTGCGCCACGGCCTGGTGCTGGCCGCCACCACGGTGGCGGCCTACTGGTTTGCGCTGGCGATGACGCGCAGGCGCTTCAGGGCCTGAGATCCGGCCGTTCTTCAGCGCGCTGCGGCGCGGATCATTTCCACCGCCTTCTCCGCGATCATCACCGTGGGCGCATTGGTGTTGCCGCTGACGATGCGCGGCATGACCGAGGCATCGACCACGCGCAGGCCCTTGAGGCCGTAGACACGCAGCTGCGCATCGACCACGTCCATGGGCCCCGGCCCCATGCGGCAGCTGCCCACGGGGTGGTAGATGGTGTCGGCATGGCTGCGGATGAAGGCCTCGATGCCCGCATCGTCCTGCGCGCCGGCCGAGGCCGGCATCTCGCGCCCGCCCAGGGCCGCCAGCGCCGGCTGGGCCAGGATCTCGCGGGCGCGGCGCACGCCGTTCACCATGCGCCGCAGGTCCTGCGCGTCGGAGAAAAAGGCCGGATCCACCAGCGGCAGGGCCAGCGGGTCGGCACTGGCCAGGCGCAGGCTGCCCCGGCTGGCCGGCTGCAGCACGCAGACATGCAGGGAATAGCCGTGGCCCCAGACCGTCTTGCGCCCATGGTCCACCAGCTTGGCCACCACGAAGTGCAGCTGCAGGTCGGGCGCAGCCTCGCCAGGGCTGCTGCGGATGAAGCCGCCCGCCTCGGCAAAGTTGGTGGTCAGCATGCCGCGCCGCTGGCTGCGCCATTGGCCCACGGCGGCCAGCAATCTGCGCGCACCGCCCAGTGACAGGCCGAAGCTGTCGGTCAGCTGCGCGCCATCGACCACCAGCACCACATCCGGGTGGTCATGCAGATGGGCGCCCACGCCGGGCAGGTGGTGGACCACATCGATGCCCAGCGAACGCAGGTGATCGCCCGGCCCCACGCCAGACAGCATCAGCAGCTGCGGCGACAGCAGTGCGCCGCCGCAAAGCAGCACCTCGCGCCGGCAGTGCAGTTGCTGCACCGTACCGCCCTGCAGGTACTCCACGCCCACGGCGCGCCGGCCCTCGAACAGAATGCGCAGCACCTGGGCACCCGTTTCCACGCGCAGATTGGGCCTGGCACGGTGCGGCGCCAGATAGGCCTTGGCGACGTGGTGGCGCTCGCCGTCGCGCTGGGTGACCTGGTACAGGCCCACGCCCTCCTGCGCCTGGCCGTTGAAATCCGCGTTGTGCGCATGGCCGGCCTGCACGCCCGCCTGCACGAAGGCCCGGGACAACGGGTTGGGATCGCGCAGCTCGGCCACGTTCAGCGGCCCGCCCGTGCCGTGCCAGGCATCGGCGCCGCGTTCGTTGTGTTCGGCGCGCAGGAAATAGGGCAGCACCTCGCTCCAGCTCCAGCCCGGGTTGCCCTGGGCCGCCCAGTGGTCGTAGTCGGCCGGCTGGCCGCGCACATAGACCATGGCGTTGACCGCGCTGGAGCCGCCCAGCACCTTGCCGCGCGGCTGGTGGCCACGCCGCCCGCCCAGGCCCGGCTGGGGCACGGTGGACAGGCCCCAGCTGTGGCGCCCGCCCTTGGCCATGGCGGCCATGCCCGCCGGACAGTGGATGAGCACGCTGGAGTCGGCCGGCCCGGCCTCCAGCAGCGCCACCTGCGTCTGCGCATCCTCGCTGAGCCGCCCGGCCAGCACCGAGCCCGCCGAGCCGCCTCCGATCACGATGTAGTCCAGCATGCCTCCCCCTCCCCTGCGGTGTAGCCATCCACTGTTGCAGTCGCCTGCGCGGCGCCGCAAGCCGGGGCAAACCCGGTGGATGCTCCGAATCCCGCTACGATCGCTGGATCGCATTCACGTTCGCATTCACTTTGTTCGTTTGAGGAGACTGACAGTCATGGCAATTCAAACCGTAGGCATCATCGGCGCAGGCACCATGGGCAACGGCATCGCGCAGGCCTGCGCGGTATCGGGCATCGACGTGGTCATGGTGGACATCTCCGATGCCGCCGTCCAGAAGGGCGTGGCCACCGTCTCGGGCAGCCTGGACCGCCTGATCAAGAAGGAAAAGCTGACCGAGGCCGACAAGGCCGCCGCCCTGGCCCGCATCAAGACATCGACCGACTACGCGGCGCTCAAGGGCGCGCAGCTGGTCATCGAGGCCGCCACCGAGAACTACGAGCTCAAGGTCAAGATCCTCAAGCAGCTGGACGCCCTGCTGGATGCCGACGTCATCGTCGCCACCAACACCTCGTCCATCTCCATCACCCAGCTGGCCGCCGTGACGGGCCGTGCCGACAAGTTCATCGGCATGCACTTCTTCAACCCCGTGCCCATGATGGCGCTGGTGGAGATCATCGTCGGCCTGCAGACCAGCGACGAGACGCACGCCACGGTCAAGGAACTGTCCGAGCGCCTGGGCAAGAGCCCCATCACCGTGAAGAATGCCCCCGGCTTCGTGGTCAACCGCATCCTGGTGCCCATGATCAACGAGGCCTTCTTCGTGCTGGCCGAAGGCCTGGCATCGGCCGAGGACATTGACGCCGGCATGAAGCTGGGCTGCAACCAGCCCATCGGCCCGCTGGCCCTGGCCGACATGATCGGCCTGGACGTGTGCCTGGCCGTGATGGAGGTCTACCTCAAGGAATTCGGCGACAGCAAGTACCGTCCCTGCCCCCTGCTCAAGGAAATGGTGGCCGCCGGCCGCCTGGGCCGCAAGACGGGCCGCGGCGTGTACAGCTACTGATACACCGCCCCCAAGGCCAAGCGAAGGCGAAGGCAGCTCAGGCTGGCCTTCGCCTTTTGTTTTGGTGGCCGCGCGCTACTTGGTTTTGCGCACCAGCGCCAGCATGTCCTCGATGACGATGTGACGTATCGACCTGAGCATTCTCAGGTGGGCACTTCTTGTGGAATGGTCCATTGCAGAGTCGGCAGGCTGGTGGAGCTGGCCAGCCTCGAATTCTGCGATCAACGTATCGGCCTGCGGAGCCAGCATGCCAAGCATCCTGTCGAGCACACGTCCGCTTGTGCTCTGGGTCAGGCCCAAGGCCGTACCTGCGGCCAGCAGCTTTCCGTAGGTCACGTCGGCAAAGAAGGCCGCACCCGCAAGCGGAACCGTCAGCCGCTCCTGTGGCCATACCGCATGTTCATCGGCGTAAGCCCGCGTGTGATAGACGGCGGTGCTCAGGAGATCGTAGAACGGCGCCAGCCTGACGCCGCCCCGGTCCACCAGGAACGACAGATTCTTCAGATGACTGTCGCTGTTGCCCACCAGGGTGTTGAACAGCAGCCACTGATAGATGCCCATCCGGGCGTGCGCCTTTTCGCGGCAGCGGTCCATCAACGACGCCAGTGTCTGGATGCTGGCTCCTTGATATTTGAAAGTCCGGGCCAGGTCGAGCAGTTGGCAGGCATCCACCACATGCAGTCGCAGCCACTCTTGGGACGCTTCATCAAACACGCGGTCAAAGCGGTTGATGACATAGGCCGGCTCGGGCGTGTACAGCAGGTGTACCGGCGGCACATCAAGCCCCAGGCGCCCGGCAAGCTTCATGGTGAAGGCCTCGTTGACGGTCGAGTGCGGATAGCCTTCGGCCGTGGAGTCCGGCTTGAGGATATGGCTGGAAGCCGTCCCTTGGAAGGGTTCCTGCAGGCGAGCGGTTTTCTCGTCGTACAGCACCACCATTTTGTGCTGCGCTCCAGCCAGGGACATGCGCTTGGGTGATCCGGCATGCAAGGATGTGCGCGGCAAGTTCCTGAGTCTTAGTGACAGTTCGCCGAACTCCAGCCTCCTTGCGCCGCGCTCGGCTGCACCCGCCCCAGGCGGCAGCAGGACCAGGGATCCGGCCGATTCCGCGCCAAGGGCCTGCAACAGGCCGAAGGCATCGTGCTCATTCACCTCCAGCTCTTTGCTGATCGCACTGCGCAGTGCTTCCTCGGGCAGCAGGTTGTCGAAGAACCATTGGACGCTGCGGTGCGTAGATCCGTCGATGTGCCTGCGCTTTGCCAAGGAAATGCCGGGCGCCAATGGGAAAGCGCGAGGGTCGCCCATCCACTCCTCCTCATAGGCAAAGCCCCAGACATCCCTGTTTTCGACCAGCTTTCCGGCAAGCCGGCCGTTGATGAATACGTCCAGGATGCGTGCGGTCACGGCCTGTTCTTTTCGAAGGCGGTGCGGAAGAACGCATCGTCCGAGTCGCGGACACCGGGCTCCTCCCTGACTTCAGCGGCTGGCCCTCCGTCCGGTGCGCCCTGGCGCGTTCGGTACTCGTGGGAACCATGGGACTCAGATGGCAGCCTGGCCTGGCGGCGCTGCAGATAGGCCTGCTCGGTTCCCTCGGGAAGGTCAATGAGCACCTCGATTCCCAGTTCGGACAGCAGTTGCAGCACGCGCCCAAACTGGACCGTGGGCTTGCCGCGCTCCACGTCCCGCACAAAGACATGGCTCACGCCTGCGGCGCCTGCTGCATCGTCCTGGCGCAAGCGCCGCGCCTTGCGAACGGCCCATACCGCGTCACCGAGTGCATCCACAGAGTCGATGGAGATCTTCATGGCTTCAATGAAATCGAAAGCATGGTTTCGATCTTATCGATCGGCAATGGCGCTGGCAATGAATCGAAACGAACTTATCGATTTTCATCGATCAGCTTCCCAAACCTCAGAAAACGAAAGCATTGCTTAGATATTCATTTCGTTTTCAACCGTCCTCTGCGCGACTGCACCCATCCCTGGCCTGCTCTAAGGTCCATGCGCAGGAGACACGCATGGACATCAACACCCCCACCCCGCCGCCCGAAGGCTGCATCAGCTGCGAAGTGCGCGGCCATGTGCTGCTGATCGGCATCAACCGTCCCGCCAAGCGCAACGGCTGGACGCCCCCCATGTTCCAGCAGCTGGCCGAGGCCTATACCCGGCTGGACGACGACCCGCAATTGCGCGTGGGCGTGCTGCATGCGTTCGGCAGCCATTTCACGGCGGGGCTGGACCTGCCGGTGATGGCGGAGTACCTGCGCTCGGGCAGGAAGGCCATCCCGCAAGGCCTGGTGGAGCCGCACGACTACGGCCTGGTCGGCTACCGGCGCCGCGCCAAGCCCATGGTGGTGGCCGTCAAGGGCATCTGCTTCACGGTGGGCATCGAGCTGATGCTGGGCGCCGACATCGTGGTCGCGGCCGACGACTGCCGCTTTTCCCAGCTGGAGGTGCAGCGCTGCATCATGCCCACGGGCGGCGCCACGCTGCGCATGGCCGAACGTGCGGGCGTGGGCAATGCCATGCTGCACCTGCTGACGGCCGACGAATTCGACAGCGCCGAGGCCTATCGCCTGAACTTCGTGCAGAAGGTGGTGCCGGCCGGTGAGGAGCTGGCCGAGGCGCTGCGCATTGCCGAGCGCATTGCCGCCCAGGCCCCGCAGGCCGTGGTGGCCACGCGGCTCAATGTGCTCAAGGCCATCGAGCTGGGCCAGGCCGCCGCCGTGGCCGATTTCATTCCCGTGCAGCAGCGCCTGGCCAGCAGCGAGGATGCGGCCGAGGGCGTGCGCTCCTTCATCGAAAAACGCCCCGCGCGCTTCACGGGCCGATAGGCCCCCTCGGTCCCTCGACCCCTGCGGATCTTCACCTTCCGATCCGAAGGGGTTTTTCAAATTAAGTTGTGCACAATTTAATTGACAGCAATAATTCAACCCATGCCCAGCAGCCACCCCCTTCCTCTCGACAGCTCCGAGCTTCTGCGCCTGGACAACCAGGTCTGCTTCGCGCTGTACTCGGCATCGCTGGCCATGACCAAGCTGTACAAGCCCCTGCTCGATGGCATCGGCCTGACCTATCCGCAGTACCTGGTGATGCTGGTGCTGTGGGAGCGCGACGGCCTGACCGTGTCCGAGATCGGCGAACAGCTGTATCTGGATTCGGGCACGCTGACCCCGTTGCTCAAGCGCCTGGAAGGCGCAGGCCTGCTGGAGCGGGTGCGCGATGCGCAGGACGAGAGGCGCGTGCGCATCACGCTCACCCCGCAAGGCCGGGCACTGCGCGATGCGGCTGAAAAGATTCCCGCCTGCGTGCTGCAGAGCACGCAGTGCACGCTGCCCGAGTTGCAGGCGCTGACGCAGCAACTGGGCGCACTGCGCCAGCGGCTGGTGCCGCGCCGCAGCGATTGACGACCACCCACAGACGATTTCCTCCACCCGTCCGCACCGCCGGACAACTTTGCAAAAGGAAGACACCATGGCCCAGCTCGAAAAAGTCCTCTACACCGCACGTGCCCACACCACCGGCGGCCGCGACGGCGCCTCGCGCACCGATGACGGACGCCTGGATGTGACCCTGTCCTCGCCAGGCACCAGCGGCACGGGCACCAACCCCGAGCAACTGTTCGCCGCCGGCTACTCGGCCTGCTTCATCGGCGCCATCAAGGCCGTGGCCGGCAAGCAGAAGATCAGCCTGCCCCAGGACCTGGCCATCGACGCCGAAGTGGACCTGGGCACCATCCCCAACGCCTACGGCATCGCCGCGCGCCTGAAGGTCAGCCTGCCCGGCATGGACAGGGCCGCCGCCCAGGCCCTGGTGGACGCGGCCCACCAGGTCTGCCCCTACTCCAACGCCACGCGCGGCAACATCGACGTGCAGATCACCCTGGCCTGATCAGGCCCAGTCCGGCCTCTGCAGCCAGTGCAGCCTGCGGCCCAGGAGGTCGTAGCGGGCGTGACAGGTCAACGGCCCGTGCAGCACATCGGCTGCATAGCTGACCAGCGCGATCTCGCCCACGGCGGCCTGCCAGTGCTCCTGCATTGGCAGGCCGCTCATCCATTGCAGCACCTGGTCACGGGGCCAGGCAGCGCTCCAGGCGCCCAGCGTCACATGGGGCACGTAGGGGCGCATCGCCTCGGTCAGCGCCAGCCCTGGCCCTGTCTGCGCGAGCACGCCATGCAGTCCGTGCAGCGTGCAGCCGTCCGGCCTGACGTCGCGCACCTGAAGGTAGGGCGCCATCTCGAAACTTCCCCAGCCACCGAACTCCAGCTGCAGCGGCGCGGCCGGCAGGTGCTGCAGCGCGAGCAGGTCGCGCGACAGTTGCGCCGCGCCGTAGGCCTGCGGCAGTTGCGCACCGCCATCCAGAAAGCCCGCGGTGGCCAGGGTCACGTGCAGTTGCCGCTGGCAGTGCGGGACCAGCGCCGCGCCCAGCCAGCGGCGTGCCTGCGCACAGGCGGCTTGCACTGCGTCGCGCACAGGCGGGGCCAGCGCCTGCATCGTCACCACCCAGACCGCATAGCGGCCACGGCCGAGGTGCCAGGCGCTCCAGTCGTCGGATGGCCCGGCCGCACTGGCGATGGCATGGGATTGCAGGAAGTGGGGCAGCAGCGGCACGGCGGACGGATCGGCGTTGTCGGGCGGACGCAAAGCTTAAGCCAGCCCGGCGACAATCTCCCCATGTCTGCCACACCATACGATCCTGATCTGAGTGCCGTCCCCGATGCCGGTTCGCACGCCTATGCCCGGCTTACGCCCGACGCCGTGCTCGACGCACTGGCCTCGGTCGGCCTGTGGGGCGATGGCCGGCTCACGGCCCTGGCCTCCTACGAAAACCGCGTCTACCAGGCCGTGCTGGAGGACGGCGAACGCGTGGTGCTGAAGTTCTACCGCCCGGGCCGCTGGAGCCGCGATCAGATCCTGGAGGAGCACGCCTTCAGCGCCGAGCTGACGGCCGCCGAAGTGCCTGCCGTGCCCCCGCTGGTGCTGGCAGGTGCCACGCTGCACAGCTACGCGGGCTTTGATTTCTCGGTCAGCCCCTGGCGCGGTGGCCGCCCGCCCGAGCTGGACGATTTCGAGGTGCTGGAGTGGACCGGGCGCTTCCTGGCCCGCATCCACACCGTGGGCGAAGCGCGCCCGTTTGTGCACCGGCCCGCGCTGGACCTGGCCACCTTCGGCCACGACTCCATGCAATGGCTGCTGGACCGGAAAATGATTCCGCTGGAGGTGGAGTCCACCTGGAAAGCCGCCTGCCAGCGCGCCCTTGAGCTGATGGCACCCGCTGCCGACGGCCTGAGCGCAGCCGGCCACTTCGGCCTGCACAGCGCGCGCACGCTGCGCCTGCACGGCGACTGCCATCCCGGCAACGTGCTGTGGACGCCGCTGGACGACGAAGGCCATGGCGGCCCGCATTTCGTGGACCTGGACGATGCGCGCACGGGCCCGGCCGTGCAGGACCTGTGGATGCTGCTGTCGGGCGACCGAAGCCAGCGCACGCGCCAGCTGGGGGCCCTGCTGGATGGCTATGAGCAGTTCCGCCCCTTCGACCGCCGCGAGCTGGCCCTGATCGAGCCGCTGCGCACGCTGCGCCTCATCCACTACAGCGCCTGGCTGGCGCGGCGCCAGGACGACCCGATCTTTGCCATCAACTTCCCCTGGTTCGGCACGCCCGACTACTGGCGCGGGCAGGTGGACATGCTCAACGAGCAGATCGAGGCGATGCAGGAAGAGCCTCTATACGCCTGAGGTCACCGGGCCGCCTGCCTGCCGAAGACAGAGATCTTTACAAATTGTCCACACCCCCTGCGCCCTATCCAGGGCTGCGGGTTCCGGGGTATTCTCGGCCCGAAATCCCACCGGCCATGCCCTACTCCGCCTTCCCCCCTACGCTGCCCAACCCGCTACAGCCCTTGCCTGCCGGGCAGAAGGTGCTTGTGGTGGACGACGTCCCGGACAACGCCGCCATCATCTGCCAGGTGATCAAGGATCTGTGCAGCGTGCTCATGGCCCACACGGGCGAGGACGCGCTGACCCTGGCTCGCCAGTACCTGCCCGACCTCATCCTGCTGGACATCCGCATGCCCGAGATGGACGGCTTCGAGGTCTGCCGGCGCCTGAAGGCGGACCTGGAAACCGCCCACATCCCCGTCATCTTTCTCACGGCGCTGACCGAGCCCCATTGCGAGGAACTGGGACTGAACCTGGGCGCGGTGGATTTCGTGACCAAGCCCTTTCGCCCGCCCGTGCTCAAGGCGCGTGTGCGCACGCATCTGGAGATTGCACAGCAGCGCAAGATGCTGCAGCTGCTCTCGCACAGCGACGGGCTGACGGGCACGGCCAACCGGCGCTTTTTCGGCGCCCAGCTGGAGCGCGAGTTCATGCGCCTGCAGCGGCTGGGCGAGCCGCTGTCGCTGGTGATGATCGATGTGGACCACTTCAAGGCCTACAACGACCACTACGGCCATCTGGTCGGCGATGAATGCCTGAGCCAGCTGTCCCAGGCCATACAGGGCGCGCTGCACCGGCCTGGCGACCTGCTGGCGCGCTATGGCGGCGAGGAATTCGTCTGCCTGCTGCCCCATACGGCGCTGGACGGCGCGGTGCTGGTTGCGCAGGGCATCGTCGATGCGCTCAGGGCGCTGGACCTGCCCCACGCCGCATCGCCCCTGGGCCATGCGCTGACCGTCAGCCTGGGTGTGGCCAGCATGGCGCCTTCGCCCGACAACAGCGCCGACCAATTGCTGGCCGATGCCGACCGGCGCCTGTACCTCGCCAAGAACGCGGGCCGGGACCGTATCGTCTGGGCGGGATGAACCGAAGTACCCCCTGAGCGGCTGCGCTAGGCTGGGCCAGGCGCACCTTCCAGGGCGACGCATACCCTTAAGCGTTAGCAACGCCCGTCGACGCGGCAGGCCGGTACGACCTGACCGCTGGCGTCGCGCCATTGCAGCTGGCCGGCGGGGGTCTGGGAGGGCGCTGCAGGTGCGGGCTCCTGCGGTGTTTGGGTGGCGGAGCGCTGCGGGTCGTGCAGCACGGTGGACGAGCCCACGCCCACACCCACCCGCGCGCCGCCCACGCCCGTGGAGGCGCCCACGCCGGCGCTGCCCAGGACCTGGCCGCTCTGGTTGACGCCCACGCCAACGCCCAGCGGCCCCACGCCCGTGCCGACACCGGCGCTCAGCCCGCCGCTGCCCAGCCCGACGCCCACCGATACCGGGCCGACGGGAATGCCTATGCCCACGCCGCCGCCTACCGAGCCGCAACCGGCCAGCAGCAGCAAGCATGCGGCAAGCGCGGCACCAGCCGCCTTGCGCAATGGCGGGCAGGTGATGAAGGCGGTGGGTGGAACTGGCATGCCGGACTCTCTGGACAAGGGAAAACACAGGGACGGCCACAGGGTACACCCGCCCGCCTGGCGCACGATGCCAGCGGTATGCCCGGGTGCATGCCAGGGGCTCGGAGGCGGCGAAACACCCAGGACACGCGGGTTTCTTAGAATTCACCCATTGGCCTGCGGGTCATTCCAGATTCCATGCGCTCCCGGACAGTGCCGCGGCGCCTCGGGGCGCAAGGCCTGCGCGGCGCCTCTTTCCCTCGCTTTCGTCTTCTTCGCGTTCCCTTTTTCTATGCAAACCCGTTGGCCGCCCTATGCGTGGGTGTGTTTTTCCATGTGCGTGGGTGTCATGGGCACGGCCCTGGCCAGCCCGCTGTACCCGCTGTACCAGCAGGCCTGGGGGCTGCAGCCCAGCCACATCACGCAGATCTTCGTGGCCTACATGTTCGGCGCGCTGGCCAGCCTGCTGTTCCTGGGCCGGCTGACCGACCGCTTCGGCTTTGTCGCCGTGCTGCGCGCAGGCCTGATCCTGATGACGCTGGGCGTGCTGGCCTCCACCGTGGCCTGGAACGTGCCCAGCTTTGCGCTGGGCCGCGTGGTGATCGGCGTGGCTTCGGGGCTGATCACCACCTCGGCCTCGGTGGGCATGACCCGGCTCAACAACCGGGGCGACCTGCAGCGCGCCGCGGCCACGACCAGCCTGACCATTGCCTTCGGCTTCGGGCTGGGCCCCGTGGTGGGCGGGCTGATCGCGCAGTGGCTGCCCTGGCCGCTGGTCACGGCCTATATCCCCTCGCTGGGGCTGGGCCTGCTGGCCATCTATGCGCTGTACCAGGTGCGCATTGCCGAGCCGGCGGAGCTGGCCTCCACCCAGGCACGTGCGCTGCACTGGCGCGATTTCATGCCCACCATCACCCTGCCCGAGCGCCGCTTTGCGCGCCACTACGCGCTGGGCGGCATGTGTGCGTTCTGCGCCTTCGGCATGTTCAGCCTGTTCGCATCGCTGGCGCCCAGCTTCATGCAGCGCATGGTGCCCTGGCATGGGCCGGCCGTTTCGGGCCTGTCCATCGGCGTGATCCTGTTCCTCTCGGCGGGCTTCCAGTACCTGGCGCGCCCGCGCCCGACCAAGGGCTCGGCCATTCTGGGCTTTGCCTGCCTGGTGGCCTGCAACCTCCTGCTGCTGGTCAACAGCTTTGCGGGCTCGGCCCTGCTGTTCGCGCTCAGCGTGATCACCACGGCGGCGGGCCACGGCCTGTGCAATCTGGCGGGCATGTCCATCGTCAACAAGGTCTCGACACCGGCCACGCGCACGGGCCTGCTGTCCACGTACCTGGTGGTCGGCTACCTGGGCACCATCGTGCCCATCCTCGGCCTGGGCTGGCTCTCGGACCACATCGGCATCACCGAGGCCCTGGTCGCCTACTGCATCGTCATGGGCGCGCTGGCCGGCTGGCTGTGCTGGATGTGCACGCGCACGCCCACGCTGCCCATGCCCAAGCACTAGGGCCTGTTCGCGCCCACGCGCATGCTATTCAGCGAAAGTGCGGCCCCGGCCCGTCCTTGGCCAGGCAATCGCCGTCATTGCGCAGCGGGCAGACCTTGAGGGACAGGCAGCCGCAGCCAATGCAGCCGTCGATCTGGTCGCGCAGCTGGGTCAGCCCCTGGATGCGCGCATCCAGCGCATGGCGCCAGCGCGCGGACAGCGCGCTCCAGTCGGCCTGCGTGGGCGTGCGGCCGCTGGGCAGCTCCTGCAGCGCCTCGGCAATCTCGGCCAGCGGCACGCCCATGCGCTGGGCCACCCTGATGACGGCCACGCGCCGCAGCACGGCACGCGCATAGCGGCGCTGGTTGCCGGGCGTGCGCAGGCTCTCGATCAGTCCCTGGCGCTCGTAGAAATGCAGGGCCGAGACGGTGATGCCGCTGCGCCGGGCCACTTCGCCCACGGAGAGGATGGCCGGCCCGTCATGGTCGGACGCGTTGACACCGGCAGAAGACAGATTCATGGCAGCAGAAAATAGGCGCAGGAAAAATAGGTCCAAGCAGGCCTGCATTTGACCTCAACTATGGTTGAGGTTTCACACTGGCAAGCCTCGCCGGTCCAGCCGGCGCACTTTCGGACTCCAGGCCCACCATGCAACACGACGCACTTCCAGCCGCCTCGGCACAGCCCGCCGCTTCCACGGCCCCGCAACTGCACCATCTGCAGCCCGCCGGTCTCTACGACGCCACGCCCAACGGCTACACGCATGTGGTCACCGTGCACGGGCCGGCGCAATGGGCCTTCGTCTCGGGCCAGGGCGGCGAGAACCAGGCGGGAGACCTGCCCGACAGCTTCGCGGCCCAGGCGCAGCAGGCCCTGTCCAACCTCAAGCTGGCGCTGCAGGCGGCGGGCGCGGACATGGGCCAGGTGGTCAAGCTGACCCTGCTCATCGTGGACCACTCGGAGGCCCGCTTCAACGACTGGCAGGCCGCCGTGCGCCTGCATTGGGGAGATGGTTCCCCCGGCGATGGCGCCCCCAGCAATACCCTGCCGCGCTTTCCGGCCTGCACCCTGATCCCCGTGCCCCGGCTGGCCCTGCCCGGCATGCTGATCGAGGTCGATGCCGTGGCCGCACTGCCCGCCACCGCCCAGCCGGCGCGGCCGCCGCTGTGGGTCTGAGCCATCCGCTTGCCACCCATCAGCAGATACCACAGGCATTCGTCCGATGAACAGATCCTCCCCGGCCCCCGCCCTGCCCTCGCCGCCCATGCAGGCCACCGCCACCCCCGTGCTGCCCCAGAGCACCCTGCTGCTCATGGCCACGGCCTGCGGCCTGTGCGCGGGCGCCAACTACTTCAACCAGCCGCTGCTGCACTCCATCGCCATGGACCTGGGCATCAGCGAGGCGCGTGCCTCGCTGACGGTGACCATGGCCCAGGTCTCCTATGCGCTGGGACTGCTGCTGCTCGTGCCGCTGGGCGACATGCTGGAACGCCGCCGCCTGGTGCTGGGCCTGATGCTGCTGGCCGCGCTGGGGATGCTGGCCAGCGGCATGGCGCACAGCTTTGCGCTGCTGGCGGCGGGCACACTGATGACGGGGCTGTTCTCGGTCGCGGCCCAGGTGCTGGTGCCCATGGCGGCCAGCTTTGCGGCGCCCGGCGCCAGCGGGCGCGCCGTGGGCCTGGTCATGAGCGGGCTGCTGATCGGCATCCTGGCCTCGCGCAGCGTGGCCGGCGTGCTCTCGGACCTGGGCGGCTGGAATGCCGTGTACTGGGTCGGTGCCCTGGCCACGGCCGGCGTGGCCCTGCTGCTGCGGCGCGCGCTGCCGCTGGCGCAGCCGGCCCAGCGCATCGGCTATGGCGCGGTGATGCGCTCCCTGCTCACGCTGGCGCGCGAGCAGCCGCGCCTGCGCAGCCGGGCGCTGATCGGCGGCATGGGCTTTGCCACGGTGAGCGTGCTGTTCTCGACCATGGCACTGCTGCTGGCCGGGCCGGGCTACGGGTTCGGCGATGCGCAGATCGGCCTCATCGGCCTGGTCGGCGTGGCCGGCGCCCTCATGGCCAACATGGCCGGCCGGCTGGCCGACCGGGGGCTGGAGCAGCGCACCACGCTGGCCGGCGGCCTGCTCATGCTGGCGGGCTGGGGGGCGCTGTGGCTGGGCGGCACCAGCCTGTGGTGGTTCCTGGCGGGGCTGCTCATCGTCGATGCTGCGCTGCAGGCCCTGCACATCAGCAACCAGAACGTGATCTACGCGCTGGCGCCTTCGGCGCGATCGCGCATCAATGCGGTCTACATGACGGGGTACTTCATCGGCGCCTCGCTGGGCTCGGCCGTGGGCTCGACGGTGTGGCTGCACTGGGGATGGACGGGTGCCAGCGTTGCAGGCCTGGCCCTGAGCCTGTGCACGCTGGCCGTGGTCGCCTGGGACAGAAGCCTGGCGCGCCAGGCCAAGGCACGGGCGTAGGGCATCGCACCAACCTGCGGCACGGCGGCGCAGGAATGCACCGCAAGCGTGCCGCATTCCGCGCTGCGCATGGCAGCGCACGCACCAATCCGATGCGCCAGCGCACCAGCAGGGCGCAGCCGCCACTGCACCGGATTGGCACGCTAAATGCATGACGGAAGGCCGTTACCACCCACACGCCCTGTACCGTCCGCCCCGCCCATGTCCGCAGCGCTACCGATCACCGCCGTGCCCACGTCCGCCTCGGGCTGGCAGGCCATGCTGGAGCTGCGCTTCGGGCACCGTGCCGGCCAGGGCAGCGTGCTTTCCCACGCACGCCACAGCGGCCCGCTGCGCATGCAAAAACCGCTGCACCCCGAAGGCCCCGGCATCTGCCATGCCGTGCTGCTGCACCCGCCCGGCGGCGTGGCCGGCGGCGACCAGTTGCAGATCGATGTGACCGTGGAGCCCGGCGCCCACGCCCTGCTGACCACGCCAGGCGCCACGCGCTGGTACAAGTCCCAGGGCCGCCCGGCCGCGCAGCGCGTGCGGCTGCGCGTGGAAGAAGGCGCCATCCTGGAATGGCTGCCGCAGGAAAACATGCTGTTTGCCGGTGCCGACGCCACCATGGCGCTGGACCTGGATCTTGCCCCGGGTGCGCGCGCCATCGGCTGGGACGCCACGGTGCTGGGCCGCTATGGCGCAGGCGAGCACTGGAACCATGCCGACGCACCGCCTGCGCGGCTGCAGCTTCACAACCGGCTGACCCATGCGGGCCTGCCACTGTGGCTGGAACAGGGCGAGCTGCACTGCGGCCATGCCCTGCTGTCCAGCCCGGTTGCCTGGGCAGGCTTGCCCATACAGGCCAGCCTCTGGGCCGTGGCCCCGGAACCCCTGGCGGCCATGGAGCCATTGAGCGAGCAACTGGCCGCCAGCCTGCCCTGGAGCGACGAAGTGCGCGCCGGCGCCAGCCTGCTGGCCGGCCAGGGCGGCGCGCCCTCGGTGCTGCTGCTGCGCGTGCTGGCCCGGCGCATGGAGGCGGCACGGGCCGTGCTGCATGAAGGCTGGCGCCTGCTGCGCCCCGCACTGCTGGACATGCCTGCCCGCCCTCCCCGCCTCTGGGCCACCTGATCAACGGAGACTCATCCATGGAACTCACCCCGCGTGAAAAAGACAAGCTGCTGCTGTTCACCGCAGCCCTGGTGGCCGAGCGGCGCAAGGCGCGCGGCCTGAAGCTCAACTACCCCGAGGCCGTGGCGCTGATCAGCGCTGCCGTGCTGGAGTGGGCGCGCGACGGCAGGACCGTGGCCGAGCTCATGCACCTGGGCACCACGGTGCTGACGCGCGCCGATGTGATGGAGGGCATCCCAGAAATGATCCCGGACATCCAGGTCGAAGCCACTTTCCCGGACGGCACCAAGCTGGTCACCGTTCATCACCCGATCGTTTGAGGAGATCCGCCATGTTCCATCCCCGCCTTCTGCTCGCCCCGGCCCTGCTGGCCGCCGCCACGGCTGCCAGCGCCCATACGGGGGCCGGCGCCCACCTGCATGCCGGCGACGGCGCCATGCAGGCCCTGATGGCCGGGCTGTCCCATCCCATTGCGGGCCTGGACCATCTGCTGGCCATGCTGGCGCTGGGCCTGTGGTGCGGGCTGATGCTCCAGCGCCAGTGGCTGCCGCCCGTGGCCTTTGCCGCATGCATGGCGCTGGGCCTGGCGCTGACGCAGACCCCGCTGGAGCTGCCGGCCGTCGAGCCCATGGTGGCCGCCTCGCTGCTGGCCTTCGGCCTGCTGCTGGTGGCCCAGCGCCGCCTGCCCGTGGCCCTGGCCATGGTGCTGGCCGGCGCCTTCGCGCTGTTCCACGGATACGCGCATGGCGAGGTCTTCCCCCACGCGCTGCCCGCAGCCGTGTTCTGGGCCTACATGGCGGGCATGGTCGCCACCACGCTGGTGCTGCATGCGCTGGGCGTGGCCTTTGGCCGGGCCATGCGCGGCGGCACGGCATCGGCCTGGGCCGCACGCCTGGCCGGCGTGGCCGCCATGGGCTATGGCGCAGCAGCCCTGGCAGGCTGAGCGCGGGAGCCGCACATGACCGAGCGCATCACCCCCGGCGAACTGCTGGCCGAGCCCGGCGAGATCCTGCTGAACGCAGGCCGGCCCGTGCAGACCCTCACGGTCACCAACACCGGCGACCGGCCCGTGCAGGTGGGCTCGCACTTTCATTTCTTCGAGGTCAACGAGGCCCTGCACTTCGACCGCGCCGCCGCACGCGGCTGGCGGCTGAACATCGCGGCCGGCACGGCCGTGCGCTTCGAGCCCGGGCAGGAGCGCACCGTGGAACTCGTGGAAATCTCCGGCGACCGCATCATCTTCGGCTTCAACGCCAAGGTGATGGGGCCTCTCTGAAAGGGAACATTCATGGCAAGCATCACGCGTCAGGCCTATGCCGAGATGTTCGGCCCCACCGTGGGCGACCGCCTGCGGCTGGCCGACACGGCCCTGGTCATCGAGATCGAGAAGGACCACACGATCTACGGCGAAGAGGTCAAGTTCGGCGGCGGCAAGGTCATCCGCGACGGCATGGGCCAGAGCCAGCGCATGGCCGCCGACTGCGCCGACACCGTCATCACCAATGCCGTGATCATCGACCACTGGGGCATCGTCAAGGCCGACATCGCCATCAAGAACGGGCTGATCGCAGGCATAGGCAAGGCCGGCAACCCGGACATGCAGCCGGGCGTGACCATCGTCATCGGCCCCGGCACGGAAATCATTGCGGGCGAGGGCATGATCGTCACGGCCGGCGGCATCGACACGCACATCCACTTCATCTGCCCGCAGCAGATCGACGAGGCGCTGACCAGCGGCGTGACCACCATGATCGGCGGCGGCACGGGCCCGGCCACGGGCACCTTCGCCACCACGGTCACGCCCGGCCCCTGGCACATGGAGCGCATGCTGCAGGCCGTGGACGGCTACCCCATGAACATCGGCCTGCTGGGCAAGGGCAACGCCAGCCAGGCCGCGCCGCTGCGCGAGCAGATCGCGGCAGGCGCCATCGGCCTGAAGCTGCACGAGGACTGGGGATCGACGCCCGCCGCCATCGACTGCTGCCTGGGCGTGGCCGACGAGACCGACACCCAGGTCGCCATCCACACCGACACGCTCAACGAGGGCGGCTTCGTCGAGGCCACGGTGGCCGCCTTCAAGGGCCGCACCATCCACACCTACCACACCGAAGGCGCGGGCGGCGGCCACGCGCCCGACATCATCAAGGTCTGCGGCGAGGCCAACGTGCTGCCCTCGTCCACCAACCCCACGCGGCCCTACACGGTGAACACGCTGGACGAGCACCTGGACATGCTCATGGTCTGCCACCACCTGGACGCCTCGATTGCCGAGGACATCGCCTTCGCCGAAAGCCGCATCCGCCGCGAGACCATCGCCGCCGAGGACGTGCTGCACGACCTGGGCGCCTTCTCCATGATCTCCAGCGACAGCCAGGCCATGGGCCGCGTGGGCGAGGTCGTGCTGCGCACCTGGCAGACCGCGCACAAGATGAAGGTCCAGCGCGGCAGCCTGCCGGGCGACAACGCGCGCCACGACAACTTCCGCGTCAAGCGCTACGTGGCCAAGTACACCATCAACCCCGCACGCACGCATGGCATCGCCCATGTCGTGGGCTCGGTCGAGGTCGGCAAGCTGGCCGACCTGGTGCTGTGGCGGCCTGCGTTCTTCGGCGTCAAGCCCAGCCTCATCCTCAAGGGCGGCAGCATCGCCAGCGCCGCCATGGGCGACCCCAACGCCAGCATCCCCACGCCCCAGCCCGTGCACTACC
Source organism: Delftia sp. WSY_12 (assembly GCF_043104645.1). Taxonomy (NCBI): domain Bacteria; kingdom Pseudomonadati; phylum Pseudomonadota; class Betaproteobacteria; order Burkholderiales; family Comamonadaceae; genus Delftia; species Delftia sp. WSY_12. Next base: position 240,858 of record NZ_JBICKW010000003.1, read on the forward strand.
GCCCCATGTTCGCGGGCCAGGGCAGCGGCGTGGCGGCGGCCAGCCTCACCTTCGTCTCGCAGGCCGCCCAGCAGGCCGGCGTGGCCGACCGCTACGGCCTGCGCAAGCGCACCGTGGCCGTGGAAAACTGCCGCAGCGTCAGCAAGCGCGACATGGTGCACAACGACTGGCAGCCCGACATCAGCGTCGATCCCGAGACCTACCAGGTCGTGGCCGACGGCCAGCTGCTGACCTGCGAGCCCGCCACCGAGCTGCCGATGGCGCAGCGGTATTTTCTTTTTTAAGGGGGAGCAATGGGGTCAGCGGGGCAAGGGCGCACTGTGCTCACGTATCCAGAGGGCGAACCCGGCCTCGTCCAGTTCGCCTGCGGCCAAGGCCACCATGGTCAGCACACAGGACTCGTCACCCGCCGTCAATTCCCAGCCATTGAGATGGAGAAACAGCTCGGTCGCCACAAAGGCTGTGCGTTTATTGCCATCCGCAAAGGGATGGTTGCGCGCGATGCCAAAGCCATAGCTGGCTGCCAGCTCGGCCGCATCAGGCGCCCCATAAGCGGCCAGATGGCGTGGCCTGGCCAGGGCGGATGCCAGCAACCCGGCATCACGCACGCCCGCCGGGCCACCATGCTCGGTCAGTTGCTCTTCGTGAACAGCCAGCATGACGGCCTCGCTGAGCCAGACCCAAACCTGCATGTTCCCGGTCATTTCGCCAGCTCACGCAAAACACCACGCCGCTTTTTCATGATCAGGCGCGCTGCATCCATCTGCTGCCCGAAGTCCTCGTCATACGGAGAAAGCTTGATGCCACCGTCGGCAACCTCGGTCAGATACACCGTGTCGCCTTTGCCCAGGTTCAGCTTCGCCAGAATCTCCTTGGGCAGGATCAAGCCCACGGAATTGCCGACCTGGGTGAGTTTGAGAGTGGTCATGATGGAATCTCCAGGGAAGTCATTGACTTCGCAATGTTATAACGAACGTTAATACGAAACAATTCATGCTCACCGTCAACAAACACATGCCCCAGGGCGGCGGCCTTGCCGCCGTGCTGGTCAGGCGCGCCGCCACGCTGGAACTGGACTGGGACATGCGCCAGAAGAGCCGCTTTGCGGCCATCGACTCCACGGGGCGCGAGCTGGCCGTGGTGCTGGCGCGCGGCAGCGTGCTGCGCGGCGGCGATGTGCTGGTGGCCGAGGATGGCTGCCTGGTCGCCGTGCGCGCGGCGCCCCAGGCGGTGTTGCGCGTGACGGCGGCCACGCCGCTGGGCCTGCTGCGTGCGGCCTACCACCTGGGCAACCGGCATATCCCGGTGGAGGTCACGCCCACCCACCTGCACCTGGAAAACGACCCCGTGCTGCACGACATGCTGCTGCGCCTGGGCGCGCAGGTGGCCCTGGTGGATGCGCCCTTCGAGCCCGAGGCCGGTGCCTATGGCGGCGGCCACCGCCACGGCCATGACGCCAGCTTTGCCGAGGACCAGGCGCTGGCGCAGAGCGTGTATGCGCTGCATGACCATGGGCACGAACATGGCCATTCACACGGCCATTCACACGGCCATTCACACGGCCATTCCCACGATCATTCCCACGGGCATGAACATGGCCACGATCACAGCCATGACCATGACCACAAAGGCTGCTGCGGACACGGGCACAACCATCCGCATGGCTGACCTGTCGATACAGGGGCTGTGCGCCCTGCTGCACCTGGCATCGCCCCAGCTGCCCGTGGGCGGCTTCAGCTATTCGCAGGGGCTGGAGGCCGCCATCGAGCACGGCCTGGTCACGGACGCTGGCACGGCGCGCACCTGGATTGCCGATGCGCTGGCCCACGGCTTTGCACGCTGCGAGGCGCCGCTGTGGCTGCTGCTGCGCCGGGCCTGGAGCGCAGGCGACGAGGGGGTGGTGCGCGAATGGAACCAGTGGTTCATTGCCAGCCGCGACAGCCGCGAGGCCCGTGCCGAGACGCTGCAGATGGGCTGGTCGCTGCACAGCCTGCTGCGCTCCGTGCCCTGGGGCGGCGAGGCCTTTGCGCCCCGCATCGCACAACTGGGCGCCCTTGTGGAGGGGCCGGGCCTGGCCTATCCCACGGCCTTTGCCTGTGCCTGCGCCGCCGTGGATGCCGACGAGGACCATGCCCTGCTGGCCTATGGCTTTGCCTGGCTGGAGAACCAGGTGGCCGCCGCCATCAAGGCCGTGCCGCTGGGCCAGGTGGCGGGCCAGAGCCTGCTGCTGGCCCTGCATCCGCTGCTGGAGCAGGCCGTGGGCGAGGCACGCCGCCGCGCCAGCGATACGCCGCCCCGGCTGGACACCATGCTGCCCCAATGGAGCGTGCTGCAGGCACGGCACGAACACCAGTACTCCCGGCTCTTCCGGTCCTGATCACTCACCCCAAGTCCACCATGAACACCCGCACCAAGAAACTCCCCCCGCTGCGCGTCGGCATCGGCGGCCCTGTCGGCTCCGGCAAGACCACGCTGCTGGAGATGCTGTGCAAGGCCATGCGCGCCCACTACGACCTGGTGGTCATCACCAACGACATCTACACCAAGGAAGACCAGCGCCTGCTGACGGTGGCCGAGGCCCTGCCGCCGGAACGCATCATGGGCGTGGAGACCGGCGGCTGCCCGCACACGGCCATCCGCGAGGACGCCTCCATCAACCTCGAGGCCGTGGACCGCATGCTGCGCCAGTTCCCCGAGGCGGACATCGTCTTCATCGAAAGCGGCGGCGACAACCTGGCCGCCACCTTCAGCCCCGAGCTGTCGGACCTGACCATCTACGTGATCGACGTGGCCGGCGGCGAGAAAATTCCGCGCAAGGGCGGCCCCGGCATCACCAAGAGCGATCTGCTGGTGGTCAACAAGACCGACCTGGCGCCCTACGTGGGCGCCAACCTGTCCATCATGGAAGCCGACACGCAGCGCATGCGCGCCCACAAGCCCTATGTGATGGGCAGCGTGAAAAGCGGCAAGGGCCTGCGCGAGGTGATCGACTTCATCACCGAGCGCGGCCTGCTGCCGCCCATGCCCGCTCAGGCCTGAAGACGGCCGCGCACGGCCTTCAGCGCTGCGGCGTGCCGCTGGTGGCCTTGGCCTTGGGCAGGGTGGCCGCGCTGCTGGAAGACACCAGCGGGTGGCCGGTGGAGGTGGCGGCGCCATCGGTCTGGCGCCAGGCCGAGGGCTTGGGCGCCACCATGGGCTGGGGCGCGGCGGCAGGCGCCCGGCTGCGGTTCCAGGCCGGCAGCAGCACGCGGCGCACAAAGCCCATGTCCAGCGCCAGCCACAGCAGCACCGGGCACAGCGTGGGCACCATCAGCCCGCCCATCTGGTAGGCGTAGACGATGGCCTCCAGCTGCCATGTCTGTATGCCCAGCACGTTGAGGTCGAGCCGCGCCGCAAGGCACAGCTGCATCAGCACCTGCGAGACCACGCTGAAGGTCTGCAAGGGCAGCAGCGCCACATAGCCCACCAGGATGCGCCACCACCGGCCCGGCCCCCAGGCCGCCAGCAGCATGGCCACCAGCACCGGCAGGCCGTAGCCGTAGCGGGCGGGATCGACCTCGACGATGGCCTCGGCGCGGCGCCAGCCGGTCTGCTCGTTCGATACCTGGACCGAGGAATTGACGACCAGGTTGCGGGGCGTCTCCAGGTCCACGCGCTGCACCCAGCCGTTGGCGGCGTTCTCCAGCACCCACTTGCTCATGCCGGACACCGGCACGGCCAGCCAGCCGGCCGCCAGCGTCCAGGCCAGGGTCAGCACCACGATGCCGCCCATGGCCAGGCCCGCGAAGCGCGAGATGGGATTGCGTCCGATCATGGCCTGCTCCTCAGGCGACCACGGCGGCGGAAGCTGCAGCGGCGGGCGGCAGCGGCGGCTGGCCGCCGTCATCGTGCGCCGGCGCCTTGCGGCCGCTCCAGCGCACCCACAGCAGCCAGAACACCAGCACGTCCAGCATGATCAGCGCCTGCCAGAGGTACTCATGCGCGAAGTTGAAGGCCGTGGTGCTCCACTGGCCCAGGTAGAACAGGCTGATGACGCGCAGCACATTGATGGCCTGCACGGCCACGAAGCCGGCCAGCAGGCCCACCAGCTTCTGGCGCCATGACGAGGGGAAGGCCATCACGGCGGCAAACAGCACGATGTAGGCCTCCAGGCCGTTGCAGCCGGCCTCGATGGAGACGCCGAAGCCCGTGGCCGTGTTCCACAGCACCTTGCCCGTGGCCGAGGCCGTGCTGTCGAACCAGGTCACCAGCGAGGCGCAGATGTGCGCCAGGAAGGCCGTCCAGGGCAGCACGATGTGCTGCTGCACCCAACTGAGCAGGTTCAGCCCGAACATCGTCAGCTGGATGGCCAGAAAGATCAGAAAGAAACGCAGCATGGCAGGTCTTGGAGTGTTGGTTGCCGGGCTTGCGACCTGGCGGTTGCGAAACAGTGTCCCTCTATAGGCTCGCATTATCTTCGGACCGCTCAAAGACGACAAAGGCCGGTGCGTGAATCACGCCACCGGCCCTTGTCGTCACGGGCGCATCACCGACGCTCGCGCCTGCGCATGGTCCCCAGTGCCATCAGCGCCAGCAGGGACGACATCAGCATCAGGCCCCACTGCGACAGCGTGGGAATGCTGGCCGTGCCGCCCGGCCCCGGCTTGAGCGGCGTGGTGGTCGTGCTCTTGTCGTTGTCGGGATTGCCGTCACCGGGCACCGAGACCGTTGCCGAGTTGACCAGCGGGCGGGCGCCCTTGTAGGGCTTGTCCAGCTTGGTCTCCAGCGTGAAGACGGCCGTGCCGCCCTGGGCCAGCTGCGGCACGCTGCAGGTCACGGTGCGCGTGCCGCTGGCATAGCTGCAGCCTGCCGAGGCCGAGACGAACTCCAGCCCGGCGGGCAGCACGTCGGTCACCGAGCCGCCCGCGGGCGACTGCGGATCGCGGCCGTAGTTGGTGACGGTCAGCGTGTAGCTGGCCGTGTCGCCATCGTCCAGCGGGCCGGCGGGGCCCTGCTTGCCGATCCCCAGGTCCACGGCATTGCCCTGGCGGCTGGTGGAGGTCCGGTCGGTGGTGGTGTTGTTGACGATCACATCGCCGCCATTGCTCAGCCATTCCGTCTCGAAGGGCTTGACCGAGGCCTCGTGGTAGATGGTGCCGCCCGATGCCTTGTCGGGCAGGATCTGTGCGCGCATCTTGAACTTGATGGTCATGCTCTGGCCCGGCGCCAGCGCCGGGATGGTGCACTGCAGAGGCCCGCTGGTCGCGTTCAGCGCAGGCTGCACGCCGCACCAGGATGCGGAGGCGCCGGGAATGCCGGCCAGCGCCAGGCCGTTCTGGTAGCTGAAGGTGGCCGTGGAGCCCGATGCGGGGAACTTGTCGGTCACGACCACCTGGGTGGCGTAGGAGGGGCCGGAGTTGGTCACCGTGATGGTGTATTCGGTGTCCTCACCCAGCACCAGGCCGTCCGCCGTGTGGCGCATGCTGATGTTCACATCCAGCTCGGCACGCTTGAGCCGGGCCTTGGCCTCGGCCTGGTTGTTGGCCTTGGTCAGTTCCTCGGTGGTGGTGTCGACGGCGACCGTGTTGAGGATCTCCGTGTCAGCCGCCAGATCGCCGCGCGAGCGCACCTTGTAGCTCACGGTGTACTGCGCGCCTGTGGGCAGCGGATTGGCCCAGGCGCACTCCAGCGTTCCGCCCTGCACGCCATCGGTGGCAGCCGGAGTGCAGGTGCCGCCGCCGGTGACCGTGGGCGTGCCGATGAAGATGGCGTCTGCAGGCAGCACGTCCTTGAGCGTGACATTGGCGGCCGACGAGGGGCCGTAGTTGGGCACCGTGACCGTATAGGTCAGCGGCTCGCCCGCAGCCGCCACCTTGGGCGAGACCTGCTTTTGCGCTGCGATTTCCGCGATGGCCTGCACGGTGATGCTGGCCGTCGAGGAGTCGTTGCCGGGATCGGCGTCATGGATGTCCAGGGACTGGGCCGAGGCCGCGTTGGCATAGGTGCCGGTGGTGGCGCGCTTGGGGCGGATCTTGACCTCGATCACCACCTCGGCCTCCGGGGCCATGGAGGTGATGTCGCAGGTCAGATCGCGCGTCTCGCTGTTGACGCCGCCCGTGGGCGTGCCGCAGCTGGCGTTGGCCCCGGAGACGATGCGGCTGGAGACAAAGCCGCCGCCCGGGTAGGTGTACGGCACGGGATTGCCGGCCTCGTCCACCGGGTTGCCACCCACGATGCGCACGCCGTCGGTCTGCTTGACCAGGGACTGCAGCGCGTCGCGCACGCGGACATTCGTCACCGTCGTGCTGGCCGAGTGGTTCTTCACCACCAGCTGGTAGGTGACCTCCTCACCGCTCTTGATGGCAGCCGGCGGCACGGGGCTGACCACGCTCTTGACGATGCCCACATCCACCTTGTCGGCAGACACGGTGACGGTCGCGGAGGTGGTGGCCGATGCATTGTCCCGGCCGATCACGCCAGCGGAGGCGTTATTGGTGAAGTCCAGATGGCCCGAAGCCAGCGTGACCTTGGCCCTGACCTTGATCTGGCGGCTGGCGCCCACGGCCAGGCCCGCGGTCGAGGTGCAGCTCGGGGTGGTGCAGGTCCATTCCCCCGCGCCGGTGCCCGCACCGGACATGCTGACGATGGCCATGCGGCCGTCTGCGGGGTTGTCGGTCACGGTGATCTGCTGATTCGGCAGCACGGGCATGGGGCCGGTGTTGGTCACCGTGATCGTGTACTCGAACTCCTGGCCTGCCAGCACCGGGCGGCCAGGGCCGGCCTTGGCCAGCCTCAGCCGCGCATCGTTGCTGAAGTCCACGGCCGCGCTGGCCGTGTTGTTGGTCGTATTGGGCTCGTTGAGGCCGGGTGCCACACCGATCACGCCCTGGTTGACCAGCTGCGTGCCGGGTGTCCCGCCCGCAGCCACGCTGGCCTTGAAGCGGATGGCCTGCATGTTGGCGTAGCCGGCCACCGGGTACTCGCCCGCGTGGGTGCAGGTGATGGTGCCGCTGTTGTGGCCGCAGAGCCAGGGCGCCGTGCTGCCGTCGAAGCCCGTGAAGGTCACGCCGGCCGGCAGGGTGTCGGTGACGGTGAGATCGCGCGGCACGAGGGAGCCGCCTTCGCGGCGCGGCTGCAGCGTGTAGGTCACCTCGGTCGCCTGCAGCGCATCCAGCACCGTGGGCGCCACCTGCTTGCGCAGCGAGACATCCACGAACTCGCTGCCGCTGGAGACCACGGCGGCGCTGGCGGTGTTGTTGCCGGACTGGCCGTCGGGCATCTCCGTGCTGGCGTCCTTGTAGCCCTTGACGCTGGCAGCGCCGGCAATGGTGCCGCTCATGTTGGCGATGGCCGGCACGGTGATGGCTGGCAGCACGGCGCCCGGCAGCACCGGGCCGCCGCGCGTGCAGTTGAGCTCGCCCGAAATCAGCGGATAGCCCGAGGCCGGCGTGCAGCTCCAGCCGCTGCCTGAGGGCACGCCCGTGACCACGGCGCCGTTGGGCACGGGGAAACGCACCACGGTACGGCCACCGGCGGGGACATCGGACGGGCCCTTGTTCTGCACGTCGATGACGTACTGGAAGGCGCCGCCGTTGGCGACGCTGGCGGGAGCCGCCATCGCGATGGCCAGATCGGCGGCCTCGGTGGTGGTGAAGTTGCGGTCCAGCTGCGTGTTGTTCTGGTCGTTGTCGTAGTCGGGCGATGCCATGCGCGCGCTGGCCACGGCGCGCCAGTTGGTGCCGACGGTCGGCAGGATGACCTCGAAGCCCACGGACTTGAAGCCATCGGCGGGCGCCAGATTGCCGATGTTGCAGACCAGCGTGTTGTTGCCTGCGGTGAGCACCGTGCCGGCCGCGGGTGCCGTGCAGGTGATGCCGCCCGGGCTGCTGCTGTAGCCCTGGAACACGGCGCCCACGGGCAGCACCTCGGTCAGGGTGACGCCTACGGCGTCGGGACCGATGTTGTTGTGCCTGACCTTGGCCACATAGGTGAAGGTGCCGCCGGCAGGCCCTGCCGATGCGTCCTGTCCGTCATAGAGACCGTCCTGGTTGACCAGGATGTCGGTGTCGGCCGGCGCCGCCACGGCAGCCGCTGTTGCCAGCAAGCCGCCGGACAGCAGCGCACGCGCCAGCCAGCCCTTTCTCGTGAAAGCCATACAAACCTCTCTTTTGCTTCGTTGACAGCGCCGAATGCCGCAGGCACGGACGCACGGGGTGCCCGGCTGGAACAGCTCTGTCAAAAAGCCGACAACCGGACGCACCAAAGGGAGGCATGATGGTTCTTTATTACCAAAAGTAAATATGATCTGGAATTTTTGACAAAAGTGAGTATTTAGAAGAATTTGTGAGTTTTCCGTGAGTCCACCGACGACTACCGGTTTTCCTCACGGATTGCAGACGTGAAAAAGCCGGTGGCAGCTTGGCTGGCACCGGCTTGGAAGGCTTGTCTGCCGTGCGCTGGCACGACAGTGAGCAGGCACTGAGGCCTATGGAATGCGCCTGGGCGATCCTTGTGAGGAACTCACGCGAGAAGAGCGTTCACGCGCTTGACGTAGGCGGCCGGGTCCTCGGGCATGCCGCCTTCGGCCAGCACGGCCTGGTCGAACAGGATGTTGGCCAGGTCATGGAAATGCACCGATCCGTCCAGCTTCTTGACCAGCGGATGCTCGGGGTTGACCTCCAGCACGGGGCGGGCGTCCGGCGCCTGCTGGCCGGCCTGCTTGAGCAGGCGCGCCAGCTGCAGGCTCATGCCGCCGTCCTGCACCACCAGGCAGGCCGGCGAGTCGACCAGGCGCGTGGACACGCGCACGTCCTCGGCCTTGTCCTTGAGCGCCTCCTTGAGCTTGGCCAGCAGGGGCTTGAAGGCTTCGGCCGCTTCCTCGGCGGCCTTCTTTTCCTCTTCGTCCTGCAGCTTGCCCAGGTCCACGGCGCCCTTGGCCACGGACTGCAGCGGCGTGCCGTCGAAGTGGGTCAGGTAGCCCATGGCCCATTCGTCCACGCGGTCGGCCATCAGCAGCACTTCGATGCCCTTCTTGCGGAAGACTTCGAGCTGCGGGCTGTTGCGCGCTGCCGTCAGGGAGTCGGCCGTGATGTAGTAGATCGCGTCCTGGCCTTCCTTCATGCGGGCCTTGTAGTCGGCCAGCGAGACCATGGCGTCTTCCTGGCTGGTGGAGGCAAAGCGCAGCAGCTTGGCGATGCGTTCCTTGTTGGCGAAGTCCTCGCCCAGGCCTTCCTTGAGCACGGCGCCGAACTCGGCGTAGAACTGGCTGTACTTGCCTTCCTTGGCCTTGTCCTCTTCGCTGACCACGTCGGTGACGCCGTCCGTGCCTTCGCCGGCCTCGTGGCGATCGTGCTTGGCCAGGTCTTCCAGCATGGACAGCACGCGCTTGGTGGAGCCGTCGCGGATCAGGCGCACGTCGCGGCTTTCCTGCAGCAGCTCGCGGCTGACGTTCAGCGGCAGGTCGGCCGAGTCGATCACGCCCTTGACGAAGCGCAGGTAGCCGGGCATCAGCGCCTCGGCGTCATCCATGATGAAGACGCGCTTGACGTAGAGCTTGACGCCGGCCTTCTTGTCGCGGTTGTAGAGATCGAACGGTGCCTTGGCCGGAATGAACAGCAGCTGCGTGTACTCGGTGTTGCCCTCCACGCGGTTGTGGCTCCAGGTCAGCGGGTTCTCGAAGTCGTGGCTGATGGCCTTGTAGAAGTCCTGGTACTGCTCGGCCGTGATGTCCTTCTTGGGACGCGTCCACAGCGCGCTGGCCTTGTTGATGGTCTCCCACTCGCCGGTCTTGACCATGGCGCCGGGCTGGTCGTTCTCGCCGTCCTTCCATTCCTCCTTTTCCATGAGGATGGGCAGGCTGATGTGGTCGGAGTACTTGCCGATGACCTGCTTGATCTTCCAGGCATTGAGGAACTCCTCGGCCTCGGGGCGCAGGTGCAGCGTGATGCTGGTGCCGCGCTGGGGGCGCTCGATCTGCTCGACCTCGAACTCGCCCGTGCCGCCGCTGGTCCAGCGCACGCCTTCGGAGGCCGGCAGGCCCGCGCGGCGTGTTTCCACGGTGATCTTGTCGGCCACGATGTAGCCCGAGTAAAAGCCCACGCCGAACTGGCCGATGAGCTGCGAGTCCGACTTCTGGTCGCCCGACAGCTTTTCCATGAAGGCCTTGGTGCCGCTCTTGGCGATGGTGCCCAGGTTGTCGATGGCTTCCTGCTCGCTCATGCCGATGCCGGTGTCGGCAATGGTCAGCGTCTTGGCGGCGGCGTCGAAGGACACGCGCACTTCCAGGTTGGGCTGGTCTTCATACAGCGTGGCATTGTTCAGCGCCTCGAAGCGCAGCTTGTCGCAGGCGTCCGATGCGTTGGAGACCAGCTCGCGCAGGAAGATCTCGGGGTTGGAATACAGCGAATGCGTGACCAGGTGCAGCAGCTGTGCAACTTCGGCCTGAAAAGAATGGGTTTGCTTGCTCATGCAGACAGTGTCCTATGTCCTATGGGTTCACAACAGGGAAAAAATCAGCCCTCATCTCGGGTCGGCGGATGCAATTTCAAGAGGCTGCCACCCCTGTGGCGACGCAGGCTCTGGACGATTGTTCACTTTCTTGCCCTCTCGGCAGGCCAGGCGCAGCGCTATAACTGCGCCACTTTCCGCCATTCGGCGGGCAGTGCGCGCAGGGCCCGGGCGCAGCGGCGGGCCTGTTTCAGGAGATTTCCCATGCACAGCTCTGTTCAAAAATGGTCCGCAGAATTCCTCGGAACCCTGTGGCTGACCCTGGGCGGCTGCGGTGCGGCCGTGCTGGCCGCCGCCTTCCCGCAGGTGGGCATCGGCCTGGTCGGCGTCTCGCTGGCCTTCGGCCTGACGGTGGTCACCGGCGCCTATGCCTTCGGTCCCATCTCGGGCGGGCACTTCAACCCTGCCGTCTCCGTGGGCCTGGCCATGGGCGGGCGCTTTGCCTGGAGCGAGCTGCCGGGCTACGTCGTGTCCCAGGTGCTGGGCGCCATCACGGGCGCAGGCATTCTCTACGTGATCGCCACGGGCAAGGCCGGTGCCGACATCGGCGGCTTTGCCACCAACGGCTTCGGCACGCATTCGCCGGGCGGCTACGGCATGACGGCTGCCCTGGTCACCGAGGTGGTGATGACGGCCTTCTTCATCCTGGTCATCCTGGGCGCCACGGCCAAGCGCGCGGCAGCCGGCTTTGGCGGGCTGGCCATCGGCCTGTGCCTGACGCTGATCCACCTGATCTCGATTCCCGTGACCAACACCTCGGTCAATCCCGCGCGCAGCACGGGCCCGGCCCTGTTCGGTCCCGAGATCGCCGTCTCGCAACTGTGGCTGTTCTGGGTGGCCCCCATCGTGGGCGCGCTGATCGGCGCCGTGATCTACAAGGCCCTGCTGTCCAATCCGGCCGACGAGTAAGGCCAGGCACGGGCGCAGCAGGCGCCCCGCAGCAAACCCCGGCGGCTGGCGACAGCCGCTTTTTTTCGTCCGGCAGCAGCCGCGTTTTCATTGGACCTTTGGTGAAACACGGTTTTCGTTTGTTGCATGGCGGCAACGCGAAGGACTTTTACCCAGGGCAAACAGGCCAACTTTACGAAGCAGAAACCGAACACTAGTGATTCGCAATAACAATCCGCGGGCTTTCATCGGAGTGAACATGAGCAAAATCCAACAAATCCTCCCCCCCGCGAACCTCACCCAGCTGGCCCTTGCCGCTGCCCTGTGCCTTGCTGGCACCCCGGCCTTTGCGCAGGCCAGCACCACGCTGGGCACCGTGAACGTGACGTCTTCGACCGAAGCGCCCGTGAAGACCGACAACGCCTCCTCGGCCAAGTTCACGGCCCTGCTGGTGGACACGCCCAAGACGGTGCAGGTCATCAACGAGGAAATCATCAAGCAGACCGGCGCGACCAGCCTGCAGGAAGCCCTGCGGTCCACGCCCGGCATCACCTTCGGCAACGGCGAAGGCGGCAACCCCTCGGGTGACCAGCCCTTCATCCGCGGCATGGATGCCCAGGCCAGCACCTTCGTGGACGGCATGCGCGACATCGCGGCCGGTACGCGCGAAGTGTTCAACCTGGAATCGGTGGAGGTCATCAAGGGTGCCGATTCGGCCTATGCCGGCCGCGGCGGCGCTGGCGGCTCCATCAACCTGGTGACCAAGAAGGCCAGGAACGAGAACTTCATCAGCGGCGACGTGGGCCTGGGCACGGACAGCTACCGGCGCGCCACCATCGACGCCAACCGCGTGCTGGGCGAAGGCGTGGGCCTGCGCCTGAACGCCATGGTGCACGACGCCGACGTTCCCGGCCGCAGCGGCCCCGAGAACAAGCGCTGGGGCATCGCCCCCACGGTGACCTTCGGCATGGGCACGCCCACCGAGGTCTCGCTGTCCTGGCAGCACCTGCAGACCGACAACATTCCCGATGGCGGCGTGCCCTACCTGTACACCAGCACGGCGGCCGCCGGCCTGCCCGGCGGCAGCGTGGTGCGTCCCACCTACGGCAGCAACCGCGACAACTGGTACGGCCTGACCAGCCGCGACTACGAGAAGGAAAAGAGCGACCTGTTCACGGCCACCGTGGAGCACAAGTTCACCGACACGAACAAGTTCCGCAACAGCCTGCGCTACAGCAAGTCCGAACAGGACTACCTGTGGACCCAGCCCGACGACAGCAAGGGGAATGTCGTCAATGGCTATGTGTTCCGCCGTGGCAATGCACGCGTGGCCGACATCAAGACGCTGCAGAACCTGTCGGAATTCACGGGCAAGGCACAGACCGGCAGCGTGGGCCACAGCTACGCCTTCGGCCTGGAGCTGTCCAAGGAAAAGGCCGAGTCCCGCACCACCGCGCTGCAGACCACCAACACCACGTGCACGGCCGCCAGCCTGTGGTGCGCCTCGCTGAACAACCCGGACAGCAGCCCGCTGTGGAACCTGCCCGTGACCCTGGGCGACCCCAGCCACAACAAGATCGACACCGTGGCGCTGTACGGCTTCGACACGCTCAAGTTCAACGACCGGTGGCTGCTCAACGCCGGCCTGCGCCTGGACCACTACAAGCTCAGCGCTTCCGGCCCCGCCGGCCGCAACACGCCGGCCTATGACCTGAGCCGTTCGGACACGCTTTTCAACTACCAGCTGGGCCTGGTCTACAAGCCGGCCACCAACGGCAGCATCTACGCCAGCCTCGGCACCTCCTCGCGCCCCGGCGGCTCCATGCTGGGCAACGGCAACGAGGACCTGGGCATCTCCACCGACCAGCTGGCCAACCTGGCGCCCGAGAAGACCCGCTCGCTCGAGCTGGGCACCAAGTGGGACCTGATGGAAAAGCGCCTGGCGCTGACCGCCGCGCTGTTCCGCAACGACGTGACCAATGCGCGCATCACCGAAAACGGCGTCACCTACATGGGCGGCAACAAGGTGGTCAACGGCGTGGAGCTGGGCTTCACGGGCAGCGTGCTGCCGGGCCTGAGCGTCTTCGGCGGCTACACCTACATGGACAGCGAGCAGAAGAACGCAGGCGCAGGCAACGTGGCCAACGGCCAGCCCTTCCCCAACACGCCCAAGCACAGCTTCAGCCTGTGGACCAGCTACAAGCCCATGGCCAAGCTGACCGTGGGCCTGGGCATCTATGCCCAGAGCAGCGTGAACCAGAGCTACATCCGCTCCACCGTGGATGGCGGCATCGTCACCAAGGGCGCCAGCGGCTATGCGCGCTACGACGCCATGGTGGCCTACCAGATCGACCGCAACCTGACCGTGCAGCTGAACCTGTACAACCTGGGCGACAAGGTCTACTACAGCGGCGTGCGTTCGCCCCACTACGCGACCATGGCGGCAGGCCGCTCGGCCGTGGCCTCGCTCAAGTGGACGTACTGATCTGCTGATCGCCCCGGGCGAACGCGCAGCGGCTTGACGCTGCGCAGATCACCGCAAAGCCCCGCAGGCCATCGCCGCCTGCGGGGCTTTTTTGCGGGACACTCATTGATTCCGCCCCTGAGGACCGCCTGCCATGATGCTCCGCATACCCGCCCTGCTCAGCCCCGACGAAGTGCGCCAGTGCCGCCAGGCGCTGGAGCAGGCCCCGTGGCAGGACGGCCGCGCCACGGCCGGCCCCCTGGCGGCCCAGGTCAAGGCCAACCTGCAGCTGCCGCTGGACAGCCAGGCCGGCCAGGCGATAGGCAACCTCATCCTCGACAGGCTGGGGGCCAGCGCGCTGTTCATCTCGGCCACGCTGCCGCTGAAGGTGCTGCCGCCGCGCTTCAACCGCTACGAAGGCGGCGGCACCTACGGCAACCACATAGACAATGCCATCTTCACCATCCCCGGCACGGCCATCAAGGTGCGCAGCGATGTCTCCACCACCGTATTCCTCAGCGAGCCCGACGAATACGAAGGCGGCGAGCTGGTCGTGGAAGACACCTTCGGCCACCAGAGCGTGAAGCTGGCCGCAGGCGACGCCATCGTCTACCCCGGCACCAGCCTGCACCGCGTCAACCCCGTCACGCGCGGCACGCGCTACGCCAGCTTCTTCTGGACCCACAGCCTCGTGGCCTCGGACGAGCAGCGCCGCCTCCTGTTCGACCTGGACCAGCAGATCCAGCAGTTGACGCTGCGCCACCCGGGCGACCCCGCCCTATCCGCGCTGTCCGGCACGTACCACAACCTGTTGCGGATGTGGTCGCAGGCCTAGTGGCACAGCCGCCAGGCAGCCGCATCAGAACCTGTAGCGGGCCGTGACCAGCACATTGAGCGGATCTCCATACACGCCCGTGCCGTACGAACCCAGGCCCGGCATATAGGTCTTGTCGAACAGGTTGTTGACGTTCAGCGTCACCGACCACTGGCGGTCCACGTCGTAGCGCGCCATCAGGCCCACCAGCGCATAGGCACGCTGGTCGGCGCGCGCGTAGGGAGCGGCGGACTGCTGGTAGTAGGTCAGGCTCTGCCAGGCCAGCGACCCGCCCACGGTCCACTGCGGGTTGAGACGGTAGCTGGTGCTGAGCTTGAACAGGTGGCGCGGCTGGTTGGTGTTGACCGCGCTGAGGATCACGTCGGGCTGGGCCGGCGCACGCGAAGTGCGGTAGGTGTAGCCGCCGTAGATGTTCCAGGCCGGCGTGATACTGCCCGACACCTCCATCTCCACGCCCTTGCTGGCCACGCCGTCGATGGCCGCATAGACCTCTTCCCCGGATTGCGGGTTGGCGCTGACGTACTGCGCGGCATTGCGCTGCTGGATGTGGAACAGCGCCAGCGAGGCGTTGAGCCGGCCGTCCAGGAACTCGCCCTTGACGCCCACTTCGCGGCTGCGGCCCGTGAGCGGCGGAAGCGGGCTGCCGGCAGCGTCCTTGTAGTAGGTCTGCGGATTGAAGATATCGGTCTGGCTGGCGTACAGCGACAGCTGGCGGTTCAGGTCATACACCACGCCCGCATAGGGCACGGTCTTGTGCGCCACGCGCAGCGCGTTGTTCACGACGTAGCTGCCGTTCAGGCCCGTGGTGTCGTCCAGCATGTCGTACCAGCTCACGCGCGCACCCAGGATCACCGACAGATCGTCCGTGGGCCGCAGGCGCGCGGCGCCGAAGACACCCTTTTCCACGATGCGCGTCATGCGGTGGTTGCGCAGCTGGAAATCGGGCCGGGGCACCTGGCCGTCCCACTCGAAGTAGTTGCCCACGGGGCCGTAGGCATTGCTGTAGCCGGGCGCATGGCGGCGCTGGCGCGACCAGCTGGCGCCGAACGACAGCTCATGCTCGCGCCCGAACAGCTGCAACGGCCCGGACAGCGCCGCATTCACGGCCTGCGTGGTGGCATCGGTGGGAATCTTGTTGGACAGCATGTTGATGCCCAGGCCGCTGACCGGGTCCACCATGCCGTGGGCTGCCACGCCGACCTCCACGTCGCGCGACTGGCGCAGCCGGCTGGCAGACAGGTCCATCTTCCAGCCATTGCCGAAGCTGTGCTTGAGTTCGGCAAACACGTTGGTGCTGTCGTTGTCCCAGTACGACCAGCGCGCCGCAGGGTTGAGCGAGGTGGGGAAATGCGTGCGGCTGCCATCCTTGAAGAACAGCGGGATGTGGCCGAAGCTGGCCCCGTTGGCGCGCGTCTGCATGTGGTCAATGCCCAGGCTGGCCACGGTGCCCGGGCCCAGGTCGGCCTCGATGATGCCGTACAGGCTGCGCACGTTGCGGCTGTAGTCGTCCACATGGGACCTGGCGTTCTGCGCCACGGCCACCACGCGGGCGCGCACGCGGCCGTCTTCGGTCAGCGGCGCGGAGATGTCGCCCACGCCGCGCAACCGGTCATGGCTGCCGATGGCCGCCTCGGCCGAGGCCTGGAAGGTCTTGGTGGGCCGCTTGCGCACCAGATTGACCACGGCCGACGGATAGCCCGCGCCCGTGAGCAGGCCTGTGGCACCCTTGACCACTTCCACGCGGTCATAGATGGCGCTGTCGGCCAGCGAGGTCGTGTACTGGTTGGCCGAGTCCATGGTGTTGGGCACGCCGTCGAACTGGAAATTCTCGATGGCATAGCCGCGCGAGTAGAAGGTGGTGCGCTCGCTGTCGTTGCGGCCCACGGTGATGCCGGGCGTCTTCTCCAGCACCTCCGGCAGGCTGGTCAGGCCCTGGTCGTCCATCAGCTGGCGCGTGACCACGCTGACCGACTGCGGCGTCTCGCGCTGCGACAGGCCCAGCCGTGTGGCCGTGCTGGACTGGCGCGTGGCGTAGGAGCCCGTGCCTTCGGAGACCGCGCTGCGCTCGGCAGCGGCCGTCACGTTGACCGTGGCCAGCGTGGCACCGGCGGCCGCCACGGGCGCCACCTGCTCCACGCGCCGCAGCGCATAGCCGCCGCCGGCCTGGCGCACGGCCTGCCAGGCGGTACCGGCCAGCAGCGCCTCGAAGGCAGCCTCCACCGTGTAGCTGCCGCGCAGGCCCGCGCTGCGCTGTCCGGCCGTCTGCTCGGCCGTGAAGATCAGGGCCACGCCGGCCTGGGCGGCCGTGCTGCGCAAGGCGGCATCCAGCGGGCCGGCAGCGACGTCATAGCTGCGCTGGGCCTGGGCCAGCACGGCGGCGGGCATGAGCGCGATGGCCAGCGCCAGCGCGGGGCGGGGCATGAAAAGGGGTTGCATGGTCCTGGGTTCTCCCTGTGTTCCGATATCGAAAATCAAAGCTCTCGGAAACAAGGAAGCGCGGCGCGGGAAATCGGGTCACACCCGGCGCAAAAAAAGCGAAAAGGAAGAAAAAAGCCTCAGCCGCGCACTTGCGCAGGCTCCACCACCACCCACCAGCGCGTGCGCCAGCGCAGCTGCACGGGCAACGCACCGGGCAGCATGGCCAGCACGGCGTCCGTGCCATCGATGCCGCCTTCGTCCAGCGGGAACACGCCCGAGAACCGCAGCCCGGCCACGGCCGGATCGGCATGCAGCCAGCCGGGGCGGTAGCGGTTGAGTTCGGCCAGGAAGTCGTCCAGGCGCTGGTTGTCCACCCACAATTGGCCCCGGCTCCAGGCGTCGTCCGCAGGGCCGGCCGGCTGCACCGTGCCCCAGCCCGTGCGCGTGAAGTCCATGGCCTCGCCCGCCTGCAGGCGCCGTGCGGTTGCGCCTGTGCCGGCCGGGCGCAGTTCCACGGCGCCCTCGAACACCGCCACGCGCGTACCTGCCTGGTTGCTGCGCACCATGAAGCGCGTGCCCAGGGCGCGCACGCGGCCGTGGGCGGTCTCCACCACAAAGGGCAGATCGCCCAGCGCACCTGCAGGATGACCGGTGGTGAACAGCGCCTCGCCGGCCAGCAGGCGCAGCCGGCGCTCGCTGCCGTCGAACTGCAAGGCCACGGCGCTGCCGGGGCCCAGCAGCATGTCCGTGCCGTCGGGCAGGCTCCAGCGGCGGCGCTGCGTGCCGGTGGAGTAGTCGGCCGCCATCTGCTGCCACTGCGGCGTGCGGCTGGCCAGCCAGCCCGCGCCCACCGCCGTGCCCAGGCCCGCGAACAGGCCCAGCAGGCGCCGCCGCGCAGCCCGGGGAGCGGCGGACAGGCCGCGATAGCCCGCGCCACCGGCGTTGAGCCCCGTCAGCGCGCCCGTGACGGCCTGCAGATGGGCCCAGGCGCGGCCATGGTCGGCGTCTTCATCGAGCCAGCGCTGCCAGCGCGCCCGGTCGGCGGCCGAGGCCTGGCCCGATTGCAGCAGCGCAAACCAGCCGGCAGCCGCCCGCGCCACGCCGGCCGGCAAGGGCCGGCCCAGCGCCTGGGGCGCCTGGATACTGCTGCCGGGTAGCGGCGTGGCGCTGGACAGGCGCCGAGGATCGGAAGGAGGCACCGGCGCCATCAGGACAGCGCCAGCACGAAGCAGCGCTCGTAGCCCTGGGCCAGGTAGCGCTTGACGCTGGTCATGGACACGCCCAGGCGCGTGGCGATGTCCGCATAGCTCAGGCCTTCGAGGTGGGCCAGCAGGAAGGCCTCGCGCACCTTGGGCGCCAGCGCGTCCAGCGCCTGGTCCACGGCCTGCAGTGATTCGAGCGCGATCAGCCGCTCCTCGGGCGAGGGAGCCAGCTCGGCCGGCAGCAGGGCCAGGGTGTCGAGATAGGCGCGCTCCAGCAGCCGGCGCCGGTGCTGGCGGATCACAAGATGGCGGGCCACGGTGGCCAGAAAGGGGCGCGGCTGCTCGATGCGGCCGGCCATGCCCGAGGTGATCACGTTGACGAAAGTGTCGTGCGCGATATCGGAAGCCTCGAACACATTGCCCAGCTTGCGGCGCAGCCAGCCTTGCAGCCAGCCGTGGTGTTCGACATAGAGGGTGTGTACGGGATCGGCCGGTGCGCGCATGAAAAGACGGACGCGCCCCGGACTGGCGTGCCGCAGCGCTGAAGCTCGTTTGAGAATGGTTCGCATTCTAAACACGAGCTGTGCGCTCACTGAAACCGGCGCGGCCCAAGACCAGAGACACCAAGCAAGGGCCGCCCCGCCGCGAGGGTGTCGTCCCCCTCCCCCGCGAAGCGGGTAGAGAGGGGGAAGCGGCGCAAGCCGCTCAGGGGGTGCTAAAAGCCTTCGTGTGCACCCAAATAGCGCCACTGGCCCACAGGCAGATTGCCCAGCGTCACGCGGCCGATGCGGATGCGCTTGAGGCCCACCACGCGCAGGCCCACCAGTTCGCACATGCGGCGGATCTGGCGCTTCTTGCCTTCGGTCAGCACGAAGCGCAGCTGCTCGGGGTTCTGCCAGTCCACCTTGGCGGGCTTGAGTGCCTCGCCGTCCAGCGACAGGCCATGGCACAGGCGTGCCAGCTGCTCGGCCGGGAACACGGATTGCACGTCGATGTCGCGGTCGCCGTAGGTCACGCGTACCAGGTACTCCTTGTCCATCTCCGAGTCTTCGCCAATGATCTGGCGCGCCACGCGGCCATCCTGGGTCATGACCAGCAGGCCCACGGAGTCGATGTCCAGCCGGCCGCAGGGCGCCAGGCCCTTGAGCTGCGCGAAGTTGAAGCGCGTGCGGCTGGTGTCCTGGTTCCAGTGGTTCTGGGGCGTGACCAGGACCACGGCGGGCTCGTGGCCATCCTCGGCCTGTCCGCTGACGTAGCCCATGGGCTTGTGGATCAGGATGGTGACCTGCTGGTCCTGGCGGTCACGTGCCTCGCGCTCGACCGTGATGCGGTCGGCGGCCACCACGTTCTGGCCCATGACGGCGAGTTCGCCGTTGACGCGGACCCAGCCCTTGTCCACCCACTCGTCGGCCTCGCGGCGCGAGCACAGGCCCATGTCGGCCAGGCGCTTGTTGATGCGCACGGCGCCCGGAACCTGCTCCTGCACGGGCGCGGGGGCACGCTTGACGGGAATCTCGCGGCTGGCGCCACCGTCGGCGGGACGGTAGGTGCGGATGCCGCTGAGCGGACGGTAGGCGGGTTCGGCCTGGGCCGGCGCATCGCGGCGCGGGCCGCGGGCGTCATCACGGCGGGGGCCCCGGGCGTCGTCACGGGGGCGATCACGGAAGCCGCCCTCCCGGGGGCCGTCACGGGGGCCGTCACGTTGCCCATCACGCGGACGCTCGTCGCGCTGGCCATAGGGCCGGTCGCGGCGATCATCCGGGCGGGGCGGACGCGGGGGACGGGAGTCGCGCATGTCGCCCGCATGGCGCGTGTCACGCGCATCACGGGGATCGCGCTGCTCGCGCGGGGCACGGTTTTCGCCGCCGCCCTGGCCACGCCAGTCGCCACGCGGCTGGGAACGGTCCAGGTCCTCGGCACGGCCGAAACCGCTGCTGCGCGGGCGCTGATCACGGGCGTCGCCGCGGGGTGCCGCATCACGGGCATCGCCGCGAGGGCCTGCGTCACGGCGGTCGGAGCGCTCGTAGCGTTCATTGCGCCCGCCGCGTTCATTGCGGTCATTGCGGTCGTTGCGCGGGCCGCGGGCGCCCGCAGATCTGCCTGCGCCACCAGAGGGGCGGCGGGCATCGCCAGCCGGCTCGGCCTGTGGCTTTTCGGGGCGGCGCAGCACAGGGCGCGCGGAGGGCGCTGCCGCCTCGTCGGCGCCGGGCCGGGACGGTTTGGAAGAAGTAGGGGATGACATTAGGCCGCCATTGTCGCGCGGCACGGCCTGCAGCGGCAGCGCCCTGCGGCCAATACGGGCATTGCGCTCGGCTATCGGCCCCGCGCTGCCCCGGCCCGCCGGGACCCCTGCGCGGTCCCGCAGCGAAGCGCCTGCACGAAGGACGGCACACCCGTTGTGCGAGCCCGATTCCCGTCCATTTCAATGCACCTGGCCCCCAGGCCCATCCCATTCGCTGTATCCGTCGCGATATGCATATTCATATGAATCCCCAATGAAAGATGGATCAGGATGAATCAACTCGCCACGAAAATTCGCCATCCGGCCAATGAGGAAATAACAGCCCATGGCATTGAATATGTAAAAAACTGTATTTCTCACGAGCGCATTCATTCATTTCCCATTGCAAACCAATCCATTGGGCTTGCCATTTCCCATGTATCTCCCCATAGAATGGCGCCCGTCCAGAGACAGGGGCCCTCTTTCGAGACAACAGCCCTGCGCGCAGCGCCCGCTGCGGCATCCAGACCATCACGCCCGGAATCCCGCCTCATTCAACAAGGAAAACCATGAGCGATACACCCAACCTATTGAATTCCATGCCCTTGAAAGAACAATTCAAGGCGCTGCTCATCACCAAAATGGACTTGACGGGAATCGAGTGGTCCGATATGGAGACCGCCATCGGCCCGAATGCCGACAAATACCGTCCGCTGTGGGAGCGCATGGTCAGCGGGAAAAAGGGATTCTTCGCCGCACTCAGTCCCTGCTGGACGGCCATTCCCTTCATGGGCGTGCCCTGGGCCATTGCCCGCCGCGTCTACGCCTATGCCGTGGTGGCCTTCATCACCCTGTTGATCATCAACCTGCTGATGCCCGGCACGGGCGGCGCCGGGCGCGTGCTCGGCATCGCGGTAGCCATCTCGTTCACGGTCAAGCGCACCTACCTGCAATGGCTGGTCACGCGCATACAGCAGATCAACCAGAGGGGCCTGGTGGGCGCTGCGCGCGAAGAGGCGCTGCGCCAGATCGGCGGCCTGGACCAGAAGAACGGCTGGATCTCCTTCGGCGTGCTGCTGGCCATCGGCATCGTGCTGGCCGCCTTCTGAAGCGCCAGGCCCGCAGATCAGCGGTCCACGGGCAGCCGGTCGCACAGGGCCACCAACTGCGCCAACTGGGGGCCCACATCCCGGATCAGCGTGCGGGCCGGCATGCGCAGGCCCGGCACGGCGCAGTTGAACAGCAGCCGGCGAGACCCGTAGCGGATGCGGGAGGCCGCGCCCACCGCGCACACGCCCAGGCCGGAGTCGCCCATGTTGACCGCGAAGCCCCGGGCGGCATAGTGCGCCAGGCTTTCGCTGGCGTTGTCCCTGCAGCGCGCGTATTCCTCGGGCCGCTGGCTGCGCACGCGGTCCAGGAAGCGCTGCAGTTCCCCGGCATCGAGCTGGGCAAGCCCTGCCCGGCCCATGGCCGTTTCCAGCACGCCGCGAACCGCGCCCACGCCGGGGCGCTTGAGCGTGCCGCCTTCCCAGGCGCAGGTGTCCAGGTAGACCACATCCAGGTCCATGACCACGCCCACCGATACCGCCCCCTTCACGCGGTCGGCCAGGGCCTGCATGGGCAGGCGCAAAGGCCCCAGCAGCGGCGTGTTGATCACATAGGGGTAGCCCAGGGCGACGGCGGCCGGGCCGACGAAGTAGCGGTCCAGCCGCTCGTCATGGTCCAGGTAGCCCATGGTCTGCAGGCTGCGGCACAGCCTGGACACGGTGGGGCGCGGCAGGCCCAGGCGGCGGGCCAGCTCGCTGTTGGCATGCGGGCGCGGGTCGCTGACGAAGCACTGCAGGATCATCAGCCCCTTGGCCAGCGTGCCTGCGAAATACGGGTCCTGCTCGCGGATGCGGCAGACATCCTGCGAGTCCCTGGGTTGGTGGGCAATGGGGGTGTGGGGCACGTGGCGATTGTGCGGACCACCGCCGCAAAGCCGCAACTGCATTTCAATATTTGAAACTGCATTGCAGCCCTGGTGCCCGCGCTTCCTACAGTGCGGCCCATGAGCCAAGCCCCCACCCCCCAACCCGCCGACGCCCGCCTGCAGGCGTTGATTGCAGACATCCGCCATTTCGTGCGCCACCGCTGGCATCCGCTCGAAGAGCAGATCGAGCGCGATGACGAGATCCCGCCCGCCGTGGTCCAGGAACTGCGCGACAAGGGCTATTTCGGCTGGAGCATTCCCCAGGCCTACGGCGGCCTGGGCCTGAGCACCGAGGAGCTGGTGCGCTGCGCCTTCGAGCTGTCCCAGGCCTCGGTGGCGCTGCGGGCCCGCGTGGGCACCAACACCGGCATTGGCTCCGAAGCCCTCGTGGCCGACGGCACCGAGGCGCAAAAGCAGCGCTGGCTGCCGCGCATGGCGCGCGGCGAGCTCACGGGTTGCCTGGCGCTGACCGAGCCGGACGCGGGCTCGGAGGCAAGCAACATCCAGACAACGGCGCGCCGCGAGGGCGACCACTATGTGCTCAACGGCAGCAAGCGCTTCATCACCAATGCGCCGCTGGCCGATGTGTTCACCGTCATCGCCCGCACCGGCGAAGGCAGCACGGGCAGCGAGGGGCTGACGGCCTTCTTCGTGGAGCGCTCGCCGGGCCTGGTGACAGGCCGGCCCTATCGCAAGATGGGCCAGGCGGGCTCGCCCGTGTCGGACGTGCATTTCCAGGACTGCCGCGTGCCGGCGGACCAGATCATCGGCGGGCGCGAGGGCCAGGGCTTCAAGACCGTGATGAAGGTGCTCAACAAGCAGCGCCTGCACCTGGCCGCGCTGTGCACGGGGCCGGCGATCCGCATGCTGGACCTGGCGCTGGCCCATGTGCGCCAGCGCGAGCAGTTCGGCCAGCCGGTGGCGAACTTCCAGCTGGTGCAGGCCATGCTGGCCGACAGCCGCACCGAGATCTTCGCGGCGCAATCCATGATCCTGGAGGCCGCCCGCGCCCGCGACCGGGGCGAGGACGTGGCGCTGTCCGCCTCCATGTGCAAGTACTTCGCCTCCGAGATGTGCGGCCGCGTGGCCGACCGCGCCGTGCAGATGTTCGGCGGCGCGGGCTATGTGGCCGACTTCAGCCCCATCGAGCGCTACTTCCGCGACGTGCGCCTGTTCCGCCTCTACGAAGGCACCAGCCAGATCCACCAGCTCAACATCGCCAAGCTCATGCTGCGCGAGAGCGCCTGACACCGGAGGCCCCCATGACACGCTCCCTCACCTCGAAGCACCTGGCCAACCTGGGCCTGCTGGCTGCGCTGTGTGCCTGCGCGCAGGCTGCCCAAGCGGCACAGACGGCCCAAGCGGCTTTTCCCGATCGGCCCGTGCGCGTGATCGTTCCCTTTCCCGCAGGCGGCAGCACCGACCTCGTGGCCCGAGCGCTGTCGGTGGAACTGGGCAAGGCCCTGGGACAGCCCGTGGTGGTGGAGAACAAGCCGGGCGCGGGCAGCCTGGTCGGCTCGGAACTCGTGGCCCGCACCGCGCCCGACGGCTACACCCTGCTCATGGCAGGCCTGAGCAATGTCTTCCTGCCCCATGTGCACGCCAACCTCAAGTGGAATCCGCTGACCGACTACGAGTACATCGGCCTGGTGGCGGACCTGCCCAACGTCATCGCCGTCAACGCCAAGACCCCCTACCGCACGCTGGCCGAACTGGTGGCGGCCGACAAGGCCAGGCCCGGCACGCTGTCCTTCGGCTCGGCCGGCACGGCCACGCCCTCGCACCTGGTCTGCGAGATGGTCAACCACCGGCTCGGCACCAAGATGCAGCACCTGCCCTACAAGGGCAACGCCCCGGCCGTCAACGACCTCATGGCCGGCCACATCCCGGTGATGTGCAACAACCTGGGCGGCACCCTGCCCTACATGCAGGGCGGGCAGATCCGCATCCTGGCGCAGACCGGCAAGAGCCGCTCGCCCGCAGCGCCCGACATTCCCACCTTTGCCGAGCTGGGCGTGGCCGGGCTGGACACCGGCCTGTGGGTGGGCCTGGCCGCGCCCAAGGGCACGCCGCAGCAGATCGTGGCCACGCTCAACCAGGCGCTGGCCAAGGCCATGGCCTTGCTCGAGACACGCGACAAGCTGGCACGCCTGGGCGCCACGCCGCTGCCCACGCAGGCGGCGGACTTCCACCAGCGCGTGGCCGAAGACCGCCGCGCCTGGGAGCCCGTGCTGAAGAACGTGGACCTGAAAGGCAACTGATGCAGCGCCAAGGCTATCCGCTGGAGGGTGTGCGCATCCTCGACATGGCCACGGTGCTGGCCGCCCCCTTCTCGGCCACCCTGTGCGGCGACCTGGGCGCCGACGTCGTCAAGCTGGAGCTGCCCGGCGGCGGCGACACGCTGCGCAGCCTGGCCCCCGTGCACGACGGCCACGCCGTGTTCTGGAAAACCGCCAACCGGGGCAAGCAGGGCATCTCGCTGGACGTGCGCAAGGCCGAGGGCCGCACGCTGTTCCTGCGGCTGATCGAGGATTTCGACGTACTGGTGGAGAACTTCCGCACCGGCACGCTGGACCGCTGGAGGCTGGACCTGGCCACCTTGCATGCCCGCAACCCGCGCCTCATCGTGCTGCGCCTGACGGGCTTCGGCCAGACCGGCCCCTATGCGCGCCGGCCGGGCTTTGCGCGCATCTTCGAGGCCATGAGCGGCTTCGCCCACCTCACGGGCGAGGCGGGCGGCCCGCCCCAGCACATGAACTACCCGCTGGGCGATGCCGTGGCCGGGCTGTTCGGCGCCTTCTCCATCGCGGCCGCACTGGCCGAGCGCAATGCAAAGCCTCCAGGCGAACGGCGCGGCCTGGAGATCGACCTGTCGGCCACCGAAGCCATGCTGCGCCTGCTGGACCCGCTGGCGGCCGAGTACCAGCTGGGCGGACAGGCACGCAGCCGCACGGGATCGTGCGCGGGCTACACGGCGCCCTCCAACGTCTACCGCACGCGCGACGGCGCCTGGCTCACTGTGGTCGCCACGGGCGATGCCATCTTCGCGCGCCTGTGCCAGGCCATGGACCGCGCCGACCTGGCCGCCGACCCGCGCTTTGCGGACAACGCCGCGCGCATCCGCCACCTGCAGGCGCTGGATGCGCTGATCGTGCAATGGTGCGCAGGCCTGGACTGCACCCAGGCCATGGCCGCGCTGGCCGCGCACGACATTCCGTTCAGCAAGGTCTGTTCGGCCCAGGACGTGCTGCAGGACCCGCATTTCGCGGCACGCGGCAGCTTCATCGCGCTGCCCGACCCCGACCTGGGCCCCCTCACCGCCCCCGCGCCCGTGCCACGCTTCACCGGCCGCCAGGCCCCTTCGCCCCGCAGCGGCCCGGCCACCGGCCAGGACAATGCACGCATCTATGCGGAGTTGGGGCTGGATGCGCAGCAGCAGGAGAGGCTGCGGCGCGAGGGCGTGATCTGAAAATGTGCAGTGCTGGCGTCAGATGGCCAGCCGTGCGGCCAGCAGGTCCGCCTGCTCGGCGAACTTGCGGGGATGGGACGTGCGCAGCTGCGCCAGGTTCTGCACCTTCCATCGCACGCCGGGCAGGTGTTCGAGATGGGCGATGTCCAGCGCCGGCCAATCGGGGACTCCTGCGGCCAGCGACAGCAAAAAGCGCCGCTCACTGGCATCCAGCCCTTGCTGGAGCTCCCGCAGCAACCGCTCGCGTGCTGCGAGCAGAGATTGCAGCGACACAGGCTCGGCCGTCATGCCCCGGAAGTTGTTTTCGAAATCGTGCCGGACATCACGCAAGGGAGGAAACAGCACTTCGTGCAACGGCCGGTTGCTGCAGGCCAGATAGACCACGAACGCGCGCCGGATGCCAGGAGTGATGCCGCCGTGCGCGAACAGCTGCATCACATCGAACAGATCACGCGGGTGCTGCCGGTCCAGGGCGGCCACAAGCTTGCCGCCGTACACGTCCTCTGCCGAGACCACGGGAATCTCCAGGTCGGCCATCAGCACATCGCGCGCAGCGGGCGTAAGCGATGCCCGCCGTACCGGCAGCACCGTGCCCCGCATGACATAGTTCACTTCGATCTTGACCTGCACGGGACCGCGGCGCACCAGCAGCTTGGTCTGGCCCGCTGCAGCCACCGGCGCATGGGTCTGGAAGCCCCGCTTCGTCAGGCGTATAGCCGCTTGCCGGATGGCCTCATTGATCCGTTGCAGCGCCTCGTCGCGCGACGGCCTGTGGTCGGGAAACACCAGGTCCAGATCAACGGACAGACGCGGCATATCGCGCATGAACAGGTTGATCGCGGTTCCGCCCTTCAGCGCGAACGTGTCATCCACAAACACCAGCGGCGCGACCTGTGTCAACAGGCGCGCGGTATCGAGATAGGTCTGGTTCATGGCTTGAGCACCAACAGGCCCTCGGCCGACCGGGACACCCAGGGCCTGTCGCTTCCCGTCGGCAGCGAGGCCGTCTCCAGCCTGGCGACCCAGGGCAGCGCCCCCTCGCGCCCGAGTTGAAGGCACAGGCGCACGGTCTTGACGCTGGTGCAGCGCTGCAGAAGTTCACGCAGCACATCGGCGCGCAGGCTGTACGCGCTCTCCACCAGCTCCCTGGCTTCCTGCAGCGGCTGGCGCACGCCCACATCGCTCAGAAGCTCCAGCAGTGCACGCTCCGGCGCCGAGACCTGGGCGGCACCGCTGCGTTGTTCGAAGGGCCCGACATGCAGCAAGGCACCGGGTTGCTCGTCGAACAGCCTCTTGCGGTGGTATTCAGCGGGAAAACGCTCGGTGAACCATGGCGGCAGCTGCCCGGCGGCCCAGCCATACAGCTGCAGCACCGGCTGCTGCGCCACATACTGGCGCATGCCGTACCAGTCCAGCGCCGACTTGCCCCCCACATGCAGGCCCTCCAGGCGGCGCTGCAGCACGCCCAGGCTCGGATGCAGGGCCAGACTGTCGTTGGGCCGGCAGAAGACCCCCCGCATCAGGCGCTTCAGCCAGCCCGCGCGCACGTAGTGGACAGCCAGGTCTGCGGAGATGCCCAGCCCTGCCAGATCCTGCGAGGTGATGGGTGTGCCCGCAGGCAGCTGCGTGTAGAGCGCGTTTAATTTGCTTGCCCCGGTCGTAGTCATGCTGCGATTCAAGCACTTATTCCAAACACGGGCAACTTTGATATTTCCTTCCAATCGTAGTTCTACTACGATTTTCAATACTTTTCAAAATTTCATGGCGACATGCATCGGTACTGGTCCATGCCGATGGGTACGGCGCCAAAGCGGACGCCGCGCATGCTCAGGCCGCCCGCCGCGCCGTCGCAAACAGCCCGCTGCGCAGCGCTTCCAGGTCGAGCACGCGCAGGCCGCCGTACTCCACGACGATGGCGTTTTCGCGCTGCAGCACGGACAGCGCCTCGTTGACGCGCTGGCGTGACAGGCCCACCAGGTAGGCCAGCTCCTGCTGGGTGATGCGCAGCACCTCGCCGACACCGGGATACAGCAGCGGGTGAAAGAGCGCCGCCAGGCTGCGGGCCACGCGCAGGTCGGGGTTGGTGAGGCGGTCGATTTCGCGGGCCGAGATGAACTGGCCCAGGCGCTCGTTGAGCTGGCTCATGACGAAGCGGTTGAAGCCGATGGAGTGGTCCAGCAGCCAGTGGAAGGTGTCGATGGGCAGGCCGGCGACCACGCTTTTGCGGATGGCCTGCACGTTGTAGCGGTAGGGCTCGCGCTTGACGGCCGTGCCCTCGCCGAACCAGCCGCCCGGAGGCAGGCCGGCCAGCGTCATGCTGGCGCCATCGGCGCCATCGGTGTTCATCTTGAGCAGGCCTTCGACCACGCCGAACCAGTAGGTGGGTGCGCGGCCGGTGCGGCAGACGTAGTCGCCGGACTGTGCGTCGCCGACGACCAGCGCCTTGTGCGCGCGCTCGCGCTCGGCGGGCTGGAGCAGGGCCAGCCAGGGAATGCCATCGAGTTCCTCGGGTCGGGGCGCACGGCGGCGCTGGTGCAGTGACAGTTCTTGGCTCATGGAGTCGCGGCGAGGGTGCGCGGATGAATCAACAAAACCACCCAAGCATTGCCCGAGGCCAGTGGCTGGCGTGAGCGGGATTTCCAGAAGGACGGCGACCCGCTGCGAACGGGCTGGAGCGCAAGCCCCCCAACGGGCAATGAGACCGTTTTGGCACCATTTGTTACGGCGCGTTTTCCCGATGATGAGTTTCCCGAAGATTGTCGTCAAACAGACACCACGGCGTCAAAGCCAGTCCTACGATGCAGTCCAAGCCGGTGGGTCTCAGCCTGGGCATTTGCACCACGCGGCCACCATCCACGAACAACCAAGGACATGGAATGACGACCACGTTCCCGCACCTGCTGCTCCAGCATGCTGCCCAGCGCCCACAGGCACCGGCGCTGCGCGAGAAGGAATACGGCATCTGGCAGACCTGGAGCTGGAGCGAGGCCGCGCAGACCGTGCGCCACATGGCCTGCGGCCTGGCGGCGCTGGGCCTGGCACGCGGCCAGAATCTGGCCTTCATCAGCGACAACCGGCCCCATGTCTACATGGGCTTCCTGGCCGTGCAGGCGCTGGGCGCCGTGCCGATCCCGCTGTACCAGGACGCGGTGGCGGCCGAGATGCGCTTCGTCATCGAGGATGCCGAGATCGACTTCGCCTTCGCCGAGAACCAGGAGCAGGTGGACAAGCTGCTGGAGGTGCGCGAGAGCGTCCGCGGCCTGGGCCACATCATCTATGACGACCCGCGCGGCCTGCGCCACTACGACCAGCCGGGGCTGATCAGCACCGAGGCGCTGCTGCAAAAGGGCAAGGAATGGGAGGCCGCCCACCCGGGCGCCTGGGATGCCATGCTGGCGGCGCTGTCGCCCGACGACGTGTCCGTCATCCTCTACACCTCGGGCACGACGGGCAAGCCCAAGGGCGTGTGCCAGACCCACCGCAGCTTTGGCGAGTCGGCACGCGGCGGTGTGCAGGTGGACCGCCTGGGCCCTGGCGACAACGTGATCTCCTACCTGCCTCCGGCCTGGGTGGGCGACCACCTATTTTCCTTCGCGCAGTGGCTGGTGGCGGGCTTCACCATCAACTGCCCGGAGTCGGCCTCGACCGTGTCCATCGACCTGCGCGAGATCGGCCCCAGCTACTACTTCGCGCCGCCGCGCATCTTCGAGGGCATGCTGACTTCGGTGTCCATCCGCATGGAGGATGCCGCGCCGTTCAAGCAGTGGATGTACGGCCGCGCCATGGCCGTGGCGCGGCGCGTGGGATCGGACATCCTGGACGGCAAGAAGGTGGGCGCGCTGGACCGCCTGAAGTACGCGCTGGGCGACCTGTGCATCTACGGCCCGCTGCGCAATGCCATGGGCCTGTCGCGCATCCGCGTGGCCTATACGGCGGGCGCGGCCATCGGGCCCGAGCTGTTCCGCTTCTTCCGCTCCATCGGCATCAATCTCAAGCAGCTCTACGGCCAGACCGAGACCTGCGCCTATGTGTGCATACAGCGCGACGGGCAGGTGGAACTGAGCAGCGTGGGCCAGGCCGCACCGGGCATCGAGCTGAAGATCGCCGACAACGGCGAGGTGCTGCTCAAGGGCGTGTCCGTGCTCAAGGAGTACTACAAGCGCCCCGACGCCACGGCCGAGGTGGTGGATGCCGACGGCTGGTTCCACACGGGCGATGCCGGCGTGATCGACGCCAGCGGCCAGCTGCGCATCATCGACCGCGCCAAGGACGTGGGCAAGACCAGCCGGGGCGCCATGTTCGCGCCCAACTACATCGAGAACAAGCTCAAGTTCTTCCCCCAGATCAAGGAGGCCGTGTGCTTCGGCCACGGTCGCGACCAGGTCTGCGCCTTCATCAACATCGACTACGAGGCCGTGGGCAACTGGGCCGAGCGCCAGGGCCTGCCCTACGGCGGCTATGTGGACCTGGCATCGAAGGCCAAGGTGCTGGAGATGGTGGCCGACTGCGTGGCCCAGGTGAACGCCGACCTGGCCGCCGAAGCCGGCATGGCCGACACGCAGGTGGCGCGCTTCCTGGTGCTGCACAAGGAGCTGGACCCCGACGACGACGAGCTGACCCGCACGCGCAAGGTGCGCCGCGGCTTCATTGCCGACAAGTACGGCGTGCTGGTCGATGCGCTGTACACGGGCAAGCGTGAGCAGTTCATCGAGACCCAGGTCAAGTTCGAGGACGGCCGCACCGGCAGCGTCAGCGCCACGCTGTCCATCATCGATGCCAAAACCCATTCGGTGGCTGCCACCGCCAGGGCCTGACCGGAGCCGCTGACATGACCCACAAGAAGATCGGCGATGTCATCCTCGACATCAAGAACATCAGCCTGCGCTTCGGCGGGGTGAAGGCGCTGACGGACATCTCGTTCGATGTGCGCGAGCACGAGATCCGCTCCATCATCGGCCCCAACGGCGCAGGCAAGAGTTCGATGCTCAACTGCATCAACGGCGTGTACACCCCGTCCGAGGGATCGATCACCTTCCGGGGCAAGACCTTCAGCCACATGAACAGCCGCCAGGTGGCCGAGATGGGCGTGGCGCGCACGTTCCAGAACCTGGCGCTGTTCAAGGGCATGAGCGTGATCGACAACATCATGACCGGCCGCAACCTGCAGATCAAAAGCGGCATCCTGATGCAGGCCCTGCGCCTGGGCCCGGCCCAGCGCGAGGAGATCCGCCACCGCGAGTTCGTCGAGCACATCATCGACTTCCTGGAGATCCAGGCCTACCGCAAGACCCCCGTGGGCCAGCTGCCCTACGGTCTGCAAAAGCGCGTGGACCTGGGCCGCGCCCTGGCGATGCAGCCGCAGGTGCTGCTGCTGGACGAGCCCATGGCCGGCATGAACGTGGAGGAAAAGCAGGACATGTGCCGCTTCATCCTCGATGTGAACGACGAGTTCGGCTCCACCATCGTGCTGATCGAGCACGACATGGGCGTGGTCATGGACATCAGCGACCGCGTCGTGGTGCTGGACTACGGCAAGAAGATCGGCGACGGCGCACCCGACGAGGTGCGCCAGAACGAAGACGTGATCCGCGCTTACCTTGGCACAGGCCATTGAGGGGACTGACATGGGATTTTTTCTGGAAACCTTGTTCGGCGGCCTCATGGTGGGCACGCTGTACGCGCTGATCGCCATCGGCTTCGTGCTGATCTTCAAGGCCTCGGGCGTGTTCAACTTCGCCCAAGGCGCGATGGTGCTGTTCTCGGCCCTGGCCATGGCGCGCTTTTCCGAGTGGATCCCGAAGTGGATCGGCATGGAGCCGGGCTGGTTCACCAACCTGCTGGCCATCTGCGTGTCGCTGGCCATCATGGTGGTCGTGGCCTGGGTGATCGAGCGGCTGGCGCTGCGCCACCTGGTCAACCAGGAGCCCATCACGCTCTTGATGGCCACGCTGGGCATCGCCTACCTGCTCGACGGCCTGGGCCCGATGATCTTCGGCAGCGCCGTCTACAGCATCAACGTGGGCATGCCCAAGGACCCCATGTTCATCCTCGACGGCCTGTTCGAGGGCGGCGTGCTGCTGAGCCAGGAAGACCTGTATGCGGCCTGCATCGCCGCGCTGCTGGTGGCCGCGCTCAGCGTGTTCTTCCAGAAGACCAAGACCGGCCGCGCGCTGCGCGCCGTGGCCGACGACCACCAGGCGGCGCAGTCCATCGGCATCCCGCTGTCGCGCATCTGGGTCATCGTCTGGTCGGTGGCCGGCGGCGTGGCCCTGGTGGTGGGCATCATCTGGGGCTCCAAGCTGGGCGTGCAGTACTCGCTGTCGCTGGTGGCCCTGAAGGCCCTGCCCGTGGTGATCCTGGGCGGCCTGACCTCGCTGCCCGGCGCCATCATCGGCGGCCTGATCATCGGCGTGGGCGAGAAGCTCTCCGAGGTCTACCTGGGCCCCATGGTCGGCGGCGGCATCGAGACCTGGTTCGCCTACGGCCTGGCCCTGTGCTTCCTGCTCGTGCGGCCCCAGGGGCTGTTCGGCGACAAGATCATCGACCGCGTCTGAGACCGTATACGGAGAACTTGCACCATGTTTTATCGTGAGAACGGTCAATTCAAGACGACCTACGCATCCGACCAGCAGATCTTCGGCGTCGCCCAGGACCGCTGGGCCATCGTGGCGCTGCTGGCCGTCGCCTTCCTGGTGATTCCCTTCAGCGTCAGCGACTACACCTTCCAGGCCGTGCTGATCCCCTTCCTGATCATGTCGCTGGCGGCGCTGGGGCTGAACATCCTGGTCGGCTACTGCGGCCAGATCTCTCTGGGCACCGGCGCCTTCATGGCCGTGGGCGCCTATGCGGCCTACAACCTGCAGGTGCGTTTCGAGGGCATGCCGCTGCTGGTGGCCCTGATCGGCGGCGGCGTGCTGGCCATGGTCTTCGGCGTGATCTTCGGCCTGCCCAGCCTGCGCATCCGCGGCCTGTACCTGGCCGTGGCCACGCTGGCCGCCCAGTTCTTCGTGGACTGGCTGACCAGCCGCGCCGCCTGGGTGACGAACAACTCCTCCTCGGGCTCGGTGAGCGCAGGCCCGCTGTCCATCATGGGCTGGAAGATCGACACGCCCATGGAAAAGTACCTGCTGTGCCTGGGCATCCTGTGCCTGCTGGGCCTGGCGGCCAAGAACCTGGTGCGGGGCGCCATCGGCCGCGAATGGATGGCCATGCGCGACATGGACGTGGCCGCCAGCGTGATCGGCATCCGCCCGACCTACGCCAAGCTCAGCGCCTTTGCCGTGAGCAGCTTCATCGTCGGCGTGGCCGGCGCGCTGTGGGGCTTCGTACACCTGGGTGCCTGGGAGCCTGCGGCCTTCAGCCTGGACCGCTCGCTGCAGCTGCTGTTCATGATCATCATCGGCGGCCTGGGTTCGGTGGTCGGCAGCATCTTCGGCGCGGCCTTCTTCGTGCTGCTGCCGCTGCTGCTCACCCAGGTGCCTCACTGGCTGGGCCTGCCGCTGTCCACGGCCACGGCGACCTACCTGGAGCACATGATCTTCGGTGCGCTGATCGTGTTCTTCCTGATCGTGGAGCCGCACGGACTCGCGAAGCTGTGGGCAACGGCAAGGCAAAAGCTTCGCGTCTGGCCCTTCCCGCATTGATATGACACCCCCTGAGTCGCTTCGCGCCTTCCCCCTCTCTACTCGCTACGCGAGGGAGGGGGACGACACCCTCGGTGCGGGGCGGCCCTTCCTCGGTGTCCCTGACCTGGGGCTCGCCAGTTCCACAGATGGCGCCAGGAAACATGGAATGTTTGATTCTGATCGAGACAGGGCGCCACAGAGTGCCGGATAACCGGGGAATCTTCCCCAGCCAACTAGGAGACAACGTCATGATGTTCAAGAAAGTCGCCATCGCCGCCGCCACGGTCGCTGCTGGAATCGGCGCTCTCGTGGCCGCCCCTGCCGCACAGGCCCAGGACCAGTTCGTGCCGCTGCTGGTCTACCGCACGGGCCAGTTCGCGCCGCTGGGCATTCCATGGGCCGATGGCAAGCAGGACTACATCAAGCTGGTCAACGCCAAGGGCGGCATCAATGGCGTGAAGATCGCCTACGAGGAATGCGAGACGGCCTACGACACGGCCAAGGGCGTGGAGTGCTATGAGCGCCTGAAGGGCAAGGGCGGCGGCGCTGCCGGTTTCGATCCGCAGTCCACCGGCATCACGTTCGCCGTGACGGACAAGGCGCCCGGCGACAAGATGCCCATCATCACCACGGGCTATGGCCTGTCGCAGTCGGCCGACGGCAAGGTCTTCGAGTGGAACTTCCCGCTGCTGGGCAACTACTGGACGGCGGCCGATTCCATCATCCAGGACATCCTCAAGAAGGAAAAGGGCAGCCTCAAGGGCAAGAAGATCGCCCTGGTCTACCACGACTCGCCCTATGGCAAGGAGCCCATTCCGCTGCTGCAAAAGCGCGCCGCCAAGGAAGGCTTCGACCTGACCCTGCTGCCCGTGACGGCGCCCGGCGTGGAGCAGAAATCCACCTGGCTGCAGATCCGCCAGCAGCGCCCCGACTACGTGCTGCTGTGGTCGGCCGGCGTGATGACGCCCACGGCCGTGCGCGAGGCGCAGGCCACCGGCTACCCGCGCGAGAAGATGTACGCCATCTGGTGGGCCGGCTCGGACCATGACGTGAAGGACATCGGCGCCGGCGCCAAGGGCTACAACACCGTGACCATCCACAACACGGCCGAGCACGACAAGGTGCACGACGAGGTCAAGTCCATGGTCTACGACAAGGGCCAGGGCACGGCCACCGACGCCAAGGAACTGGGCGCCATGGCCCATACGCGCGGCATGGTGATCTCCATGCTGCAGGTGGAGGCCATCCGCACGGCACAGGAAAAATACGGCAAGGGCAAGGTCATGACCTCCGAGCAGGTGCGCTGGGGCCTGGAGAACCTGAACCTCACGCAGGAGCGCCTCAACGAGCTGGGCTTCGGCAAGATCATCCGCCCCGTCAAGACCAGCTGCGACAACCACCTGGGCACCGACTGGTCGCGCATCGCCCAGTGGGATGGCGCCAAGTGGAAGGTGGTCTCCGACTGGTACCAGGCCGACAAGTCCATGGTCGAACCGCTGGTCAAGGAGTACGCGGACAAGTACGCCAAGGAAAAGAACGTAAAAGCTAGAACTTGCACCCCCTGAGGCGCTTGCGCGCCTTCCCCCTCTCTACCCGCTTCGCGGGGGAGGGGGACGACACCCTCGGTGCGGGGCGGCCCTTCCTCGGTGTCCCTGAGTTGGGGCATGCCCCGCGCAGAGATGCTTCGAGAGTTGCGGCCCCGCACTCCGCTTTCGTATCAACGCCCATGGACGACGCCATGACCACCGCACCCACCTCCGCCCCGGCCCCCAGCGATCCGCTGCTCGTGGTCAATGGCATCGAAGTCATCTACAACCATGTGATCCTGGTGCTCAAGGGCGTTTCGCTCCAGGTGCCGCGCGAGAGCATCGTGGCCATTCTGGGCGGCAACGGCGCGGGCAAGACCACGACGCTGCGCGCCATCTCCAACCTGCTCAAGGGCGAGCGCGGCGAGGTGACCAAGGGCACGATCGAGCTGGAGGGCGAGCGCATCGAAAGCCTCACGCCCTCCGAGCTGGTGCAGCGCGGCGTGGTCCAGGTCATGGAGGGGCGGCACTGCTTCGCCCACCTGACCATCGAGGAAAACCTCATGACCGGCAGCTACACGCGCACTGACAAGGGCGAGATAGCAGCCAACCTCGAGAAGGTCTACAACTACTTTCCGCGCCTGAAGACGCGCCGCACCTCGCAGGCCGCCTACACCTCGGGCGGCGAGCAGCAGATGTGCGCCATCGGCCGCGCGCTGATGGCCAATCCGCGCATGGTGCTCCTGGACGAACCCTCGATGGGCCTGGCCCCGCAGATCGTCGAGGAGGTGTTCAACATCGTCCGCGACCTCAACAGCAAGGAAAAGGTCACCTTCCTGCTGGCCGAGCAGAACACCAACATGGCCCTCAAATACTCGGACTACGGCTACATCATGGAAAGCGGCCGCATCGTCATGGACGGCGCGGCCTCGGACCTGGCCAGCAACGAGGACGTCAAGGAGTTCTACCTGGGCGTGGGCGGCGGCGAGCGCAAGAGTTTCAAGGACGTGAAAAGCTACAAGCGCAGAAAACGCTGGCTGGCCTGACCGGCGGACATTTCCCAGCCCCTGCCCCAGACCCTTCTTCCACAGGACTAGCCATGAGTGCCTTCTACGACGCGCTGGAGACGCGCACCCCTGACGAACGCGAAGCGGCGCTGCTGTCCGCCCTGCCCCGGCAGATCGCCCATGCGCAGCAACACTCTGCCGCCTTCGCCCAGATCCTGGCCGGCGTCGATGCCACGCAGATCACCAGCCGCGAGGCCCTGGCCCGCCTGCCGGTGACGCGCAAGTACGAGCTGCTGCAGCGCCAGGCCGAGCAGCGGCCCGCGCAGATCTTCGGCGGCTTCAACGCCATCGGCCTGGGCCAGCCCATGCCGCGCCTGTTCTGCAGCCCCGGCCCCATCTACGAGCCCGAGAGCCGCCGCCCCGACTACTGGCGCATGGCGCGCGCGCTGCATGCCTCGGGCTTTCGTCCCGGCGAGCTGGTGCACAACTGCTTCAGCTACCACTTCGTGCCCGCGGGCTCGATGATGGAAAGCGGCGCCCATGCGCTGGGCTGCACGGTGTTCGCAGGCGGCACGGGCCAGACCGAGCAGCAGGTGCAGGCCATGGCCGACCTGCGGCCCGCCGGCTACGTGGGCACGCCCAGCTTCCTCAAGATCATTGTGGAAAAGTCCGTGGAGATGGGCCTGCCCATCCCCTCCGTGACCAAGGCCATGGTCTCGGGAGAGGCCTTCCCGCCCTCGCTGCGCGACTGGCTGGCCGAGCGCGGCATCGCGGGCTACCAGTGCTATGCCACGGCCGACCTGGGCCTGATCGCCTACGAGACCGAGGCCCGCGAAGGCCTGGTGCTGGACGAGCAGGTCATCGTCGAGATCGTGCGCCCCGGCACGGGCGACCCGGTGGCCCCCGGCGAGGTGGGCGAGCTGGTGATCACCACGTTCAATCCCGACTACCCGCTGATCCGGTTCGGCACGGGCGACCTCTCTGCCGTGCTGCCCGGCCAGTGCCCCACGGGCCGCACCAACGCACGCATCAAGGGCTGGATGGGACGCGCCGACCAGACCACCAAGGTGCGCGGCATGTTCGTGCACCCGGGCCAGATTGCCGACGTCGTGCGCCGCTTCCCCCAGGTGGGGCGCGCGCGGCTGGTGGTCACGGGCGAGATGGCCAACGACCAGATGCAGCTGCTGGTCGAAACCCGCGAAACCTCACCGGGCCTGGCCCAGCAACTGTCCGATGCCGTGCGCGAAGTCACCAAGCTGCGCGGCGATGTGCAGATGGTGCTGCCGGGCACCCTGCCCAATGACGGGAAGGTCATTGAAGACGCGAGGTCGTACAAGTAGCCACCGGGGTGCGGGGACGGCGGCCTCGCCGCCGAGCAGCATTCGCAGACCCTGAAAACATGACGCCTGTCAAGACTCCCAGGGTTTGCACTAGATCAATGGCAAGGGAATCTGCTGCGGCGCAATAGAAACAATTCTTAAAATCCGTCTCCTCGTGCATTCGGTTTCTTTTGCGTGTTTGCCCTTTAGGGCGAAAACGCATCGCCCCCTATCATTTGCACGCCATTCACCTGGAGACACTATGAAAGCATTGTTCAAGATCGCAGCCATCGCCCTGGCAGCCGGCGCAGCCATTGGCGCTCATGCGCAGGACTATCCTGCCGCAGGCAAGACGATCACCCTCATCGTGCCGTTCACCGCAGGCGGCCCGACCGACAAGGTGGCCCGCGATCTGGCCGAGTCCATGCGCAAGCATCTGAACAATGCCACCATCGTGGTGGACAACGCCGACGGCGCCGGCAGCACCATCGGCACGGCCAAGGCTGCACGTGCCCGCCCTGACGGCTACACGCTGCTGATCAACCACATCGGCATGTCCACGATCCCGTCGCTGTACCGCAAGCTGTCGTTCAACGTGCTCAACGACTTCGAGTACGCCGGCATCATCAACGACGTGCCCATGACCCTGATCGGCCGCCCCAGCCTGCCGGCCAAGAACTTCGCCGAGGTCAAGGACTGGATCGGCAAGAACCAGGGCAAGGTCAACCTGGCCAATGCCGGCATCGGTTCCGCCTCCCACCTGTGCGGCCTGATGCTGCAGGCGGCCATGAAGACCGAAATGACGCCCGTGCCCTACAAGGGCGCCGCGCCGGCCATCGCCGACCTGATCGGCAACCAGGTCGACCTGCTGTGCGACCAGACCACCAACACCACGGGCCAGATCACGGCCAAGAAGGTCCAGGCCTATGCCGTGACCACGCCCAAGCGCCTGGTCATGCCCGCACTGAAGGACCTGCCGACGCTGGCCGAAGTGGGCGTGCCTGACTTCCAGGTCACCATCTGGCATGGCCTGTACGCGCCCAAGGGCACGCCGGCCGACGTCGTCAAGAAGGTCAACGAGGCCATGAAGGCCGCCCTCAAGGACCCCGAGTTCATCAAGCGCCAGGAAGCCCTGGGCGCCGTGATCGCCAGCGACGGCCGCATCGAACCCGAAGGCCACAAGAAGTTCGTCCAGGCCGAGATCGAGAAGTGGGGCAAGGTCATCAAGGCAGCCGGCACCTACGCCGACTGATCCCGAGGACCACCACCGCGACGGATCGCCCAGTTGCAACCACGATCAAGCCCGGCTTCGGCCGGGCTTTTTCGTTGGCGGGGACGGCGCGACAGCGGCGATGCAGGGTTCAGGGCGCCGGCCCGCGCAGCGCCATCACGGCCTGCCAGCTGCCGCCGCGCTGGCTTGCGTTGTAGAGGTTGCTCTGCGTGTTGCCGGGACCTTCGTAGTAGCTGCCGCGCATCAGGCATTGCGATCCCGAGGCCGTGCAGTGCACAAGCTCGACGCCGAACATCAGCGCCGGCCGGCCGCTGGCCCGGTCCAGCACCTGCTCGCCGCCCTTGCCCACGTCGCAGGCCGAAGCCGGCCGCACCTGGCTCTGGCCGCTGAGCAGGGCCAGCGTGCCGGCATCGGGGTCCAGCAGCGCCCAGCCCCGGCCGTTGCCTATGCAGTAGGCCGCCGCCTTGGGGCCGAGGTTGGAGGCGTTGTCCAGAAACAGCAGCGAATACACGGCCGCCGCCGCTCCCGGAGGTGCCTGCGGGCCGGTGGGCGCCTTGGGCCTGTCGGCGCAGGCGGCCAGCGCCAGCGTGGCGGCCAGCGCGCCCAGCCAGGGCAGGAATCGGGAGGAATGACGGAGGCGGTGCATGGAAGTCCTTTCTTTCTCGCAATCTGCGTGCGTGTTTAACACGGCGCGCGGCCCCTGCTGCGGCTCAGGCCGGGCCTTCGAGTTCGGCATGCCGCCGCTCGAACAGTTCAATGAGGTGGTCCGCCACGGCCCGCACCCGCCGCGAATGGGCAAGGTCGGCATGCATGGCAAGCCAGATGGGCTGATCGGCGCCCAGCTGCGGCTCCACGCAGACCAGCCCCGCCTGCCGCGCCAGGAAATGCGGCAGCACGGCCAGGCCCAGGCCCGCCTGGGCCGCGGCCAGCTGCGCGGACAGGGTGTTGGTCTCCAGCCGGCAGGGACGCCCGCGCAGGGCGCGCGCCATCCAGCGTGCGGCGGGCAGGTGGGCATGGCTGTCGTCCCAGCCGATGAAGGCGTCGCCTTCGAAGGGGTCCGAGCCGCTCCGGCCAGCGCGACCAGCAACATGGCCGGCCGATCCGTACAAGCCGAAACCCAGCGTTCCCAGGCGCCGGATCGTGACGTGGCCGGCCTCGGGCTGGGTCATGCGCACGGCCAGGTCGGCATCGCGCCGGTGCAGGTTCAGCGTCTGCACGCCGCTGACCAGCTGCACGCGCAGCCCCGGATGGCGCGCGAACAACTGCGCCAGCGAGGGCACGATCAGCGGGTTGGCCAGGTTCTCCGCCGTGGCCAGCCGCACCACGCCCGCGACCTGCGCCTGGCTGTGCGCGGCATCGCCCAGGGCCTGGGCCGCCTGCTCCAGCGTCTCGGCCGGGGCCAGCAGCGCCTGGCCGTCGGCCGTGAGCCGATAGCCGCTCTGGTGGCGGCTGAACAGCGGCATGGCCAGCGCGGACTCCAGCCGGTCCAGCCGGCGCGAGACCGTGGCCACGCCCAGCCCCAGCGCGGCCGAGGCACCGCTCAGGCTACCGGCGCGGGCAATGGCCAGGAAGATGCGGGCGTCGTCCCACTGCAATGAAGTGCTCCTTGGTTTTCCTGGAAAGCCCTTGCGGAGAGCCTTTGTGGAAATGTTTTCCGGAAATGGAAGATCGAAGCGCGATTTTCTCAGTAGGCAAGCCCACCCCGGAAAACCATACTGGCCCCTTGTTTCAGCAAGAGGATATGCAATGCAACAACGCACACTTGGCCACGATCTGCAGGTATCCGCCCTGGGCCTGGGCTGCATGGGCATGAGCGAGTTCTATGGCCCGCGCGACGACGCCCTGGCGCTGCAGGCGCTGGACCATGCCGTGGAGGCCGGCATCGACTTCCTGGACACGGCCGATGTCTACGGGCCGCACCACAACGAGGAGCTGATCGGCCGCTTCCTGGCCTCGCGCCGGCCGCGCGTGAAGATCGCCACCAAGTTCGGCATCGTGCGCAAGGCCGGCGAGTACCGGCGCAGCATCGACAACAGCGCGCAGTACGCGCGGCAAAGCTGCGAGGACTCGCTGCGGCGCCTGGGCGTGGAGCGCATCGACCTGTACTACGTGCACCGCGTCGATGCCACGCGGCCCATCGAAGAGACCATGCAAGGGCTGGCGCGCCTGGTGCAGGAAGGCAAGATCGCCCGCATCGGCCTGTGCGAGGTCAGCGCAGCCACGCTGCGCCGCGCCCATGCCGTGCACCCGGTGGCGGCGGTGCAGACCGAGTATTCGCTGTGGACGCGCGAGGTGGAGGACGAGGTGCTGCCCGCCTGCCGCGAGCTGGGCGTGGGGCTGGTGGCCTATTCGCCGCTGGGGCGCGGCTTTCTCACGGGACGCTTTCATGGCGGCACGGCCTTCGAGCAGGGCGATTTCCGCGCCAGCCTGCCGCGCTTTCAGCCCGGCAACATCGACACCAACCAGGCCCTGGTGGGTGCCGTATCGGCCCTGGCGCAGCGCAAGGGCAGCACGCCTGCGCAGATCGCCCTGGCCTGGCTGCTGGCCCAGGGGCCGGACGTGGTGCCCATTCCGGGCACCCGGCGCATCGCCCATCTGCAGGACAACCTGGGCGCGCTGTCCGTGGCACTGACGCCCGGCGAGCTGGACGAGCTGCGGCGCGCCAGCGACGAGCTGCCCGTGGCCGGGCAGCGCTATACGGAGGAAGGCATGAAGGGCATCAACGCCTGACGGGCCAGCGGGGGCCTCCGGCTTACCAGGTGACGTCGCTGTTCTCGGCGGCGCTGCGGCGCAGCATGTCGATCATGGGCGCAGCGCGCTGGCGCAGGCTGACGGCATCGCGTGCGCCCGGTGCGGCATTGTCCTGGTCACCATCCTGCGCATCCTCTTCCTGGTTGGCCTTGCGGCGGGCATCGTCATCGGCCACGGCGGCTTCCAGCGCATCGATGGCGGCCGGGATCTGCTGGACGGTGATTATGCCGCTGGCGCCGGGCGTCTTGCCGACGATCTCCAGGACCTGGCGGCCGTTGGATTCGAGCATGATGACGTCGGCCGTGGCACGGGACTTGAACTTGTAGAGCATGGCTATCCTTTTTCTGTGTGGCGTGTCATGCACTCAGCGGTACATGTACTCGCGGTTGAAAGCATAGTCCGATTGGGCTCCCACCATGGACCCCGACTGCAGCCGTCCGTCGGGATGCGTGCACAGCATCTGGTGCAGGGCGATCCAGCCGCGCTCGAAGCCCATGGCGCAACCCGCCAGATAGAGCCGGTAGGCGCGCAGCACCTTGGCGGCACCTTCGGCATCGGCATGCTGCTCAAGGATACGCTGCGCCTGCGGCAGCTGGGCCTCCAATGCGTCGGACCAGTTCCACAGCGTGCGTGCGTAGTGGGGCCGCAGGTTCTCCGTGTCCACCATTTCCAGCCCGCTGTGGCCCATGTCGTGCAGCACGCGGCTCACATGCATCAGCTCGCCGCCGGGGAAGATGTAGCGGTCGATGAACTCGCCCATGCCCGCGCCCAGCTGGGTGTTGTCCACGCCGCCCGCGGTGATGCCGTGGATCAGCGCCATGCCGCCCGGGCGCAGCAGGCGGTGCACGGTCTGGAAGTACTCGGGCAGCTGGGCCTGGCCCACATGCTCGAACATGCCCACCGAGCCTATCTTGTCGAAGGGCTGGCCGGGCGCCAGCGCGCGGTAGTCCAGCAGTTGCATGTCCACCCTGCCCTGCAGGCCGCGCTCGGCAATCAGCTGCTGCACATGGCGGTGCTGGTTGTGCGAGAGCGTGATGCCCGTGGCCGTGACGCCGTAATGCTCGGCCGCCCACAGCAGCAGCGCGCCCCAGCCCGCGCCGATGTCCAGGAAACGCTCGCCGGGCCGCAGGTCCAGCTTGCGGCAGATGTGGTCGAGCTTGGCCTCCTGGGCCTGGGCCAGCGTCATCTGCGGATCGCGGAAGTAGGCGCAGGAATAGACGCGGCGCGGGTCCAGCCACAGGCCGTAGAAGTCGTCGGAGATGTCGTAGTGGAACTGGATCTGCTGGGCGTCGCGCGCCA
Source organism: Delftia sp. WSY_12 (assembly GCF_043104645.1). Lineage (NCBI taxonomy): Bacteria > Pseudomonadati > Pseudomonadota > Betaproteobacteria > Burkholderiales > Comamonadaceae > Delftia > Delftia sp. WSY_12. Next base: position 283,570 of record NZ_JBICKW010000003.1, read on the forward strand.
GCGTGTGCGCGGCCATGGAGCGCATGCGGGCCATGGCATGCACCCACCAGTGCGATGTGCCGCGCACCGGATCGGATTGCAGCAGGCTGGCGGCCACCGCCATCACGTCGCGCATGCGGCCATCGATGCGTACCAGCCCCTCCACGATGGCACTGCCCAGTGTCCCTATCTGCCCGGCCGCCAGGCTGGCCATGGCCGCCATGGACTGGAAATGCAGCACCACCTGCGCATCCGCAGGACCGGCGCGCTGGCCGGACGGCAGGATCACGGCCACGGGAACAGGGAGAGACGCCAGCCGCGCCTCGATGGAGCTCAGCACTTGTGTCATGGCGTTCATTTTTGACAGCAAGCCGCACTGCGTCAATCGCAGCCTGGGCTGTGCATGGCGGGGCATGGCGCCCCGCCACAGAGGGGGCGATCAGGCGATCAGCTGCCTGTAGTCGCGCCGTGTCTGGTCACTCACCGAAGCAAGCACTTGCTCGAAGGGCGTCTTGTGCCGTGCGACCAGCCGCAGGGATGCCACGGCGCGCGATTTGCAAAACCAATGACAGGTGTACTGCATGAGCAACAGCTCGGCCGTCATCATGAAGGCGCGCGCACGGCGTTCTTCCTCGGTGGCGCTGTCGGCCACGCGCACGGAGGCAATGCCGCGCGCATGCAGCTGCATGGCTTCGCGCAGATCGAAGCCGGACGACGGGAACAGCCGGTCCAGATAGGGCAGCGCCACGGGCAGCGTGCTCACGCGCGTGAGCTGCGGATCGGCCGAGGCCATTTCCTTGGCAAAGCGCTGGAACTGCTCGACCAGGCTGGTTTCGGTGTTGTCCAGCACGGTCCAGATCTGGCCGCGGCGCTGCTCGTCGTTCTCGCCCAGGGCGCGCAGATAGCCTTCGATCAGGCCGCCCATCAGCTTCTCTATCTGGAAACGCCCCAGATACTGGGCCAGCAGCAGGGTATGCCGGCGCTGCTCCTGCGTCTTGAGAAGGTAGATTGCGATGAAGACAATGATCGCCAGCGTGAAGAAGTCCATGAAAGCAGCAAGGGGGCCAAGGGTGCGTGAAGGCTTGAGTGTAGTCAGGCGCGGCCTGCCCGCGATTTTGGCGGGCATAGGCCTGCTGCTGGGCGGCTGTGCCAGCACGGGGGCCGGCGGCGACGGCCTGGGCTATTACTGGCAAAGCCTGCGCGGCCAGATACACCTGCTGCAGGCCAGCCGCCCCATTGACGACTGGCTGCAGGACGACAACCTGGCACCCGCGCTGCGCGAGCGCCTGCTTGCGGCCCAGCGCATGCGCAGCTTCGCCGTGCAACGGCTGGGCCTGCCCGACAACGCCAGCTACCGCCGCTACGCCGATCTGCAGCGGCCGTTTGCCGTATGGAACGTGGTGGCCGCGCCGCCCGACAGCCTGGAGCTGCACCGCTGGTGCTTTCCGGTGGCCGGCTGCGTGGGCTACCGGGGCTACTTTGCCGAGGCCGACGCCATGGCCCAGGCACGGCAACTGGCCGACCAGGGCCTGGAGTCCGGCAGCTACGGCGTGCCCGCCTATTCCACGCTGGGCTACCTGAACTGGCTGGGCGGCGATCCGCTGCTCAACACCTTCATCGGCTGGGGCGAGGGCGAGTTCGCCGGCCTGCTGTTCCACGAACTGGCCCACCAGGTGGTCTATGTGGCCGGCGACACGGCCTTCAACGAATCCTTTGCCACCACCGTGGAGCGCCTGGGCACGCCGCTGTGGCTGGCCACCGAGGCCGGCCCCGCCGCCCGCGCACGCTGGGATGCAGGCCAGCTGCGGCGCGCGCAGTGGCGGGCACTGACCGGCCACACGCGCCAGGCACTGCAGCAGCTCTACCAGGACCCGCAGCAGCGCGGCCCCGCCATGGCGCAGGCCAAGGCGCAGATCTACCAGCAGTTCCGCAGCGACTACGCCGCGCTGCGCGCGCAATGGCGCAGCGCCGATGCCGCTCTGCTGACCACCGATGCACAGCGCCAGCTCTACGACCGCAACCAGGCGCGGCTGGACCAGTGGGTAGCCGATGCCAACAACGCCAGCTTTGGCGCGCTGGCCGCCTACGACGACTGGGTGCCTGCGTTCACCGCGCTGTGGAAAAAGGCGCAGACCCAGGCGCCGGCCCAGGCCGGCGGCGAGGCCGCCCAGGGCTGGCAGCGTTTCTATGCCGAGGTAGAGAAACTGGCCGCCCTGCCTGCCTTGCAGCGCAACACAAGGCTGTGCGGTCTCATGCCCGCCGATGCGCCCCTGCCGCCTGCCTGCGCCCCGGATCAGGCCGGGGCGTCGGAATCCGCGGACGGATCGCGCCCCGGCAACTGAATGCGTGCCAGCAGGCCGCTGGAGCTGCCAGGCGGTGGCGACTGCAGCTGCAGGCTGCCGCCGTGCTGGGCCACGATCATGGACACGATGGACAGGCCCAGGCCATAGCCCGGCGATGCCAGTTCGCGCACGGCGCCCTGGGGCAGGCGCAGATCGTCCACATGGCGCACATGGCGCTCGCGCGCGGTGCCCAGCGCCACGGCGTCCATGCCCGGCCCCTCGTCGCGCACCTGGACGGTATGGCTGTCGCAGACTTCGAGCAGCACCTCCGAGCCATCGCTGTAGCGCAGCGCGTTCTCCACCAGGTTGCGCAAGGCAATGGCCAGCGTGTCCACGTCGCCCGCCACCGGCCCGCAGGGCTGCTCGGGCAGCACCACGTCCAGCCGCAGCTGGGTGGATTCGTCCTGCTGCCAGAACTCGGAGGCCACCATGCTGGCCAGCGTATCCAGCCGCACATCGTCCTGCGCCAGCGCCGAGCCCGAGGCCGCGCGCGACAGCTGCAGCAGCTTTTCCGTGCGCTGGCTCAGCCGCTCCAGCGCCTCGTGCGCGGCCCGCACGTCGGCGTTGTCCACGCCACGGTCCAGGGCCGTCTGCAAGCGCAGCGTGGCCACGGCCAGCGGCGTGCGCAGCTCGTGGGCCGCATTGGCGGCCATGGAGCGCTCCACCTGCAGCGCATGCGACAGGCGCTGCATCAGGTGGTTGATGCCCCGGCCCAGCCGCCACAGCTCGCGCGGCATGGCGTCCAGGTCCAGCGGCTCCAGGTTGGAGCCGCCGCGCTCGCTCAGCTGCAGCTGCATGTCGCGCAGCACGCGCAGGCGCCGCCGCGCGGTCACGCGCAGCGCCCAGCCCATGAGGGCGAGCATGACCAGCATCACCGCGCCCAGCGCCAGCAGCGCCCGCTGCAGCGCCTCGCTGCGCTCGACCATGGGATCGGCCAGCATCAGGAACAGCGGCTGCCGGGGATGGGCCACCACATAGATGCGCCAGCCCTCGCGCTCGTAGAAGCCCTCACGCATGGGCACGGCAAAGGCCGCCACGGGGGCGGCCTGGGTGCGCAGCAGCACGTTGCCGCGGCCGTCCTGCAGCTGGTAGACCAGATCCTCGGCCTCGTCGCCCGGCTGCGAGGCCACATGCGGGCGCTGCACGCCCTCGCGCGAGTGGTCTTCCTGTTCCAGCTGGTGCACGGCCACCTCCAGCAGGCGGTGGCCGCTGTCGATCATTTCCTGGTCGAAGTTGTGGTGCACGATGTGGCTGACATACCAGGCCAGCGCCAGCACGCAGGCCAGCCAGACGGCGGCCAGGGCCAGTGTCAGCTCGCGGGCCAGCTGGTCGGCCAGACGGGGCGGCAGCGCCAGGCTGTAGCGCTGCGGCTCATCCATGCTCGAGGGCCAGGCGGTAGCCGGTGCCGCGCACGGTCAGGATGCGGTCGCGCCCGAGCTTGCGGCGCAGCCGGCTGATGAACACTTCCAGCGTGTTGCTGTCGGCCTCGGCATCGAAGCCGTAGAGCGCATCGAGCAGATGCTCGCGCGCGTGCACACGCTGCGGCTGGGCCGTGAGCACGCGCAGCAGCGCCCATTCCTTGGGCGTGAGCAGCAGGGTGCGGCCGGCGTCGCGCACCATTTCGCGGGCCAGGTCGATCTCCAGCGTGCCCATGCGCAGCACGGCGTCCTGCCCGGCCTGCATGCCGCCGCCGCGCCGGCTCACGGCGCGCAGGCGGGCCAGCAGTTCCTCGGGGTCGTAGGGCTTGACCAGATAGTCGTCGGCCCCCGCATCCAGCCCGCGGATGCGATCGCTGACCTGGTCGCGGGCCGTCAGCACGATGGTGACGGGAGGCTGCGCCAGCCGGCGCAGCGTGGGCATGAGCGCCAGGCCGTCACCGTCGGCCAGGTGCAGGTCCAGCAGCACGGCCGCGTAGCTGGCACCGGCCAGGCAGGCGCGCGCCTGGGCCAGAGAAGGCACGCTGTCGATCAGAAAGGCCTTGGAGCGCAGATAGCTGCCCACCGCCTGGGCCAGGGCCTCATCGTCTTCGACCAGCAGGATTCGCATGGGAGGTTGGGCCTTCGCACATCAGGGTGTGCACCGGGTACGGGCGCAACAGAGGGGACGGGAGGGGTTCAAGCTGAACGGAGTCTGAACGCGGGGTTCAGATGTTCTTAAGCTGCGAATTCTACGCTCGCGGCCATGTCAGAACGCCTGCTCGCCCGCCCCCCCTTTGCCGGCTCCTCCGGCACCGGCCAAGCCCCGGCCCCATCTTCTGCCCAGCCTGCCCCCGCCAGCCTCCCGGCACGGCTGCGCACGGCCTGGAGCGCCCCGCGCTCGCCCCAGGCCGTGGCCCTGGTGCTGGCGCTGTGGCTGCTGGCCACGGCGAACTGGGCGCTGTGGCTGCGCCTGCCCCACCTCGAAGGCTATGACGGCAGCCTGGCCACCCTGGTGCTGCGCCTGCTGCCGCTGGGCCTGGGCGGCATCCTGCTGCTGCTGTCGCTGACGGCCTGGCCGCGCGGCATGAAGCCGCTGTGGATCGCCCTGCCCTGGATTGCCGGCTCGGCCCAGTACTTCATGACCGCCTACGGCACGGTGATGGACGGCGGCATGATCAACAACATCCTGCAGACCGACCTGCGCGAAAGCAGCGACCTGTTCAACCCCCAGTTGCTGCTGCAACTGCTGCTGGTGGCCGGCCTGCCCACGGCCTGGCTGCTGCGGCTGCGCATCATCCGCCCGCGCCGCAGCACGCAGACGGTGCTGCGCACGCTGGGGCTGCTGGCCGCCTCGGTGGTGCTGCTGGCCGCCTCGGTCTTTGTCTCGTACCGCGAGCTGGCCCCCGTGATCCGCAACAACCTGTGGATGCGCCACATGCTCAACCCCGTGAGCCCCGTGCTGGCCTCGCTGGACGCGGTGCTCAAGCCCATCCTGCGGCCCAAGCGCCCGTTTGCCAGCATTGCGGCCGGCGCCACGCTGGGCGCCACCTACGCGGCCGAGCGCAAGCCGCCGCTGTTCGTCATCGTGGTGGGCGAGACGGCGCGCGCCGCCAACTGGGGACTGAACGGCTATGCGCGCGACACCACGCCCGAGCTGGCCAGGCGCAAGGTGCTCAACTGGAGCAACGTGACGTCCTGCGGCACCAGCACGCGCGAATCCGTGCCCTGCATGTTCTCGCACCTGGGCCGCACGGGCTTCTACAAGAGCAAGGTGGACTACGACAACCTGGTGGACGTGCTGTACAACGCCGGCCTGGCCGTGCTGTGGGTGGACAACCAGGCTGGCTGCAAGGGCGTGTGCGAACGCATTCCCAACGCCAGCACGGCTGACCGCCTGAACACGCCCGACGGCAAGGCCCTGTGCTCCAGCGACGGCGAATGCCTGGACGGCATCCTGCTCAGCGGCATCGACGAACGCATCGCCGCGCTGCCGCGCGAGCGCCGCGAGCGCGGCGTGGTGCTGGTCATGCACCAGATGGGCAGCCACGGGCCGGCCTACTACAAGCGCTCCACGCCGGAGACCAAGGTCTTCCAGCCAGAATGCCTGACCAATGCGCTGTCCGGCTGCACGCGCGAGCAGGTGGTCAATGTCTACGACAACTCCATCCGCTACAACGACCATTTCCTGTCGCAGACCATCGACTGGCTGACGCGCCAGCAATCGCGCTACCAGACCGGCATGGTCTACATGTCCGATCACGGCGAGTCGCTGGGCGAGATGGGCATCTACCTGCACGGCATGCCCTACGCCATGGCGCCCGACGAGCAAAAGCACATTCCCATGATCGCCTGGCTGGGCAACCTGGGCGAGCGCACCGGCGTGTCCGAACGCTGCGTGCGCGGCCAGCTGGACGCGCCGCTGTCGCACGACAACCTCTACCACACCACCCTGGGCCTGCTGGACGTGACCAGCCCCACCTACCAGAAGCCCCTGGACGCGCTGGCCGGCTGCCGCAGTTGAGCCGCCCGCGCAGGCGGCTCAGCCCTGTTGCCAGAAGCCCCGGTGCGGCGCCAGCATCTCCTCCTGCAGCGCAGGCACGGGCCCCACGACCTGCACGGCGCGCTGCCCGCGCGCGAAGACCTCGCGGCAGGGCAGGGACAGCGTGGGATTTTCGGGATGGTTGCCCGTCAGCGCCAGCAGCGCCGTTTCCTCGGCGCCGTAGAGCACGCGGCCTATGCCGGCCCAGTAGATGGTTCCGGCGCACATGGCGCAGGGCTCGAAGGTAGTGACCAGAGTGCACTGCGCCAGGTAGGCGCCCGGATAGTTGGCGGCGGCCGTGCGCGCCAGCGTGGACTCCGCATGGTTCACCGTGTCGATGTTGCCCTGCTCGGCCAGCACGGTCTCGCCGTCGGGCGCCAGCAGCAGCGCGCCAAAGGGATGGCGGCCCATGGCCATGGCCCGCTCGGCCACGGCGCCTGCGCGCCGCAGCTGGCGGGCCGCCTGTTCGTCGGTCAGGGGCGTCATGGGCGTCATAGGCGGCGGCGTCGTGGGTGCGGGCATCATGGCCGGATTCTCACTCACTCACCCTGCGAGCCGCGCCGTGCCCAGCCCGTGGTGCGCTTTTCGATGGCGCTGAACAGCTCGTACATCACCATGGCCATGGCGCCCACCACGATCAGGCCGGCAAAGGCCAGGCCCATCTGCATGGACGAGCCGGCCGACACCAGCAGGTAGCCGATGCCCTCGTTGGCCGCCGTCATCTCGCTGACCGTGGTGCCCACGAAGGCCAGGGTGATCGCCACCTTCAGCGAGCCGTAGAAGTAGGGCATGGAGCGCGGCAGGCCGACCTTGATCAGCACGTCCCAGCGCCGGGCGCCCAGCACGCGCAGCACATCCTCCAGTTCGGGCTCCAGCGTGGCCAGGCCCGTGGCGATGTTGACCATGATGGGAAAGAAGCTGATCAGGAAGGCCGTGAGGATGGCCGGCCCCGCGCCGATGCCGAACCAGACCACCAGGATGGGCACGAAGGCCGCCTTGGGCAGCGCGTTGAAGGCCGTCATCAGCGGATAGAACGCCGCATAGGCCAGGCGCGAGGAGCCGATCAGAAAGCCCAGCAGCACGCCCACCACGATGGCGATGCCAAAGCCCGCCATCGTCACCCAGTAGGTGCGCCAGGCATGGGCGGCGATGATGCCGCTGAACTCGGCCAGCTGCCGGCCGATGGCCCAGGGGCTGGGGAAGATGAATTCCGAGACCTCGAAGGCCGAGCAGATGACCTGCCACAGCAGGATGACCGCCAGCAGCAGCACCCAGGGCGCCCAGCGTTCCGCGTATTTCTTGTGCATGTGAATCTCCCCCGTTCTATTGTTGGATGGCCGCGCCGGTCTTGCGCATGGCGCCGATGTGGCCGCGCAGCTCGTGCACGATGTCGGTGAATTCGCGCGTGTAGGTCAGCTCCAGCTCGCGCGGGCGCGGCAGCTCGATGTCGCGGCGCACCACGAAGCGGCCCGGGCTCTTGCTCATCACGTACACGGTGTCGGCCAGGAAGACGCTTTCGCGCAGGTCGTGCGTGACCAGGATGACGTTGAAGCGCTGCTCGGCCTGCAGGTCGCGCAGCACGCACCACAGCTCCTCGCGCGTGAAGGCGTCCAGCGCGCCGAAGGGTTCGTCCAGCAGCAGCATCTGGGGCTCGTGGATTAGCGCGCGGCAGATGCTGGCGCGCTGCTGCATGCCGCCCGACAGCTGCCAGGGGTACTTGTCCTCGTAGCCGCCCAGGCCCACCTTCTGCAGCAGGGCGCGCGCACGCGCCTCGTACTCCTTGCGCTTTTGGCGGAACAGCGAGCGGTGCGGCTCCACGATCTCCAGCGGCAGCAGCACGTTGTCCACCGTGGTGCGCCAGGGCAGCAGCGACGGCGCCTGGAAGGCCATGCCCGAGATCTTCAGCGGCCCGGTCACGCGCTCGCCGTTGACCATGACGCGGCCCATGGACGGCATCTTCAGCCCCGTGGTCAGCTTCATGAAGGTGGACTTGCCGCAGCCCGAGGGGCCGACGATGGCGATGAACTCGCCGCGCCGCACCTGCAGGTCGATGGCCTCGACCGCGAAGTGGTTGGCGCGCAGCAGCTCCTCGTTGTAGGCAAGCCAGACGTCGCGGAACTCGACGAAGAAGGCGTCGTCATCGCCGTGGGATGTGGAGGAATTCATGTCAGGCAGCAGGCAAGGGCCGTGCGCGCCACCCGCTGGCGCACGCGCACGGTGTCAATCACTTTGTCGTCACTTCTTGGGCAGGATGTTCAGCTCGGCCGCAGACGGCAGGAAGCTGCCGTTCCAGACCTCGGCCGGGTTCACGCGCGTCTTGGTGGCGTAGACATCGGAGACCTGCGACGCCATCAGCGACAGCCGTGTGGGCACGACCTGGCCAAAGCCCTCGGCACGTGCGTCGGCGCTGTTGACCACGGTGTCGATGGCCAGTTGCAGGCGGCGCGTCTCCAGCTGGGTGTTGACGATGCCGTCGCGCTCCTTCACGTAGGCAATGGCCGCGCCCGGGTTGGCGATGACTTCCTTGGCCCCCTTGGCGAAGGCCTGCAGGAAGGCCTTGATGGCGGCCGGGTTCTCCTTGATCAGCTTCGGGCTGGCGATGATGGCGTTGCCGTACAGCTTCACGCCGAAGTCCGCATAGGGCATGACCACCACGTCGGCGGCCTTGATGCCGCGCGCCTCCAGGTTCAGCAGCGAGGTGAAGGTGAAGCCCGTGATGGCATCCACGTCGCCGCGCACCAGCATGGTCTCGCGCAGCGGCGGGTCCATGGCCGTCCACTGCACGGTGCCGACCTGGTTGGCCTTGGCGAACAGCGGGAAGGCGCGGCGGCCCGCATCGAACACGGGCGCGCCCAGCTTCTTGCCGGTGAGGTCGGCCGTCCTGGCGATGCCGCTTTTCTTGAGCGCCATCACCGAGGCCGGCGTGTTGTTGTAGACCATCATCACGGCCACGGGCTTGTTGGGCATGTCCGGGTTGTTGGCCTGGAACTCCATCAGCGCCGCGATGTCGGCAAAGCCCAGGTCATAGGCGCCCGAGGCCACGCGCTGCACCACGCCGCCCGAGCCGCTGCCGGCATCGACCGTGACATCCAGGCCCGCGTCCTTGAAGTAGCCCTTGGCCACCGGCTGCAGGAAGAAGGCGGCCGGCCCCTCGAAGCGCCAGTCCAGCTGGAACTTCAGCGGCGTGGCCGCGTGGGCCTGTGTATGGGCCGTTGCCAGGCCCGCGCTGGCGGACAGGGCCAGGACGGTGTGCAGGAACAGTCGTTTTTGCATGGTGGGCTTCCTCTCTGGTGGTCAAAAGAAACGGTGGGGACGGAACGGGGCCGGGTCAGCTTTTCCAGGCGCCCTGGTGCGATGCGGCGGCCTCGCCGATCAGCGCCGGGCCTATGCATTCGATGGCGTGGGACGAGGCGGCGAACACATCGCGGCAGGACAGCTCGGCATCCTTCTGGTCCAGGCGCTCGCCGCGGAATTCGCGCAGGCGCACCGCGTCGATGCCGTAGACCACGCGGCCTATGGCCGACCAGAAGATGGCGCCCGCGCACATCACGCAGGGCTCGGCCGATGAATACAAGGTGGCTGCGGACAGCGCCTCGCGGTCATGCAGGGGGCTGGCCAGGCGGATGGCCGACAGCTCGGCATGGGCCGTGCAGTCGCCGCTCTCGCCGTTGGCGTTGGAGGCCTCGGCCAGCACGCGGCCATCGGCGGCCACGATGAGTGCGCCGAAAGGGCGATTGCCGCGCTGGCGCGCGCGGTCGGCCATGGCGATGGCGCGGCGCAGGTACAGGCCGTCGCGCTCGTCGAGCGAGGCCTCAAGGGGCAGTGAAACGGTGGCGTGGTCCATGTGCACTCCCTCAGGCCTTGGCCATGCGCGCGGCCAGCGGCGGCAGCAGGCTGCGGTTGAACAGCGCGTCGGCCGACACGGGTGCCTTGAGGCCGAAGACCTGGCTGACCTGCTCGGCCTGTCGGGCCAGCAGCTGCGGGTCGATGTCGCCCAGGCCGTGGCGCTGCGTATCGGGCGCGGCCAGGTATTGCGAGGTGATGGCCCAGCGCGCCAGTTCCAGCTTTTCATCCAGGATGGGCTCGCGCTGGCGCACGGCGGCCACGGCCAGCGCAGGCTGGGCCAGGCATTCGATGAGGGCGCGGTTGCTGGCACGCAGGAATCCCGCCACCAGCGCCGGCTGCTCGGCCACCAGAGCGCTGGAGGCCAGGATGGCATTGCCGTACAGCTGCACGCCCGCATCGGTGTAGCGCAGCACCGACAGCTCCTCGGGCTTGATGCGTGCGAACAGCGACACGGCCGAGTCATGGAAATAGGTGGCCGCATCCACATCGCCGCGCACCACCACGTTGTCGCGCGCCGAGAACTCCGTCGTGGTCCAGGCGAACAGGTCGACCGGCAGGTTCTGGCGCTGCGCAACCAGGGGCCAGACGCGGCGCGTGGACTCCACGGCGGCGGCGGCCACCTTCTTGCCCTTGAGGCTGGCGAACTCGCCCGTGATGCCCCGGTCCTTGCGGCCGATGATGGCGAACGGCGCGCGGTTGTAGTACTGGTAGACGGCCTGCACGCGCGCCGCGCCCGCGTTCTGCGCATTGAACTCGATCAGCGAGCTGATGTCGCCCAGGCCCAGCTGGTAGGCGCCACTGGCCACCCGCGTGATGGATGCCACCGAGCCCGAGCCCACGTCGATGCTCACGTCCAGCCCCTCGTCGCGGTAGTAGCCCTTTTGCAGCGCCACGAAAAAGGGCGCGGTCTGCGAGGTCACGCGAAAGTCCAGCGTGAACTTCAGCGGTGTCAGCGCCTTGCCCTGGGCGAAGGCACCGGGCATCACGGCACTGGCAGCGGGAAGGGCGGCGGCGGCAAGGAAATGGCGGCGTTGCATGGTGGAACTCTCAGTCGCTATCAACATGGGGACCGGCCGCTGGCATGGGGCCGGGCGGCTGGCGTGACATGAGCAATTTCCGGGCAACGCGCACTGGGCGCGTGCTGAACGCTTCTACTCGTTCGTCCTTGTATGCAAAGTGCGTACCACCCCCTGAGTCGCTTCGCGCCTTCCCCCTCTCTCGCTGCGCGGGAGGGGGACGACACCCTCGGTGCGGGGCGGCCCTTCCTCGGTGTCACTGGGCTGGGCCGCGCCGGTTTTCGACGCGGCGGGCATGCATCAGATTGGTGCCAGACGGTTCCGATGCGGCGCGTGCACCAAGCTGCCCGGCCCTCTTGCACCACTATGGAACGCAGGCGGCCATGAACCGGCCTTCGCGGGCTGGCGCGCTGTTTGCTTGGGTGGTTGGCAAGAGTAGAAGCGTTCAGCTTGCCGGCCTGTGCCGGCGCGGGTCATTGCTCTTGAAGCGGGTGCGGGAGCGGCGTGGCTGCGACCTGTGCCCTGTCAGCCACTTCAAGAGCGACGGGCGGGATCGGTGTCTTTTTGCGCCGGCGGCCGCGTGCCTTGCCACTGCCTTTGCGGCAAAGGAAACAGACCATGAACATGCTTGCCAACTCCACCCTGCCTTCGGCACCGGCGTCAGATTACGCGCTGGGTGAACTCGCCAAGGAGGCCCGCATGGGCGGCCAGGGGCAGGAGACGCGCGCACGGGAGGTGCGGGTGATCGACATCTCCGACTTTGACCGCCGCAAGGCCGAGATTGCCGATGCGATCTGGCAGGCCTCGGTGGAGATCGGCTTCTTCCAGGTGTCGGGCCACGGCATTCCCCAGCCCGATATCGATGCGGCCTTCGGGCGTGCCGAGCAGTTGTTCGCGCTGCCGCGCGAGGTGAAGGCGCAGTGGCCGCTGTCGCGCAATGCGGGCTGGGAGCACAAGGCGCAGATCCGGCCTTCCACGCGCACGCCCGACCAGAAGGAGTCCTACCAGGTGACGCGCCCGCGCATGGCCGGCCTGTGGCCCACGCAGCAGGAGCTGCCGGGCTTTCAGCAGGCCACGCTGGGCTTCGAGCGCCAGTGCTGGCAGGTGGGCATGCAGCTGCTGTCGTGCTTTGCGCACAAGCTGGGCTTCGATGCGGACTTCTTCACGCGCGCCCACGACCCTTCGGTGCCCGCCTACCAGAGCACGCTGCGCATGCTGCATTACTTCGCGGTCGATCCCGCGCTCAAGGATGAGCTGGGCCTGTGGCGCGCAGGCGCCCACACCGACTTCGACTGCCTGACCCTGCTGTTCCAGCGCGCGGGCCAGGGCGGCCTGCAGGTGCTGCCGGGCAAGGAGATGGAGGGCCAGCAATGGACGCCCGTGGACCCCGTGGAAGGCGTGATCACCTGCAACATCGGCGACATGCTCACGCGCTGGAGCGACGACCAGCTGCCCAGCAACTTCCACCGCGTGCGCAATCCCCTGCCCCATGAATACCAGGGCGCGCGCTACAGCCTGGCCTTCTTCTGCCAGGCCAACGAGGACGCGGTGATCGAGGGCCCGCAAAAGAAGTACCCGCCCATCACGGGCGCGGAGTACCTGCGCCAGCGCATCAGCGCGAACTTCTCGAACAAATATTGATCCCCCTGAGCGGCTGCGCCGCTTCCCCCTTCTCGCTTCGCGGAGGGGGACGACGCCTTCGGCTGGGCGCCCCCGCCGCGAGGCGGCTCTTGCTCGGCGTCCCTGAGTTGGGCCGCGCCAGTTTCCAGCGCTCCACTCTTTGACATAGTGTGGTGTGGCCTGGCCGGAAACGACAAGGCCCCGGAGTCCGGGGCCTTGTCTGTGTCTGCGATCGGTGGTGGCGCGGATCAGCGCAGCGATTCGATCAGGTCGATGTACTGCTGCTTGGCGTCGTCGGCCGAGGTGTCCTTGAGCTTTTCCCAGGCGTCCCACTTGGCGCGGCCGACCATGTCGGTGAAGCTGGGCTTCTTGGCCTCGTTGTCGCCTTCGGTGGCCTGCTTGTACAGCGCGTAGAGCTTGAGCAGCGTGGCGTTGTCGGGGCGCTCGCTGATCGAGGTGGAGTTCTTGACGGCGGCCTCGAAGGCGGCATTCAGATCGGACATGGCGGGTCTCCTGGTGGGCGGTTCGTGTAGCGGCACAGTGTAGCCAAAAAAGCAGGAATTTAGAACGACCGTGCTTTTTTCACCGTCATCCGAACCGAGACCGGCCATGCCGCTCCTACGCTGCGCTGCACAGGTGCCCGGCCACGGGCCATCGGTCGGCCTCGCAGGGCACGGGGGCCGGCGCCTGGCCCCGGGCGCTGCCCGGTTGCAGGATGCGGCCGTGCTCCATCACGACCACGCGGTCGGCGACGGCGAAGGCCTGCTGGCGGTCCTGGGTCGCATAGACGGCCGTACAACCCAGGCTGCGCAGCAGCCGGGGAATTTCCTCGCACAGGCGCTCGCGCAGGTTGCCGTCGAGGCCGGACAGGGGTTCGTCCAGCAGCACCAGGCGCGGGCGCTCCACCACGGCGCGGGCCAGCGCCGCGCGCTGCTGCTGGCCACCCGACAGGCTGCCGGGAAGGCGCTCGCCCATGCCCTGCAGCCCGACCACGCCCAGGGTCTGCTGCACCCGCTCGTGGATCTGCGCGCGAGGCAGGCCGCGCATTTCCAGCGCGAAGGCCACGTTGGCCTGCAGGCTCATATGGGGCCAGAGCGCATGGTCCTGGAGCACCAGGCCCAGCTCGCGCCGCTCGGGCGGCAGGGACTGCGAGGCGCTGGCCACGCACTGCCCGCCCATCCAGACTTCGCCGCGGCTGGGCTGCTCCAGCCCGGCCAGGATCTTGAGCAGGGTGGTCTTGCCGCAGCCCGAAGGACCCAGCAGGGCCAGCACCTCGCCGGGGGCGATCTGCAGGCTGATGTCCTGGAGCACGGCACGCCCGCCGTGGATGCGCTTGAGCTGCCGGGCTTGGACGGCCACGCCCTGCGCGGCGGCCGAGGAGGATTCGATGGAGGTCACAGGGACCGCATGCTAGGTGCGGTGTGTGACATGCCGGTGTCGGCCGGACCCTGCAAGGGCCTCAGCGCGTGGGCTCGCTCAGCCAGCGCTGCGCCAGCTTCACCCAGAACGTGGCGCCCTGCGGGATCAGCTGGTCGTTGAAGTCGTAGCTGGGGTTGTGCAGCGTGCAGGGACCGCCGCCGTGGCCGATGGCGCGGTGGTCGCCGTCGCCATTGGCGATGAAGCAGTAGGCGCCGGGCTTTTCCAGCAGCATGAAGGCGAAGTCCTCGGCGCCCATCGAGGGCTCCTGGGGCAGCACATTGGCCTCGCCCACGACCTCGGCCATGACGCGGCGTGCGAACTCGGCCTCGGGCGCGGAGTTGATGGTGGGCGGGTAGTTGCGCACGAACTCGAACTCGCAGCGCGTGTCATGCGCGGCGCAGATGCTCTCGGCCAGGGTCTTCATGCGCCGCTCGATCAGGTCCAGCACCTCCAGCGTGAAGGTGCGCACCGTGCCCTGCAGCTCCACGCTATCGGGCACCACGTTCGTGGCCTCGCCCGCATGGACCATGGTGACCGAGACCACGCCCGCCTCGATGGGCTTGACGTTGCGGCTGACGATGGTCTGCAGGCCCAGGATCAGCTGGGCCGCCACGGGCAGCGGGTCGATCACCATGTGCGGCATGGCCGCGTGGCCGCCCTTGCCGCGCACGACGATGCGGAACTCGTTGCTCGACGCCATGGCCGGGCCCGGGCCCACGGCCATGGTGCCGGCCTTCATGCCCGGCCAGTTGTGCATGCCGAACACGGCCTGCATGGGGAACTGGGTGAACAGGCCGTCCTCGACCATCTCGCGCGCGCCGCCGCCGCCCTCTTCGGCCGGCTGGAAGATCAGGTGCACCGTGCCCTCGAAGCTGTCGCGGTGCGCGGCCAGGTACTGCGCGGCGGCCAGCAGCATGGCCACGTGGCCGTCATGCCCGCAGGCGTGCATTTTTCCGGCATGGCGGCTGGCGTGCTCGAAGGTGTTGAACTCCTGCATGGGCAGGGCGTCCATGTCGGCGCGCAGGCCGACGGCGCGGCCGCTGGCGCCGCCGTCACGGCCGTGGATGGTGCCCACCACGCCCGTGCGGCCCAGGCCGCGGTGCACGGCGATGCCCCAGCCTTCGAGCTGCCGGGCCACCAGGTCGGCGGTGCGCAGTTCCTCGAAGCACAGTTCGGGATGGGCATGTATGTCGCGGCGCAGCGCGGTGATCTCGGGTGCGCTGTCCAGCAGCTCCTGCAGCAAGGCCATGGGGTTCTCCTTTTAGAGCGTGTTATGCACTTTTAAGTACCAGCGTTGGCTTTGCGCGCTGGTGATCGCAAGGCGCAGTGCGCCGCCAAGGCTGAAGCCTTGGCAAGCGCTGCAACGCCGCGAGCGCCTGCGCGCAGAGCCAACCCTCCGGGAAAGCTGCAAGCCTACACCCGGACCTTGCCGTCGCCGGTCAGCATGGACAACTCCACGAAGCGCGGCTTGGCCGATTGCGGCTTGAAGACCAGCGGGAAGCCGGCCACCTGCTGGCCGTGCATGGCGTCGAGCGCGGCCACCAGGCCGTCGCGCGTGGGCTTGCCCGAGGCCGAGGCCTGGCGCAGCGCATCGGCGAACACGCGCGCCGCCAGATAGCCTTCCATGCTGGAATAGTTGGGCGTCAGCTTGCCGCCGCCCTTCTGGATGGCCGCCAGGAAATCGCGCGTGATCTGGCGCGAGGTCTGGAAGGGCGAGGGCACGACCTGGGTGACCACCACGCCTTCGGCATCCTTGCCCAGCGTCTCCGACAGCGCCTGGGCACCCACGAAGGACACGTTGTAGAACTGCCCGCCAAAGCCTGCCTGGCGCGCCGCACGCACAAAGGCCGCGCTGGCCGAGTAGGTGACGATCTGCACGATCACATCGGCGCCCAGCGGCACCAGCGTCTTGACGGCCGCCGCCACATTGTTCGAGTTGCGCTCCACCGTGGCCGCGCCCACGGGCTCCAGCCCCTTGGCGGCCAGTGCCGCCTTGACACCGGCCAGGCCCGACTCGCCATAGGCATCGTTCTGGTGCAGCACGGCCACCTTCTTGAGACCCAGGCCCGTGAGGTGGCGCACCATCAGCGCCGTCTCGTCGGCATAGGAGGCGCGCACATTGAAGACCAGGTGGGCCAGCTGGGGCTGGCGCAGCGCGTCGGCGCCCGTCAGCGGTGCGAACAGGGGCACGCGCGCCTTTTGCAGCAGCGGCAGCGCGGCCATGCTGGTGGAGGTGCCCACGTAGCCGAACAGGGCGAACACGTCGTCGGACAGGAAGCGCTGGGTATTGGCCGCGCAGCGCTCGGGCTCGTAGCCGTCGTCCATCACGCGCAGTTCGATGTTGCGCCGGGCAATCCCCCCCTGCGCGTTGAGCTGTTCGAAGTACAGCTTGGCGCCTTCATGGAAGGGCTGGCCGATCTGCGCTGCAGACCCGGTCAACGGGCAGGACTGGCCCAGCACGATGGTGCCTCCCGCGTCCTGGGCGCGCACTGCGCCGGTCCAGGTGGCGGCGGCAGCCGTGCTGGCTGCGATGAACTGTCTGCGGCTGAACGCCGTCTTGGGTCGGAGCATGAACTTGCCTGTTTTTGTCGCTGGAATCGGCGCCGTTGCTGCGTGCAGCCGGCTGCAAGGGTCCGCATAATAAAGACAAGCGGCGATTGCGGCATGCAAGACCGGCACCGCCCCTTGCCCGTGACGGCCTTTTCCCGTTTTCCCGGCTTTTCACGGTTTTTTCGCAAAGTACCCACCCTGTCCGAGACCGCTGCCACCATGTCCTCCGCCACGCCCCCACTCCAGGCCACCTCACAGGTGCTGGGCGCCTGCCCCCATGACTGCCCCGATACCTGCTCGCTGGTGACCACGGTCGAAGACGGCATCGCCAAAAGAGTCCAGGGCAACCCCGACCATCCGCACACGGGCGGCGTGCTCTGCGCCAAGGTCAGCAAATACACCGAGCGCAGCTACCACCCCGAGCGTGTGCTCACCCCGCTGCGCCGCGTGGGCCCCAAGGGCTCCGGGCAGTTCGAGCCCGTGGGCTGGGACGAGGCGCTGGCCGACATCGCCGCCCGGCTGCACGCGCTGGCGGCGCGCGATCCCGAAACCATCCTTCCCTACAGCTACGCAGGCACCATGGGCCTGGTGCAGGGCGAGAGCATGGACCGGCGCTTCTTCCACCAGCTCGGCGCCTCGCTGCTGGACCGCACCATCTGCTCCAGCGCCGGGGGCGAGGCCCTGAACCTGACCTATGGCGGCAAGCTGGGCATGCGCGTGGAGCATTTCACCGAAAGCCGGCTCATCCTCATCTGGGGCAGCAACAGCATCGGCAGCAGCCTGCATTTCTGGCGCTATGCGCTGGAGGCCAAGCGCAACGGCGCGCGCCTGGTGTGCATCGACCCGCGCAAGACCGAGACCGCCGACAAATGCCACGAGCACCTGCAGCTGCTGCCCGGCACCGATGCCGCCCTGGCGCTGGCCCTGATGCACGAGCTGATCACGCACGGCTGGCTGGACCATGACTACATCGCGCGCCACACGCTGGGCTGGGAGGAACTCAAGGCCCGCGCCCTGCAGTGGCCGCCCGAGCGCGCGGCCCAGGTCTGCGGCCTGCCCGTGGAGCAGATCCGCCAGCTGGCGCGCGACTACGGCACCACCACGCCCGCCGCCATCCGCCTGAACTACGGCGTGCAGCGCGCGCGCGGCGGCGGCAATGCCGTGCGCGCCATCGCCTGCCTGCCGGCCCTGGTGGGCGCCTGGCGCCACCGTGCCGGCGGCCTGCTGCTGTCCGCCTCGGGCGCCCTGCCCGCGCAGCGCGCCCGACTGCAGATGCCGCACCTGCTGGGCGAGCGCCGCCCGCGCACCATCAACATGAGCACCATCGGCGACGCCTTGCTGCACGAAGGCGGCAACGGCTTCGGCCCGCGCGTGGACGCCATCGTGGTCTACAACAGCAATCCCGTGGCCGTGGCGCCCGAGTCGGCCAAGGTCGTGGCCGGCTTTGCGCGCGAGAACCTGTTCACCGTGGTGCTGGAGCAGTTCATGACCGACACGGCCGACCTGGCCGACTACGTGCTGCCGGCCACCACGCAGATCGAGCACTGGGACATCCACGGCAGCTACGGCCATACCGACGTGCTGCTCAACCGCCCCGCCATCGCGCCGCTGGGCCAGGCGCGCAGCAACGGCCAGATCTTCCGCGACCTGGCCGCGCACATGGCGCGGCATGACGACGCCTTTGCCGCTGCCCATTTCCAGACGGGAGACGAGCAACTGTGCCGCGAAGCCTTCGAGGGGCGCGGCGTGGACTTCGACGAGCTGCTGGACAAGGGCTTTGCCACCCTGGCCCTGCCCGAGGCCCCCTTTGCCGAGGGCGGCTTTCCCACGCCCTCGGGCCGCTGCGAATTCACCAGCGCCGAGCTGGCGCGGCGCGGCATGGACCCGCTGCCCGACTACCTGCCCAACTACGAAACCGCCGAAACGGATGCGCGCTACCCGCTGGCCATGATCTCGCCGCCGGCACGCAACTTTCTCAACAGCAGCTTCGTCAACGTCAAGAGCCTGCGCACCATGGAAGGCCGCCCGCTGGTGGAGCTGCACCCCGACGACGCCGCCACGCGCGGCGTGGCCGAGGGCGACCGCGTGCGCGTCTTCAACGACCGGGGCAGCTACGAATGCCACGCAACCCTCAACGGCCGCGCGCGCCGTGGCGTGGTCAACGGCCTGGGCATCTGGTGGCGCAAGCACGGCGACAACGGCACCAATGTCAACGAGCTCACCCACCAGCGCCTGACCGACCTGGGCCGCGCGCCCAGCTTCTACGACTGCGCGGTACAGGTGCAGCGGCTGGCCTGAGCCCCGCCCCGGAGGCGGGCGATTCCTGCGCAATGGCGTCTGGCGCATCGGCACAATGGACCGCATTGCCACCACCGACAGGAGATGCCCATGCTGCAAACCGCCGTGGTCGCCGTGCGCGACCGTGCCCGGCTGCAGGAAATCGTCGGCGTGCTGCTGCGCTTCGGGCTGGCCGACCTGGTCGACACGCTGGGCCTGGCCCGCTTCGCGCCGCGCGGCAGCCAGCCCCATCCCGAGCATCCGCTGGATGCCAGCCGCCCCGAGCGCCTGCGCATGGCCCTCGAACACCTGGGCCCCAGCTTCGTCAAGCTGGGCCAGATCATGGCCACGCGCTCGGACCTGCTCGCGCCCGAATGGACGGCCGCGCTGCAGCAACTGCACAGCCACGCCGCCCCGCTGCCCTGGGAGACGGCCCAGCCGTTGATCGAGCAGTCGCTGGGCCTGCCCGTGGAGCAGGTGTTCACGCATTTCGATCCCGTGCCGCTGGCCTCGGCCTCCATGGCCCAGGTGTACCGCGCGCGGCTGCCTGCGGCCGAAGACCGGGATGACCGGGATGACCGGGAAGGCCGGGAGGACGGCAGCGGCAGCGACAGCCCCCCTGCGGCCCGCGCTGCCGACATCGAAGTCGTGGTCAAGGTCCAGCGCCCCGGCCTGCGCCCCCAGATCGAGGCCGACCTGCGCCTGCTCGAGCACCTGGCGTTGCTGGCCCAGGAACAATGGCCGCAGCTGGCACGCTACCGCCCGCGCGAGGTCACGCGCCAGTTGGGACAGGCGCTGCGCGAGGAACTGGATTTCACCGTCGAAGCCCACAACGGCGACGCCGTGGCACGGCACTTTGCGGCCCAGCCCGAGATCGTCGTGCCGGCCATCCACTGGGCATTGAGCGGGCCGCGCCTGCTGGTGCAGGACTTCGTGCCGGGCGTGCAAGCCTCGGCCGTGGGTGCGGACCCCGCGCTGGACGGCCCGCTGCTGGCGCGCCGTGGCGCCTGCGCGTTTTTGCAGATGGTGCTGCGCGACGGTCTGTTCCACGCCGACCCGCACCCGGGCAACCTGCTGGCCCTGCCCGGCAACCGCGTGGGCTTCATCGACTTCGGCATGGTCGGGCGGCTGTCTCCCCAGCGCCGCCGCCAGGTGCTGGGCCTGATGCGCGCCCTGGTCGAGGGCCAGGGCCGCAGCCTCTCGGGCGTGCTGCTGGACTGGGCCGCCGAAAGCGAAATGCCCGGCCGCGCTCCGCCCTCAGCCGCACGCATCGAAGCCGCCGTGGACCGCTTCGTGACCCGCCATGGCCCCGGCGCCAGCAACGGCCGCCTGGTGATGTCCCGCGCGCTGCAGGACTTCATGGCCCTGGCCCGCGAAACCGGCGTGGCCCTGCCCGCCGACATGGCGCTGCTGCTCAAGGCCCTGATCACGGCCGACCAGGTGCTGCTGCAGCTGGACCCGCAATTCGACGTGGTGCAGACGGCCACGCCCCTGGTCAAGGCCCAGCTGCTGCAGCGCTACTCCCTGCGCAGCCTGGCGCGCCAGCGCCGCGCCGCCATGGCGCAATGGATGGACCTGGCCGACGACGCGCCGCACACCCTGCGGCTGGTGATGCAAAGACTGCGCTCGGGCCGGCTGCAGGCCGACCTGGACATACGCCACATCGACCGCCTCTCCCAGGCCCTGGAACGCGCCGCCACCCGCCTGGCCCTGGCCGTGGTCTCCGGCGCCTTCATCCTGGGCCTGGCCCCCGGCCTGCTGACCATGGGCCCGCGCCTGTGGGGCATCCCCCTCTTCGCCGCCCTGGGCGTGGCCGGCGCCGCCGCCAGCCTGGCTGTTCTTTTCACCACCATGCGCAGGCAGAAGGCGCTGGATTGATCGCTGGATTGATCGCTGGATTGGCGATCAGGAACGCCAAAAAAAAGCAGCACCAGCGCATCAGATCAAAGCCGGGCGCCGCCCCCAAAACCGCCACGGCCCAACCCAGAGACACCGAGGAAGGGCCGCCCCGCACCGAGGGTGTCGTCCCCCTCCGCGAAGCGAGAAGGGGGAAGCGGCGCAGCCGCTCAGGGGGTCAGTCCAATTTGACGCCCGCGCTCTTGATGATGGCCCCCCAGCGCTTGGACTCCGCGCGCGACATGGCCAGGAACTGCTCGGGCGTGCCGGGTAGCGCCTCCATGCCGAAGTCCTGCATGCGCTTGACCACGGCGGGGTTGGCCAGGGCCTTGTTGAGCTCGGCGTTCAGGCGCTGCACCACGGCCGGGGGCATCTTGGCCGGGCCCAGGATGCCCTGGAAGGCATAGACCTCGGTATCGGGCACGCCGACCTCGGCCAGCGTGGGCAGCTCGGGCAGGCTGGGCACACGCTTGCCCGTGCCAATGGCCAGGGCGCGCACCTTGCCCGACTGGATCACGGGCAGCCCAGAGGCCAGGTCCAGGAACATGCAGGGCACCTGGCCGCCCATCACGTCGGCCAGCGCGGGCGCCGCGCCACGGTAGGGGATGTGCGTCAGGAAGGTGCCCGTGCGGTTCTTGAACATCTCCATGGCCAGGTGGTGGGGCGAGCCGTTGCCGGGCGATGCGTAGTTGACCTGGCCCGGATGCGCCTTCACGTAGGCCAGGAATTCCTTGAAGGTCTTGGCCTCGAAGTTCGGGTTCACCACCAGCGCCATCGGGAAGCGGCTGATGCCGCCGATGTAGGTGAAGTCCTTTTCGGGGTTGAAGGACAGCTTGCTGAACAGGTGCTCGTTGTAGGCCAGCACGGCGTTGTCGGCCGACATGATGGTGTAGCCGTCGGGCTTGGCCGTGGCCACGATCTGGGCGCCGATGTTGGTGGAGGCGCCGGGGCGGTTGTCCACCACGATGGTCTGGTTCAGCGTCTGGCGCATGGCCTCGGCCACGGTGCGCGCCAGCACGTCGGTGCCGCCGCCGGGCGGATAGGGCACGACCCAGCGGATGTTGCTGGCGGGCCAGTCCTGCGCCTGCGCAAAAGGCGCGGCCATGCCGGCGGATGAGGCCGCCACGGCGGCCAGGAATTGTCTACGGTCCATTGTTGTCTCCTGTGGGATGGGTGTGGATGGGTCCTGGCCGCGCCCTGTTGCTCTTGTTCATGGAGGCGGCGGCCGTGTGTTTCAGGGCGGGCTGGCGGCGGGGAACTCCACGCGCTGCACCTTGAAGCCCTGGGCCGCCAGCAGCGCCGGCAGGCCGCGCGTGCCCACCATGTGCAGGGCGCCCACGGCGGCGAACACGCTGCGGCCGGAACGGATCTGCCGCGCCACTTCGCGCGCCAGGCCGGGGTTGCGGCCATAGACCATGCGGTCGTAGTCGGCGCGCTCGGCGGCATTGGCCATGCAGTCGCACCAGTCGGGCAGGCTCTCCAGCAGGTGGATGCGGCCATCGGCCCAGACCTTCGCGATCAGTCCCAGCTTCTGGGCGGCGATGCCGCTTTCCAGCTGGCGCAGGCCGGACTCCACCGTCTCGGCCACGCGCGCGGGGTCGTCCGAGACCAGCTCGCGCAGTTGCAGCTCGGGTGTCTCCAGCGACAGCACGGGCTTGCCCAGGGCCAGCGCCACGCCGGCCAGCGAGAAATCGATGCCATAGGACGCGTCCAGTCCCTCGCTGCGGCCGGCCAGCGACAACAGGGAGATCACCTGGGCGTCGGGGCGCAGCAGGGCCAGCTCGGGGCCGGCGCAGGCCAGGCGCCTTTGCTCCTCAAGCCGGCGCTGGAGATCGCCGCGCAGCGGTGGCGCATCGGGCCGCGCCTGCATGCCAGCGAACAGGACCTTCATGACATCGGGATCGAGGATGTTCAGCTCCAGCGCCAGGCTGTCGGAGGCGCGCAGCGCGTCCGCCACCGTGGGGCCGGGCACGCTCCAGTCGAGCTTGGCCGCGTGCATGGTCCCGTAGAGCCAGCTGGTGCGGCCGCGGTGCTCGATGCGCCACAGCAGCCCGCGGTCCTGCGCCTTGCGCTGCAGGGCGCGGATCTCGTCCGGGCCGGGCATGCGCGCCTCGGGCGGGCAGGTGACGGGGTCCGCGGCCGGGGGCGCCGCGAATGCCGCGGCCAGCGGCGACAGCGCCAGCGCGGCCAGGCCGGCGCGCAGCGACCTGCCCGCCAGGCGCCACCAGGGTGCGCAGACGCGGCTCATTCGGCAGGCTCGACGATGTTCTGGTCGATGGCGCCGAAGATGCTCTGGCCGTCCTTGCCCTTCATCTCGATGCGGATGGTGTCGCCGAAGCGCATGAACTCGGTCTTGGGCGCGCCGTCCTGGATGGTCTCTATGCAGCGCTTCTCTGCGATGCAGCTGTAGCCCTTGGGCCACTCCATGCGCCGGTTCTTGCCCTTGCCGCTTTCCACGCCCTTGTTGCTCACGGTGCCGCTGCCCACGATGGAGCCGGCGCGCACATTGCGCGTCTTGCAGATATGGGCGATGAGCTGGCCGAAGTGAAAGCTCATGTCCTCGCCCGCATCGCACATGCCGACCTTGCGGCCGTTCCAGGTGGACTGCAGCGTCAGGTGCAGGCGGCCGCCCTTCCAGGCGTCGCCCAGCTCGTCCAGCGTCACGGCCACGGGGCTGAAGGAGGTGGCGGGCTTGGACTGGAAGAAGCCGAAGCCCTTGGACAGCTCATTGGGGATCAGGTTGCGCAGGCTCACGTCGTTGGCCAGCATGACCAGGCGCACGCCGCCCAGCGCACGCTCGGGCGTGGCGCCCATGGGCACGTCGGCGGTGATGACGGCGATCTCGGCCTCGAAGTCGATGCCCATGGACTCGCTGGGCACCACCACATCGTCGCAGGGGCCCAGGAAATCGTCGCTGCCGCCCTGGTACATCAGCGGGTCGGTGTAGAAATTGGCGGGCACCTCGGCGCCGCGCGCCTGGCGCACCAGCTCCACATGGTTGATGTAGGCCGAGCCGTCGGCCCATTGGTAGGCGCGTGGCAGCGGCGCCATGCACTGGCGCGGATCGAAGGCAAAGGCATGGACCGCCTTGCCGCTGTTGAGCAGGTGGTACAGGTCCTGCAGCTGGGGCGCCATGTAGCTCCAGTCGTCGAGCACCTGCTGCAGGCGGCTCGCTATGCCGGTCGCATAATGAGCCTGGCTCAGGTCGCGTGACACCACGACCAGTTGCCCGTCCCGCGATCCGTCCTTGTATGTGGCAAGTTTCATGCTGCTCCCCCGTGCCGCCGCCGCGCGCCACGGCATCCGGGCAGCGGCCTGGATACCCATGGCGACGCAGCCACGAATTACGATAAGTTAAATTGATTTAACTAAACAAAACCAAATTCTATTGCAATGGACAAGGAACGCGCAGGGATTCAATCGGTCGAGGTCGGTTTTACATTGCTGGAGGCGCTGACGCGCGCCCGGGGCCCGCAGATGCTCAAGGACCTGGCGTCCGACGCCGGCATGAGCGCCGCCAAGGCGCACCGCTACCTCGTGAGCTTCCAGCGCATCGGACTGGTCACCCAGGACGCGCGCACCTCCCGCTACGACCTGGGCCCGGCCTCGCTCAAGCTGGGCCTGGCCTCGCTGGCCCGGCTGGACCCCGTGCGGCTGGCGCGCGAACGCATGCCCGCACTCATGGAGCGCATCCACCACACGGCGGCCATCGCCGTCTGGGGCAACCACGGGCCGACCATCGTGCACTGGGAGGAAAGCGCGCAGTCGGTCACCGCCAACCTGCGCCTGGGCGACGTCATGCCCATGCTGGCCTCGGCCACCGGGCGCTGCTTCGCGGCCTGGCTGCCGCGCGAGGTCACGGCCCCGCTGCTGGAGCCCGAAGTGGACAAGGCCCGCCGCATCCAGCGCAAGGACCTGCCGCTCACCCCCGAGGCCATAGACGCCATGCTGGCCGAGGTGCGCGAGCGCGGCACCGCCCGCGTGGTCGATACCGTGCTGCCCGGCATCGTGGCCTTTTGCACGCCGGTCTTCGACTCCTCGGGCCATATCGTGCTGGGCCTGACCACGCTGGGCTCGATTGCCACCTTCGACCCCGAATACGGCGGCGCCATCGACGCGCCCCTGCGCGAGGCCTGCGTCCAGCTGTCCCAGGACCTGGGCTGGAATGCCTGAAATGCACCTGCGCCAGCGCGCCCTGCCCGCCCTCACCGCCGTGGTGCTGGGCGTGCACGCCCTGGCCCTGCTGGGCCTGCCGCTGTGGAGCCAGGTGTCAGCGCCGCACACCGAGGTGGCGGCCATGCAGACACGGGCGCTGTCCCTGCCCGAGCCACCCGCTCCCCCGCCTGCCGCCGCGCCCGAGACACCTGCGCCCGTACCCAAGCCGCAACCCCGCCCTCGCCCCAAGGTCCAGCGCCCGACACCCGCCGCGCCCACCGCACCCGTGGCCGAGCCGCTGGACACGCCCATCCGCGAAACCGTGGAGCCCTTGCCGATGGCCGCAGCGCAGGAGCCTGCTGCATCGGACGCCTCGGAAACCGCCCGTGCTGCTGCCGATACGGGTGCCGGCAGCGAGCCAACTCCGGCCACACCGCCAGCGCCGCCCGCTCCCAAGCCCGAACCCGAAACACCGCCCACGCCCTCGGCCGGACCGGCCCAGGGCATGGCCATCACCTCGCCCGATGGCACGCCGCTGGCCTCCGACGCCCCCGTTCCCGTGCAACTGCCCGATCCCGCGCGGCTGTCGTTCGCCGTCACCGGCCAGGCCAAGCGCTTCAACTATTCGGCCAATGCCGAGCTGGTCTGGCGCCATGCCAACGGCCAGTACCAGGCCAGCCAGGAAGTCAGCCTGTTCCTGCTGGGCTCGCGCTCGCAGACCAGCGAGGGCCGCATCACCGACAGGGGCCTGGAGCCCAGCCGCTTCAATGACAAGGCGCGCAAGGAGCAATCGGCGCAGCTGGCGTTCGACCAGAACCTGGCGCGCTTCAGCACGGGCGCGCCCGACGCGCCCATCGCGCCCGGCGCGCAGGACCGGCTCAGCGTGTTCCTGCAGCTGTCCGCCCTGCTGGCGGCGGCGCCGCAGCGCTACCCGGCGGGCACGCAGATCAGCTTCATCACCGTCAGCGCGCGGCGCGCCGACCGCTGGACCTTCCGCGTGGGCGAGACCGAGACGCTGGACCTGCCCTCGGGCAGCACGCAGGCGCTGCGGCTGGACAAGATCGCGGCGGCCGGCGATGACCAGCAGGCCTCGCTGTGGCTGGCGCCGTCCGTGCAATACCTGCCCGTGCGCATCCGGCTGGCGCAGGACAACGGCGACTTCGCCGATCTGCAGCTCAAGGGCCGCCAGGCGCCATGACACACGGGCCACCGGTGGGACACCGGTGATTTCCCGGTAGTCCTGCACTTGCAGCCAACGCCACCGCCCGCCTACCACAGCGCGGCCTGCGGCACACGCCGCAGCGCATGCCAATCCGTGGAATACTGCATGCAAGTGCCTGCGATAGATCGGGACCCCCACGGTCCTTGAAATCCGGCGCTTCGCAGCCATGTAGGCTGTGCGACGCCCGGCAACGGGCCAGAAAGGGAACACCATGCAAATGCTTTACGACTCCGAATCTTTTGTGGTGCTCCATCTGCGTCCCGACATGGATCCGGATGCAGCGGCCGGCGAAGCTGCGGTCGATGCCGCCCGCCAGCTGCCACGCCACGGCTTCGAAATCGTGGACAAGCGCTCGGGCAAGGAGGTCTATCTGGATGGATCCTGGGCCGAGATGTTCCAGAAGCAGATCATCGCCTGGCAGCAGGACGCCCCCACCGAGGAAGAGGTCGAGGACGCCCTGGAGCGCTACGCCGGCCTGGCCCAGCAGCCTGTCGTGGTCCACTGACGCCGCGCTTTTCACCTCCCTCCAACCCATAAGAAAGCCGGGAATGCGATGAGCATTTCCGGCTTTTTCATTGGGCTTTGGGCTGGGCGGACCCAGCCCCATTCCACCGTCAATCCCTGGACGCAGCCCTGATCGAAAGTGCCGCCATCCCGGCCAGCATCAGGGCCAGCATCATCAGCGCCCACTGGCTCAACGTGGGGATGGCTGCCACATTGCCAGCCGCCGCCGTCAGCTCGTTGGTGAAAGCCGCTGCGTTGCCCGTGGCCGCCACCGTCAGCGTGACGGCCGCCGGCATCCTGCCCCACGCCAGGCCTGCGGGTGCCGAGGGTAGCGTGGTGCTTTCGCTGACCGAGCAACTCACGCCTTGGGGCACGTTGGTGATGGTGCCTGTGCCCGTGGTCGCATTGGCCAGCACCACGGTCCCCGTGAAACTGCCACTCGCGCCACAGCTGGCCGTGAAGGCAAAGCTGCCGCTCACGCCGCCTGCAGGCGCGCCCGTGACGTTCTTGGTCAGGCTGATGGCAGCGGTGCTGCGCACCAGGGTATTGGTGAAAGCGGCCGCATTGCCGGAAGCCACCACCGTCACCGGCACGGCAGCGGGCATGACGCCCCAGCTGTAGTTGACCGGCGCGGTAGGCAAAGGCGTGTTCTCGGTGACCACGCAGCTCGCGCCTTGCGGAACACCGGCGATGCCGCCCGTTCCCGACGAGGCATTGCTCAGCGCCACGGCGCCGGTGTAGTTGCCGTCCACGCCGCAGCTCGCAGTGAAGTCGAAGTTGCCGGTTACGCCCGCTGCAGGGCCGCCCGCCACGGTCTTGGTGAGCGCAATCGATGCGGCGCTGCGCGCCAGCGTGTTGGTCAAGGCCACGGCAGGACTGCCAGGTGGCGCCAGCAAGGCCACGGTGCCGCTGGGCGGGCTGACCTCCACCCACTGGTGATTGGCCGGTGCCGCTGGGCGGGAGGTTTCGGTCACCGTGCAGCTGCCGCTGGAGATGACGGGCGTGACAGAGACGGCGCCCGCCGTGGGCGTGCTCAGCGTCACGCTGGTGGCAATGCTCGGCACCACAACGCCGTCCGTTCCCGTGCAGGAAACGCTGACGGGGAAGCTGCTGCCCGTCAGATCCGTGGCCTGACTGCCTGCGGCCCAGGCCACCGTCTTGCCCACGGCCAGCGTGCCGGGCTGGCAGGTCAGCGTGGCCGTGGCGTTGTTGCCCGAACTTGCGGGTGTGAAGTCCACGCCGGGCCGGATGATGTTGGTCACGGTGCGTGCCACAGGGTCCGCGCAGGCTGAGCGGCCTGCCGCGTCATTGGGCCAGACCACGGGCACGGTGATGGAGCAGCCCGTGGTGTGGGGAATACCGAAGTCATCCAGATTGACCGTGCTGGAGCCCTCAGTCGCGGTCAGCGTGCCGCCCGTGCAGGTATGGGTGACGGGACCGCTGCCGATCAGCAGGGGGCTGGGCAGGGCATCGGTGACCTTGGCATGGGCCACGTCCTGCAGCGTGTCATTCTGAAATTCGATGGTCAGCTGCGCCGTGTTGCCGGCGCCGCCCAGCAGCACATCGGTCTTGTCAAAGCGCTTGGTCACCGTGGGCAGGCCGCAGGCACCACCCGGATCAGTCACGGCGCGCACAAAGGCCTGCGCGATCTTGCCGCCGTTGCGGGTGGGGGTCATGTCCGTATCTCGGAAGCTGGACACATCCACGGTGGCAAAGACGCAGGCGCCCTGGCCATTGTTGGACTGGGCGACGGGCACCAGCAAGGCGTAGACGCCATTGACCAGGGCGGTGGAGCCCGCAGGCGGGAAGCCGGCAACGGGTGTGCCGTTCGCCAGGTACAGCACGTTTTCTCCGGGGACGTTGTTGATGTAGTCGAAAAATCCACCGTAGACCGGGTCGAGACTGGTGAACGAGCCCGAATAGGCAGAGTTGGCATTCAGCGGATAGCTCTGAAAGACTCCCACCTTCGTGCCCAATGTGAAATTCCGCCCGGTATTGGCATTGAGCAGCTCCAGCATCTGCACGTCGTTGGTCAGCGTGTCGTCATAGCCATCGACGAAGAGCAGCACGCTGTTGGCCCAGCGATTGGCCACGGCCTGTGACAGGACTGCCCAGTTCGTGGGATGGATGGCCCGATAGTGGCTGGCGACCACCACCATGTCGTAGGGCCCGCCGGGCGGGTTGAAGGTGGCTGCGCTGATGCCATTGGCTGTGAACAGAGTGGACACCCGTGTCACGTTGGCTGCGCCCACCACGTTGGAGAATTCCGTTCTCATATTGGTGAACTCGGACTCCTCGACGGAAGAGTTCACCCCGCCCGCGTCCGTGGTCAGCATCAACATCTTCTGCGCCATTGCCTGACTGCCCAGCAAAAGCATGCTGGCACACAGCAACAGCCTTGCCCATCGTCTGATTGACATCATGGGTTCCCTCCCTCTATTTCATCTGTTTAGACAATTAATCGAAAAATCCTATTGTCTTTTTCTATCGCTCGAGAAACAGAGTGAAACACGCGCAGCGTTCGCGCCACAGGAAAAACCAATGCTTGCCGGCCCTGCCTGCCGCCTGCTATTAGCGCGCCTGATAGCCCGGCGCCTTCGCCCTGGTGCTTCTACCGATACTGCGCAACCCCTGCTCTTTCCTAGAATCCCGGGCACAGGTTCAAGATTTGAAGACCATCTGTGAGATGGTCTTGTCGCGCCTGTGTGGTGTGCGCCGGCCTCTTGCAGACAACCAGGAGGCAGCGATGCAAACCACAGGCCACAGCATTCGTGGCGTTCAGGATGTCATCTCGTACATCGACGCACGCCAGGGCATTTCAGGCCGCGCCGGCACCATCTGGTGGCTGGCACTCGGCGGCCTTTTCCTCGACGCCTTTTCCAACTCCGCGCTCAGCGTGGGCCTGGGGCCCATGACGCGCGACCAGCAGCTCACGCCGGCCGAGGTGGCCTGGATGACGTCGCTGGCCTCCTGGGTGTCCATCGCCTTCAACCCCATCGGCGGCTGGATGGCCGACCGCTGGGGCCGCATGCGCCCGCTGGTCATTGCCAAGGTGCTGGCCGTGGCCGGTGCGCTGCTGGTCAGCATGGCGCCCGACTACGCCACCATCCTCTTCGGACGCTTCTTCGTGGGCGCGGCCTATGGCATCGACTTCGCCATCGCCATGGCGGTGCTGGCCGAATTCACGCCCGCCCGCCTCAAGAGCCGGCTCAATGTCTGGCAGGGCATGTGGTACATGGCCGTGTGCAGCAACCTGGTGCTGGCGCTGTGGTTCCATTCATGGGATGTGGGCGATTCGCTGTGGCGCTATTCGGTGGCCGCCACGGCGGTGTTCGGCCTGTTCATCCTGGGCATGCAGGCCGCGCTGCTGGTGGAAAGCCCGACCTGGCTGGCACGCAAGGAGCGGCTGGATGACGCCGCCCGCGCCATGACGCGCATCTACGGCGCACACGGCCAGCGCTTCGAGGCCGCGCCGCCCGCCGAACGCCTTCCCGTGCTCAACCCGGCGCGGCGCGGGCTGGCCAATGTGCTGCTGATCTTTCGCGGCATCTACCTGCCGCGCACGCTGCTGGCGGCCACGGTGCAGATAGGCCAGTCCATCCAGTACTTCGCCGTGGGCTGGTACCTGCCGCTGATCAGCGCCTCGCTGTTCGGCAAGGACTTCCGCGAGGCCACGCTGGGAGCGCTGGTGTTCAACGTGTTCGGCATTGTCGGCGGCTTCCTGTCGCCCGTCATCGGGCGCCGGCTGGGCCTGCGGCGGGCCTCGGCCTTCGGCTTTGCGCTGGTGTTCCTGATGCTGCTGGTGCTGGGCCTGTTCAACGGCCGCATGCCGATCTGGCTGGCCGTGGCCGTGCCCTCGCTGTTCATCCTCTTTCATTCGGGCGGGCCCGGCGCCAACGGCAAGAGCCTGTCCACGCTGTCGTTCCGCAGCGAGCTGCGCGCGGGCGCCAACGGCGTGATCGGCGCGCTGGGCGCCATGGGCGCGGCGCTGGGGCTGCTGGTGTTCCCGCTGTTCCGCCAGCAGTACGGGCTGGAGAACACCTTCCTCATCCTGTCCGTGGTGCCGCTGCTGGCCAGCATCGTCTGCTTTTCCATCCGCTGGGACCCCACGCGCACCACGGTGAACCCCGACGACGAGCCCGGCGCGCCCCAGTTCGCGGACGACGCCGCCCCGCCCGCCAAGATCGCTCAAACCACCGCCTGAAAGAGACCACCCCATGCACCATGAAGCCGTGATCCTTTGCATCGACGAAGGCACCTCGGGCACGCGCGCCGCCGTCGTGGGGCGCGACGGGCAGGTGTCCGCCCAGGACTATCTGCCGCTGGAAATCCACTGCCCGCGCCCCGGCGTGGTCGAGCAGGACGCCGACCTGCTGCTGGAGCGCACGCTGGACGTGTGCCGCCGCGCCATCGCCCGCGCCCAGAGCAGCGGCCAGCAGATCGTGGCCCTGGCCATTGCCAACCAGCGCTGCTCGGCCGTGCTCTGGGACACGGCCACGGGCCGTTCGCTGGCGCCCATCATGGTCTGGCAGGACTCGCGCCACCGCGACGAACTGGCCCTGCTGGCCAGCGACTGGGATGCCCGGCTGATCCGTCACGCGGGCCGGCCCGTGGGCGTGCGTTCGCCCTACCTGTGGGCCGCGCGCAAGCTGCGCGAATGCCCGGCCGTGGCCCAGGCCTGGCAGCAGCGCCGCCTGGCCTTCGGCACCATCGACTCCTGGCTGCTGTGGCATCTGTCGGATGCGCGCGCCGTGGTCACCACGCCCACCAATGTGACCTCGGGCAACTCCTATGCGCTGGGCGATCACCGCTACCTGCAGGACTGGCTGGACGCGCTGGAGTTTCCCGCCGAGTTGCTGCCCCGCCTGTGCGAGGACGTGCAGGACTTCGGCCGCACGCGCACCGAGCTGCTGGGCCTGGCCGTGCCCATCCTGGCCTGCGCGGGCGACCAGCATGCGGCCGCCGTGGGCCTGGGCTGCCTGGAGCGGGGCCAGGCGCTGTGCGTGCATGGCACGGGCAGCTTCGTCGATGTGCTCACGGGAACAAAGCTGCCCGCGCATGACGCGGCCCATGAAAGCTCGCTGACCATGACGGCGCGGCGCATGGACGGTGTCTCGCGCTATGCCATCGAGACCTATGTGCCCACCACGGGATCGGCGCTCAACTGGATCTGCGAGAAGCTGCAGTGGTTCGACAACCCGCAGCAGATCAGCACCCTGGCCCGCGAGGCCGAGACGCCGACCGACCTGGTCTTCATCCCCGCGCTCACCGGCCTGCGCCTGCCGGCCATGGAGCCGGGCGCGCGGGCCTCGATCTCGGGCGTGTCCATGGCCACCTCGCGGCCGCAGCTGGCGCGCTCCATCCTCGAAGGCATTGCGCATTCCGTGGCCTCCTGCGTGCAGGCCGACGAGGCGGCCGCAGGCACCGAGGTGGGCGAGCTGCTGGTGGGCGGCGGCCTGTCGGGCAGCGATGCGCTGCTGCAGATCCAGGCCGACCTGGGCGGCCTGCCCGTGCGACGCCTGGCCGATACCGACAAGGCCAGCCTGCGCGGCATCGCCTTCATGGCCGGCAGCGCAGGCCTGCTGTGGGACGGGCTGGAGCAGGCCTGCGCCACGCTGCGCACCGAAGCGGTCTTCACCCCGCGCATGGCCGCCGACGAGCGCGGCGAGCGCCGCCGCATCTGGCGCGCCCGCGTGGGCGACGAACTGGCCCGCGCCCGGGCCCCCGGCCGCAGCGCCGCCCTGGAGGGCTGCGCATGATGCAATGGCCCTTTGGCAAGGAGCGCAGGGACAGCGCCGCACTGACCCAGACCGCGCCGCTGCAGCTGCAGCGCGCGGACCAGCTCGCGCGGCTGGGCGACGAGGCATTCGACCTGCTGGTCATCGGCGGCGGCATCACCGGCGCCTATGCGGCGCTGGACGCCAGCCTGCGCGGCCTGCGCGTGGCGCTGGTGGAGAAGGACGACTTCGCCTCGGGCACCTCGTCCAAGTCCTCCAAGATGGTGCACGGCGGCCTGCGCTACATCGAGCAGGGCAACCTGGGACTGGTGCGGCACTCGCTGCTGGAGCGCCAGCGCCTGCGCCGCAATGCGCGGCACCTGGTGCAGCGCCTGCCCTTCCTGTTTCCCGTGATGGAGCGCGACGGCGTCTTCGACGCCCGCCTGGCCAAGGCCTTCGGCAGCCTGCTGTGGACCTACGACCTGGCCGGCGGCTGGCGCGAAGGCATCCTGCACCGCAAGCTCGGCAAGGCCGAGGTGCTGTCGCACTGCCCGACCTTTCGCGAAGAGCAGCTCCTGGGCGGCTACATGTACTTCGACGCGCGCGTGGACGATGCGCGGCTCACGCTGGCCGTGGCGCGCACGGCGGCCTTCCATGGCGCGGCCGTGCTCAACCATGCCCGGGCCACCGCCATCACGCGCAACGCCCACGGCGGCGTGGACGGCGCCATCGTCCACGCCGATGGCCGCGAGATCACGGTGCGCGCGCGCAGCGTGGTCATGGCCACGGGCGTCTGGCTGCGCGACTGGGATGGCCGCAGGTCCGACCAGCAGGCGCAGCTGCACGTGCGCCCCGCCAAGGGCGTGCACGTGGCCATTCCCTGGCTGCGCATACGCAACGACTGCACCGTCACCATCCCCGTGCCGGGCCGCAGCCGGCGCGCCACCATCACGCGCTGGGGCGATGTCTCCTACCTGGGCACCACCGACGAGGACTATGCGGGCAGCCTGGACGATGTGCACTGCACGCGCGCCGAGCTGGACTTCCTGCTCGAAGGCGCGCGATCGGCGCTCAAGGTGGACCTGTCGCCCGAGGACGTGGTCGGCTCCATCGCCGGCTGCCGCCCCCTGGTCGGCCCGCCCGGCGGCAAGACCGTGGAGATGAAGCGCAACCACGAGATCCATGTGGCCGGCGACGGCCTGGTCACCATCGTCGGCGGCAAGCTCACCACCTCGCGCCACATGGCCGAGCAGACCGTGGACGCCGTGGAAAAGCTGCTGGGCCGGCGCACGCGCTGCACCACCGCCTCGGCCTTCCTGCTGGGCGCGGCCGGCTACGACGCCCAGGCCATCACGGCCACGGGCGGACTGTCGGCCCACCTGGGCGAGCGCTACGGCACGGAGGCACGCTTCGTCAGCGACATCCTCGACGCGCATCCCGCGCTGGCCCGGCCCATCGTCGAGGGACTGCCCCACACCGAGGCCGAAGTCGTCTACGCCGCGCGCCACGAAATGGCGCGCACGGTGGAAGACGTGCTCTCTCGCCGCATGCGCGCCCGGCTCATGGCGCGCGATGCATCGGCCCGCGCCGCAGCGCGCGTGGGCGACATCCTGGCCCAGGAACTGGGGCTGGCGCCTGCGCAGATAGCGCAGCAGATCCACGACTACCGCCGCGCCATGGAGCGCGAGAAACAGATTTTGATGGGAGACATCCAATGCTGAGCAAAGACGCAATCGCCCGCGGCTACAACCGCCGCAACTACGTGGTGGGCGCCCCCACGACCCCGGGCTGGGCGGCGCAGGCCGCACCCGCATCCGATGGTGCGGCCACTGGCAGCCCCTACGGCCTGCAGCACGAGCCCGTGGCCGTGCCCGAGGCCGCGCTCGCCGCGCTGCGCGCCGCCTGCGACCGCGTGCAGACCGAGCGCGCCGACATCGTTGCCGGCACGCGCGACTGGTGGGCCCGCACCATGGTGGCCGAGACCTCGGGCAACCCGGCCACGCCGCAGGCCGTCATCGCCCATGCATCCACCGTGGAGCAGGTGCAGGCCGTGATGCGCATTGCCGACGCGCACGCCATTCCCGTCACCGTCTCGGCCGGGCGCAGCAACGTCACGGGCGCGGCCCTGCCCCTGCGCGGCGGCATCGTGCTGGACCTGTGCGAACTCAATCGCTTCATCGCCATGGACGAGCAAAGCCAGATCGTCGAGGTCGAGGCCGGCATGTTCGGCGACGTGTTCGAGGAAACCATCCAGCGCCGCCACGGCATGACCATGGGCCACTGGCCCTCGTCCTTCGGCATCAGCACCGTGGGCGGCTGGGTGGCCTGCCGGGGCGCGGGCCAGCTGTCCACGCGCTACGGAAAGATCGAGGACATGGTCCACGGCATGGACGTGGTGCTGGCCGATGGCCGCCTCGTCACCGTGGGCGGCTACGCGCGCGCGGCCATCGGGCCGGACCTGCAGCAGCTGTTCATCGGCTCGGAAGGCACGCTGGGCGTGATCGTGCGCATCCGCTTCAAGCTGCACCGCCTGCCCGACCACGGCCGCGCCATCGCCTATGGCTTTGCCAGCTTTGCCCAGGGCCTGGAGGCCTGCCGCCAGATCCTGCAGCAAGGCGCCAACCCCGCCGCGCTGCGGCTGTACGACGCGCTGGAAAGCGGCGTGCAATTCGGCCGCAGCGACCTCAACGTGCTGCTGATCGCCGACGAAGGCGCGCCCGAGATCGTCGATGCCGTCATGGCCATCTGCGAGCGTGTATGTGCACCTTTGGGTGAACGGCTGGACGGCGCCGCCACCCTGGAGCGCTGGCTGGACACGCGCTACCTGACCGGCAAGAGCGCCGAGGGCTTCAAGAAAGGCCCGGGCTTCGTCGCCGACACGCTGGAGATGTGCGGCCCCTGGAAAGACCTGCCGGCCATCTACGAGGAAGTGGTCTCCGCCCTGCAGGCCATCCCCGGCACCCTGGCCGGCTCGGCCCACCAGTCGCATGCCTATGTGGATGGCGCCTGCCTGTACTTTTCGCTGCGCGGCGAGGTGGCCGTGGACCAGCGCGCCCAGTGGTACCGCGCGGCCTGGGACGCGGCCAACGCCGTGCTGCTGCGCCACGGCGCCACGCTCAGCCACCACCACGGCGTGGGCCTGCTGCGCGCGCCCTACATGCGGCAGTCGCTGGGCCCGGCCTTTGCCCTGCTGGAGGCCACCAAGCGCATGCTGGACCCCAAGAACCTGCTCAACCCCGGCAAGCTGGGGCTGGACCTCTGACATGGGCCGCCCGGACAACTCCCTGGGCGCGCGGCTGGCGCGCCGCCCCGTCATCGCCACCCTGTACGGGGCCGAGCAGATGGACGCGCTGCTGGCCAGCCAGGCCGAGGTCGCCATCGTCGCCAACATCGAACTGCGCCGCCTGCGCTCGGTGATCTCCACCATCACCGGGGCGGGCAAGATCGCCATCGTCAATATCGACAGCTGCGACGGCATCTCGCCCGACAAGGGCGGCGTGGACTACCTTGTGGACCTGGGCGCCAGCAGCCTGCTGTCCACGCGCGTGGCCACCATCCAGCGCGCCAACAAGGCCGGGCTGCTGACCATGCAAAAGGTCTTCGTCACCGACCGCTCCACCTGGCCGCGCAGCATCAAGGCCGTGGAGCAGAGCGACCCCAACCTCGTGCAGATCATGCCCGCCCCCATGCTGGCCCACATCACCGAGGCCGAGCGCCGCATCCTGCCGCCCCTGGTGGCCTCGGGCTTCGTCTGCAGCCAGGAGCAGGTCCAGCAGGCGCTGGCCGGTGGTGCGATTGCGGTGTCTACCAGCGACAGTGGGCTGTGGTGAGGCGGGCCCTAGGCCGTGCGCGACGCGGCCGGCCCGCGCGCCTCCACCCAGCGGAACAGCGGCGCCACCAACAGCAGCACGGCGATCAGCCGGCAGACCTGGAAGGCCGTGACCACGGGCACGCCCAGCTGCAGCACCTTGGCGGTGATGGCCATTTCGGTGATGCCGCCCGGCGAGGTGCCCAGCAGCAGCGTGACCCAGGGCAGGTCCACGGCCAGGTGCAGCAGCCAGGCAAAGGCCGCGCAGATCGCCATGAGCCCCACGGTGCCCACGGCCACGGAGCCCAGCCAGCGCGGCGCGGTGTGCAGGAATTCGCGCTTGAAGCGCACGCCCAGGCTGATGCCGATCACCAGCTGCGCCGCATTGACCAGGGCCTGGGGCACGGCCGACAGTTCCTGGCCGCACATGGTCAGCAGCATGGACACCAGCAGCGCGCCCAGGAACCAGGGGTTGGCCCGCTTGAGCCGGTCCATGGCCCAGGCGCCCAGGCCCGTGAGCACGGCCAGCAGCGCCAGCCCCGGCCATTCGACGATGCGGATGCTGGGCGGCGTCAGCCCCTCCAGGCCGTGCAGGCCGCTCCACTGCAGCGCAAACGGAATGCTCACGGTGACGATGACCAGGCGCAGGCTGTGGCTGGCCGCCACCAGGTCGGTGCGCGCGTTCTCGCGCTCGGCCAGCAGCGTCATCTCCGACGCCGCGCCAATGGCGCCAGCGAAATAGGTGGTGGCGCGCATCTCGCCAGCCGGTATCTGCGGCATGCGCGGCGCATGCACGCGGTACAGCCAGGCGCCGAAGCCCCAGCCCAGCAGCAGCGCCCAGACGATGGCCACGGCAATCGCCCACCACAGCCCCGCGATCAACTGCACCACGGCCGGCGTGAAGTACAGGCCCAGCGAGGCGCCGATGATCCACTGCCCGCCGTTGCGCAGCCGGCCCGAACTGGCCGTGGGCGCGCCCAGGATGGAGGCCAGCGAGGTGGCGATCAGCGGCCCCAGCATCCAGGGCAGCGGCGTGCGCAGCCACAGGCACAGCTGGGCGGCGGCAAGGGCGCCCAGCAGGGTCAGTGCGATGCGAAGCAGGAAAATGGGGCGGCGCTCGGGCATGGCAGGCGAGGCGGGGGCAGGTCCAAAGCCTGCGAGTATCGCCGCGCCGGCTCCCGCGCGCTGCCGGCGGCGCTATCTCCGTGACAGGTCCGCGCCGCGCCGCACGGCCATCTCACGGCCCATGGCCGCCTGCGTTGCCTCTGGCAGCAGGCCGCGCGCCTGGGGGTAGGCCAGCCGCTCTTCATTCTCGACATGGCTGGCATAGCAGGCCGCGAAGCGTTCGAACACCGCCTCGTCAGCCGCGCCAAAGCCCTGGGACCGCCCCTCGGCCATGTCCAGCAGCGGCTGGCGCGCCAGCGCCCAGTCGGCGCTCATCAGGCCATGCTCGCGCTGCAGGCGCTGCACCAGGGCCACGGTCTGCGCATCGCCCTGCTCCAGCAGCGGCGGGAAGACATGCAGCTCTTCGTCCTCATGGTGCAGCGGCGCCGCCTGGTCGAAGTAGCGCAGGATGTCGCGCGCCGCCTGGCGTGCGCTGTCGTCGCAACCTTTGGTCCGGAGATGCACGCGCAGCCGGTCCAGCAGCGCCAGCATGCGCAGCACGCGCTCGTGGCAGGCTTCGAGCATCTCGAAGGGCTGGTCGAAGCCCGTGCCGGGCGCGCGCCAGCCGGGCACGGCATCGCCCTGCGGGCGTGGGGCCACGGCAACTTTCACCCACAGCTCCCCAGATGGCCGCAGGCCGTGCAGTACTCGCAGCCGTCCTTGCGGATCACGGCATGGGCGCCGCATTCCTCGCATTTGCGGCCGGCCATGACCATGGGGTCGGTGGCCAGGGCCTCGGGCTCGGGCAGCGGCGATGGGGCGGGCGGCGCGCCGCTGCCGCGCCGGGACAGGATGTTCTGCACCGCATAGGCGATGGCGGCCACCTCGGAGTCGTGCCACATGGGCACGCGCGTGCCGTCGTCGCGCTGGTGGGTGCCCAGGCGCACGGGGCCCCGGTCCCAGGCCACCTTGCGCATGTCGCTGAGGGCGCGCTCCAGGAAGCCGCCGCGCGCGGCCAGTGACAGCAGGCGCATGCTGGAGGTCACCCATTGCTGGGACTCGCCGCTCTGGCCCACGGGCATGAAGAATTCGATGGCGCGGTCCACCGTGCGGCCATCGGGCAGGACCACGGGCAGGAAGGAGACGACCAGGTACAGGCGCTTGGGGCCTTGCTGGGTCCAGTACTCGATCTTCTCGGCCACGGCGTCCAGCGCGCCCTGCGGGCGGCTTTCTATCACGGTGCGCAGCGGGTCGGGTGCCGAAGCCGCGGCCCCTGCCGGCGCGGGGGAGGCCGGCTTTTCAGCAGATTCGGGCGCATGGGTCTCGAGCACGGCGCCCAGGATGGTGTTGGGCCGGTAGGTGGCCAGGCCCTTGAGGCCGGCCTTCCAGGCCTGGCGGTACAGGTCCTTGAAGTCCTCGTAGGGATAGTCGGCCGCCACGTTGACGGTCTTGGAGATCGCCGTGTCCACGAAGGGCTGCACGGCCTGCATCATGGCGATGTGGCCGGCCGCAGGCATCTGCAGCGCGCTGACGAAGTACTCGGGCAGCTGCTGCACGTCGCCCCCCAGCGTGCGGTACAGGCGCCAGGCATGGTCCTCGACCGCGTACTCGGCGCTGCCGCCATCGGCCGTGCGTTTCTTGCGCTTGTAGGTCCAGGAGAACGGCGGCTCTATACCGTTGGAGGCGTTGTCGGCAAAGGCCAGGCTGACCGTGCCCGTAGGCGCGATGGACAGCAGGTGGCTGTTGCGTATGCCGTGCTGGCGTATGCGCTGGCGCAGCGCATCGGGCAGGCGGCTGGCGAAGGTGCCTTCGGCCAGGTAGCCATCGGCGTCGAACTTGGGGAAGGCCCCCTTCTCGCGCGCCAGCTCCACCGAGGCGCCGTAGGCCGCATCGCGCATGCGCTCGGCAATGCGCGCGGCCATGGCCCGGCCCTCGGGCGTGTCGTAGCGCAGGCGCAGCATGGCCAGCGCATTGCCCATGCCCGTGAAGCCCACGCCGATGCGCCGCTTGGCCTCGCTTTCCTCGCGCTGCTGCGGCAGCGGCCACCAGGTCAGCTCCAGCACGTTGTCCAGCGCACGCACCTGCACGGCCACGGCACGCTCGAAGGCCTCGAAGTCGAACGCAGGCTCGCCCGCGAAACCGAACGGATGGCGCACGAAGCGCGTGAGGATGACGGGGCCGAGGTCGCAGCAGCCGTAGGAGGGAAGCGGCTGTTCGCCGCAAGGATTCGTCGCCGCGATCTCCTCGCAGTAGCGCAGGTTGTTGTCGTCGTTGATGTGGTCCAGGAAGAGGATGCCGGGCTCGGCGAAGTCGTAGGCCGAGCGCATGATGGTGTCCCACAGCGTGCGGGCGGGCAGGGTCTGGTAGACCCACTGGCCGTCGGCGCGCTGGTGGGCACCCTGCTCCAGCAGGGCGGTGCCGGGGCGGGCGCGATGCACCAGGTGCCAGGGCTGGTCTTCGGCCACGGCTTGCATGAAGGCGTCGCTGACGCCGACCGAGACGTTGAAGTTGTTCCAGCGGCCCGGCGTGCGCTTGGCGGTGATGAATTCGAGCACGTCGGGGTGGTCGATGCGCAGCACGCCCATCTGGGCGCCGCGCCGCGCGCCCGCGCTTTCCACGGTGGCGCAGGACTGGTCGAAGACGTTGATGTAGCTGCACGGGCCCGAGGCCAGCGAGGCGGTGGCGCGCACCTCGGCGCCACGGGGGCGGATGCGCGAGAAGTCGTAGCCCACGCCGCCGCCACGGCGCATGGTTTCGGCGGCTTCGCGCAGGGCTTCGTAGATGCCGGGGTAGCCGCCGTCGTCCACGCCCTGGATGCAATCGCCCACGGGCTGCACGAAGCAGTTGATCAGCGTGGCCTGCAAGTCGGTGCCGGCCGCGCTCATGATGCGCCCCGCGCCTATGGCGCCGGCCTGCAGGTTGGCCAGGAACAGGGCCTCGCATTCGGCGCGGCGCGCCTCGGGCTCGACCGAGGCCAGGGCGCGGGCCACGCGGGCGTAGAGCTCGCCCACGCCGGTCTCGCCGTCCTTGAGGTATTTCTCGCGCAGCACATCGAGGCTGATGGGCTGCAGATCCGCCGCGTCCTGCGCGCGGCCCAGGTTTTCGCGATGCATTGGCATGGCTCCCGTGTTGACTTGCCTGCCGCCGTCCCTGGCACTTGCTCGGGCCTCAGTCGACAAGCACTTGTCCATCATGCTCCACGTAGGGCGGGTACGGCCCGGTGCCGCTGTGCGGAGCTTGAGATGCCGCAACAAAGCGGCCGGTCTGGACATCGAAGACATGGACTTCGCCGTCTTCGATGACATAGTGCCACCCGTGCAGGCTGAGCTGCCCGGCCTCTACCCGCGATCGCACCATGGGATAGTCCATCAACCGTTCGAGCTGCAGCACGACGGCGCGCTGCTCGGTGCGGCGCAGCGCCTCGGGGCCGGCCTGCACGGGCAGCACGGCCTCGCGGCCCAGGTCCAGCCAGCGCTGCAGGTTGCGCGCCTCGGGCGAGACTTCTCCATACAGGGCCTTGATGGCCCCGCAGTGGCTGTGGCCGCAGACCACGATGCGGCTGACCTGCAGGTTGAGCACGGCGAATTCGATGGCCGCCGCCGTGCCGTGGTGGCCGTGCGATCTGTCGTACGGCGGCACGAAGGCGCCCACGTTGCGCACCAGGAACAGCTCGCCCGGCGGCGCCCCCGTGAGCAGGTAGGGCACGAGGCGCGAGTCCGAGCAGCCGATGAACAGCGTGGTCGGGTGCTGGCCCTCTTCGACCAGGGTGCGGAACTGCGCGCGGTACTGCGGGAAGGCGTGCTCGTGGAAGCGCCGCAGGCGCAGCAGCAGCTCGTCGTCGGGCATGGGCACTTCCCCGGCTATTGCACCAGCGGCGAGTCGGCCGCAGCGATGCGCACGCCCACCACTTCGGACTGGCCGGCCAGCAGTTGCAGGTACTGGTGGAGCGCGCTCACCCAGGTCTGCTGGTGCAGGGCCTGGGCGACGGCCGGGCGCGCCTGCTGCCAGTCGGGCAGAACGCCCGCCTCGCGCGCGCAGACCTCGACCACGTGCAGGCCGAAGCGGCTGTGCACCAGGCGCGGCAGCACGCCGATTTCCTGGGAGGCAAAGACATCGCGCGCGAATTCGGGTGCGCAGTCGCTGCGGCCCAGCCAGCCCAGTTCGCCGCCGTGCTGGCCGCTGGGGCAGTTGGACCATTGGCGCGCGGCCTCGGCAAAGCGCAGGCCGGCGTCGTCGGCGCAGCGCAGCTCGATCAGCAGGGCCTCGGCCCGCTGGGTGAGGGCGCGCACGTCCACGCCGGGCGTGACGGCAAACAGCACGTGGCGCAGGCGCACGCGCTCGCCCTGGGCGAAGCGCGCGGGGTTGGCATCGAAGTGGCGGCGGCAGGCGTCCTCGCCGGGCTCGGGCAGATGCAGCGATTGCTCCAGCAGCTGCTCTATGGCCTGGGAGGCGCGCTCGCTGATGACGCCGTCGTCGCCGGCCGCATCATCGGCGCCCAGCAGGCCTTCGCGCTGGGCCGCCTGGCGCAGCAGCTCGGTGCAGGCGCGCTGGCGCAGTTCGCGCTCGGGCGGGCGCTGTCCGGGTGCGTGCAGCGGCGTGTTGTTAATGCGGGCCACCTCGGCCCCGGCCTCGCCCACGGGCTGGAAGGCGGGCACTTCGGGAATCGCCGGGAGATCCCCCATCGGGGCAGAAGAAGTAGAAGAAGAAGGGGTTGAAGACGCGCAGCCGCAGTGGCCGCCGCCCGATCCGTTGCATCCATGTTCCATGTCGATCTCCTCAATGGCCGGGCTTGGCGTCACGGCGTGCCGACGATGCGGGCAGGCCCAGGCGGCGCGAGCGCACCAGCTGGTAGGGGCGCAGCAGGTAGACCAGGGTGCCGAAGCCGCTCCAGACGTGGACCAGGCGCGTGAAGGGGAAGACCAGGAAGATGCTCATGCCCAGGAACATGTGGGCCTTGAACACCCAGCCGGCATCGGCCAGCAGTTCGGCCGCGCCGCCACGGAAGGTGACGATGCGCTGCGCCCATTCGGCCAGGGCCATCATCATGGAGCCGTCCATGTGCTTTGCCGACAGCGGTATGGTGGCCAGGCCCAGCAGCAGCTGCAGCCACAGCAGCCAGAGGATGGCGATGTCGCTGAACCTGGAGTTGGCGCGGATGCGCACGTCCGACAGCCGGCGGTGCAGCAAGATGGTGAGTCCGATGAAGCCCAGCGTGCCCGCGATGCCGCCGCTGACCATGGCCAGCAGCTGCTTGGCGCCTGCGGCCATGAAGGGCTCGTAGACGAAGTGCGGCGTGAGCATGCCCACGGTGTGGCCGAAGAACAGGAACAGCACACCGATGTGGAACAGGTTGCTGCCCCAGCGCAGGCTGCCGCTGCGCAGCAGCTGCGATGAGTCGCTCTTCCAGGTGTACTGGTCGCGGTCGAAGCGCAGCCAGCTGCCGATGAAGAACACGGCCAGGCAGATGTAGGGGTAGAGGCCGAAGAGCAGGTGGTCTATCCAGGAGGGGGTCATGTCAGGCTCCTTTGGCGGGGTCCTTGGGCTTGGGGCGCCGCCGTGCGGCGCACGAAATGCACGGGCTGCTCGGCGCCGGGGCGGGATTTGCCCTGGCTGCTGCAGCCGTCGAAGGCGGCGGGTTCGGCCCAGGCCTCGTCCATGGCGGGCTCGGGGCGGATTTCCACGCGCTCGGCCCTGTGGCCGGTGATCTCCAGCACGGCCGCGATCACGCTGGCGTAGGGGCTGTCGCGCCGCGCCAGCGCCGTGAACAGGGCGTTGAGGATGTGGGCCATCTCGCCCAGGAATTCACGGGCGATGGCCGGCGGCTGGGTGGAGGCGAACTCCAGCACCACGGCCAGGTGGTCGGGCAGTTCGTCGGCCTCGAAGGCCAGGCCCGCGCGCTCGTAGGTCTGCTGCAGGTCGATCAGCGCCGGGCCCCGGTCGGCCGAGTCGCCGTGCACATGCTCGAACAGGTGCAGCGAGGTCTGGTGGCCCCGGTCGAAGGTGTCCACGTAGCGGGCCTCGGCCTCGAAGGGGTCCATGGCCTGCAGCTGCTCGGCCAGCTGCTGCAACTCGCGCAGCCGCGCGGGCGCCACGGATTGCTCCAGGCGCAGGGCGTCGATCAGGCCCGGCAGCAGGGCGCGCAGCTCGGCGCCGGGGTAGCCGATGAGGCAGGCCAGCGCGCGCAGCGTCAGGCGCACGGGGGTGGAGGTGTTGTGATTGAACATGGCGGCAGTCCTCACATTTGCGCGCGGATGGGGATGGTGCGCGGCTTCTTGCCGCCGAACAGGCTGGCGTCGGTGCTGCCGTCGGAGCAGCCGTTGCCGAACGAGAAGCCGCAGCCGCCGCGCAAATCGAACGCGCTTTCGGCGTATTCGCGGTGGGCCGAGGGGATGACGAAGCGGTCCTCGTAGTTGGCGATCGCCATGGTCTGGTACATGTCCTCGACCTCGTCCACCGTCAGTCCCGCGTACTGGAGCACGGCCAGGTTCTGCTCCTGGTCCACGTGCTTGCTGCGCTGGTACGCGCGCATGGCCAGCATGCGTTCCAGCGCGCGCACCACGGGCGTGGTGTCGCCGGCGGTGAGCAGGTTGGCCAGGTACTGCACGGGGATGCGCAGCTGCGAGACATCGGGCAGGTCGCCATTGATGGGGCTGCGGCCGACACTGTCGAGATGCCCGGCGTTCGCCGCCGAGGTGATGGGCGACAGCGGCGGCACATACCAGACCATGGGCAGGGTGCGGTACTCGGGGTGCAGCGGCAGGGCTACCTTCCAGTCCACTGCCATCTTGTAGACGGGGCTGGACTGGGCCGCCTCGATCCAGGCGTCGGGGATGCCGTCGATGCGGGCCTGGCGGATGACCTCGGGGTCATTGGGGTCCAGGAAGATGTCCAGCTGCGCCTGGTAGAGGTCGCGGTCGCGCTCCACGCTGGCCGCTTCCTCGATGCGGTCGGCGTCGTACAGCAGCACGCCCAGGTAGCGGATGCGGCCCACGCAGGTTTCGGAGCAGACGGTGGGCTGGCCGGCCTCGATGCGCG
Source organism: Delftia sp. WSY_12 (assembly GCF_043104645.1). NCBI lineage: Bacteria > Pseudomonadati > Pseudomonadota > Betaproteobacteria > Burkholderiales > Comamonadaceae > Delftia > Delftia sp. WSY_12. The sequence continues at coordinate 328,017 of NZ_JBICKW010000003.1, forward strand.
GGTAGCAGAAGATGCATTTTTCGGCCTTGCCGCTTTGCCAGTTGTAGTAGATCTTCTTGTAGGGGCAGCCCGAGACGCACATGCGCCAGCCGCGGCACTTGTCCTGGTCGATGAGGACGATGCCGTCCTCCTCGCGCTTGTAGATCGAGCCCGAGGGGCAGGACGCCACGCAGGCCGGGTTCAGGCAGTGCTCGCACAGGCGCGGCAGGTACATCATGAAGGTGTTCTCGAACTGGCCGTAGATGTCCTTCTGGATCTGCTCGAAGTTCACGTCATGGCTGCGCTTGCTGAATTCGCCGCCCAGGATTTCCTCCCAGTTCGGACCCCATTCGATCTTCTCCATGCGCTGGCCCGAGATCAGGCTGCGTGCGCGCGCCGTGGGCGCGGCCTTGCTTTCCCTGGCCGACTGCAGGTGCTCGTAGTCGTAGGTGAAGGGTTCGTAGTAGTCGTCGATCTGGGGCAGGTTGGGGTTGGCGAAGATGCGCATCAACAGGCTCCACTTGCCGCCCTGGCGGGGCGCGATGGAGCCGTCCGTGCGGCGCATCCAGCCGCCGTTCCACTTGGCCTGGTTTTCCCACTCGCGCGGGTAGCCGATGCCGGGCTTGGTCTCGACGTTGTTGAACCAGGCGTATTCGACGCCGGGGCGGCTGGTCCAGACGTTCTTGCAGGTGACGGAGCAGGTGTGGCAGCCGATGCACTTGTCCAGGTTCAGCACCATGCCGATCTGTGCGCGGATTTTCATCGTGTTTCTCCTTGTTGTTCAGGCATGGGCGGCCGCGCCGGCCTCGGCTTCGTCGTCGAGCCAATCTATGCGGCGCATCTTGCGCACCAGGACGAACTCGTCGCGGTTGGTGCCGATGGTTCCGTAGTAGTTGAAGCCGTAGCTGTACTGCGCGTAGCCGCCGATCATGTGGGTGGGCTTGAGCACGATGCGCGTGACCGAGTTGTGGATGCCGCCGCGCGTGCCGGTGATCTCCGAGCCCGGCGTGTTGATGGTCTTCTCCTGCGCGTGGTACATCATCACCATGCCCGGCTTGACGCGCTGGCTGACCACGGCCCGCGCCGCGATGGCGCCGTTGGCGTTGTACAGCTCCACCCAGTCGTTGTCGGCGATGCCGGCGCTCTTGGCGTCGTCCTCGCTGAGCCAGACGATGGGGCCGCCACGCGCCAGCGTGAGCATCATCAGGTTGTCGCCATAGGTGGAGTGAATGCCCCACTTCTGGTGCGGCGTGATGAAGTTCAGCGCGATCTCGGGGTGGCCGTTGGGCTTTTGGCCCTGCACTTCCTGCAGCGCCTTCATGTGCACGGGCGGGCGGTAGCTGACGAAGCCTTCGCCGAAGTCGCGCATCCACGGATGGTCCTGGTAGAACTGCTGGCGGCCGGTGAGGGTGCGCCATGGGATCAGCTCATGCACGTTGGTGTAGCAGGCGTTGTAGCTGACCTTCTCGCTTTCCAGGCCCGACCAGGTGGGCGAGCTGATGATCTTGCGCGGCTGGGCCTGGATGTCGCGAAAGCGGATCTTCTCGTCCTCGCGGTGCAGGGCCAGGTGGGCGTGTTCGCGCCCCGTCTGCTTCGACAGCGCCTCCCAGGCCTTGACGGCCACGTGGCCGTTGGTCTCGGGCGCCAGCATCATCACCACCTCGGTGGCGTCGATGTCGGTGACGATGCGCGGGCGGCCCTGGCTCACGCCTTCCTCGCGCACCAGGCCGTTGAGCTCGCCCAGCTGCTCCACCTCGGTCTCGGTGTTCCAGCCGATGCCCTTGCCGCCGTTGCCCAGCCTGTCCATCAGCGGGCCCAGGGCCGTGAAGCGCTTGTAGAGGTTGGGATAGTCGCGCTCGACCACGGCAATCTGCGGCGCGGTCTTGCCGGGGATCAGGGCGCACTCGCCCTTCTTCCAGTCGCGCACGCCATCGGGCTGGGCCAGCTCGGCGGGGGTGTCGTGCATTAGCGGCGTCAGCACCACGTCCTTTTCCACGCCCAGGTGGCCCACGCAGACCTCGCTGAAGGACTTGGCGAAGCCCTTGTAGATCTCCCAGTCGCTCCTGGCCTGCCAGGCCGGGTCCACGGCCGCCGACAGCGGGTGGATGAAGGGGTGCATGTCGCTGGTGTTGAGGTCGTTCTTCTCATACCAGGTGGCCGTGGGCAGGACGATGTCCGAGTACAGGCAGGTGGTGCTCATGCGGAAGTCCAGCGTGACCAGCAGGTCCAGCTTGCCTTCGGGCGCCTTGTCGTGCCAGCGCACTTCCTGCGGCTTGGCCGAATGGCCGGCGCCGGGCCGCCCCAAGCCGGCCGCCCCCTGGGGGGAGGCGCGCAGCGCATCGGGGGGGTCTTGTTCTCCAAGGTCTTTTCCTTGCACGCCATGGGTGGTGCCCAGCAGGTGCTTGAGGAAGTACTCATGGCCCTTGCCCGAGCTGCCCAGGATGTTGGAGCGCCACACGAACATGTTGCGCGGCCAGTTGGCCGGGTGGTCGGGGTCCTCGCAGCTCATGGACAGCGAGCCGTCCTGCAGGGACTGCACCACGTGGTCCTTCACGTCCAGGCCCTGGGCCTGGGCGTCGCGCACCAGCTGCAGCGGGTTGGCCTGCAGCTGCGGCGCACTGGGCAGCCAGCCCATGCGCTCGGCGCGCACGTTGTAGTCGATCATGGCGCCGCCGTACTGGCTGCGGTCGGCCAGCGGGGACAGCACCTCTTCCACACCCAGCTTCTCGTAGCGCCACTGGTCGGTGTGGGCGTAGAAGAAGCTGGTGGAGTTCATCTGGCGCGGCGGGCGCAGCCAGTCCAGCGCAAAGGCCAGCGCGGTCCAGCCGGTCTGCGGGCGCAGCTTTTCCTGGCCCACGTAGTGCGCCCAGCCGCCGCCACTCTGGCCGATGCAGCCGCACAGCATCAGCATGTTGATGATGCCGCGGTAGTTCATGTCGCAGTGGTACCAGTGGTTCATGGCCGCGCCGATGATGACCATGGACTTGCCGCGCGTCTTCTCGGCGTTGTCGGCGAACTGGCGCGCAATGGCGATCACCTGGTCACGCGGCACGCCGGTGATCTTTTCCTGCCAGGCCGGGGTGTAGGGCGCATCGGCGTCATAGCCGCCATCAGCGCCCTCGCCTTCCAGACCGCGGTGGATGCCGTAGTTGCCCGCCAGCAGGTCGAACACGGTGGCCACGATGGCCTCCTCGCCGTCCAGCACCATGCGCGAGACGGGCACGCGGCGCAGCAGCACATCCGTGCCCTGCTCGTTGGCGTCGAAGCCCGGCGACTGCAGGCCGCCGAAGTAGGGGAAGGCCACGTCGGCCACTTCACTGTCCACGCCCTGGCCGTCCAGCACCGAGAGCTTGAGCTGCACGTCGTTGCCCGTGCGCGCCTCCTTGGATTCGAGGTTCCACAGGCCCTCGTCGGCACGGCCGGCCTCGCCCCAGCGAAAGCCGATGGAGCCATTGGGCAGGGCTACGCCGCCGTCCTCGCCGTAGGCCACGGTCTTCCACTCGGGGTTGCTGTCCTGGCCCAGGTGGCCGTCGAAGTCGCTGGCGCGCACATAGCGCTCGGGAACCAGGGCCGTGCGGCCGTCGGGCAGTTGCTGGCGCTTGAGGCGGATCAGCAGCGGCAGGTCGGTGTAGCGGCGCGCATAGTCCTCGAAATAGGCCGGGCGGCCGCGCTCGCCGAAGTAGAACTCCTTGAGGATGACGTGGCCCATGGCCATGGCCACGGCCGCGTCCGTGCCCTGCTTGGGGTGCATCCACAGGTCGGCCAGCTTGGCGACCTCGGAGTAGTCGGGCGTGACGGCCACGACCTTGGCGCCCTTGTAGCGGACCTCGGTGAAGAAGTGGGCGTCGGGGGTGCGCGTCTGGGGCACGTTGGAGCCCCAGGCGATGATGAAGTTGGAGTTGTACCAGTCGGCGCTCTCTGGCACGTCGGTCTGCTCGCCCCATGTCTGGGGGCTGGCCGGCGGCAGGTCGCAGTACCAGTCGTAGAAGCTCATGCACACGCCGCCGATCAGGCTCAGGTAGCGGCTGCCTGCGGCATACGAGATCATGGACATGGCCGGAATCGGCGAGAAGCCGATGATGCGGTCCGGCCCGTGCTTCTTGATGGTGTAGACGTTGGCCGCCGCGATCATGCGGTTGACCTCGTCCCAGCTGCTGCGCACGAAGCCGCCCAGGCCGCGCTGCTTTTGCCACTCGCTGCGCGCATCCGCGTTCTCGACGATGGCGGCCCAGGCATCGACCGGGCTCCTGGCCACGGCCAGGGCGGCACGCCAGTGCTTGAGCAGCCGGCCGCGCACCATGGGGTATTTGACGCGGTTGGCGCTGTACAGATACCAGCTGTAGCTGGCTCCGCGCGCGCAGCCGCGCGGCTCGTGGTTGGGCAGGTCGGCGCGCGTGCGCGGGTAGTCGGTCTGCTGGGTCTCCCAGGTCACGATGCCGCCCTTGACGTAGATCTTCCACGAGCACGAGCCCGTGCAGTTCACGCCGTGCGTGGAGCGCACCACCTTGTCATGCGCCCAGCGGTCGCGGTAGGCGTCTTCCCAGGTACGGTCCTCGCCCGTCACCTGGCCATGGCCGTTGGAGAATTCCTGCCGGGGCAGGGAGAAGTAGGAAAGCTTGTCCAGAAAATGGCTCATCGCGGGACTCCTTGTTGTTCGTTGCGGTGCGTTGCTGTTCGGTGCAGTAGTGCCTGCGGCCCGGGGCTCAGCAGGGCATCTCGGCGTTCCTGCGCGCGTAGTACCACCAGGTCACGCCCACGCACAGCACATAGAAGGCGGCAAACACCCACAGCGCCAGCTCGGGCCCGCCCGTGGCGGCGATGGAGCTGCCGTAGCTCTTGGGGATGAAGAAGCCGCCGTAGGCTCCCAGCGCGCCCGCAAAGCCCAGGGCGGCCGCGCCTTCGGTATTGCCCTCCTTGAGGGCATGGACCTGGGCTTCCTCGCTGGGATGGGCGCCGAGCTCGCGCTGCTTGAGGGCCAGGAAAATCGCCGGGATCATGCTGAAGGTCGATCCGTTGCCGATGCCCGTGGTCAGGAACAGCACCAGGAACATCAGGAAGAAGCCCATGAAGCTGCCCTCGGCAGGGCCCAAGCCCAGCGCGTAGCCGCCGCTGCCCTTGGGCAGGAAATACAGCACGCCCACCACGGCCACGGCCATGACGAGGAAGTTCCAGAACGTCACGCGCGCGCCGCCCGCCTTGTCGGCCAGCCAGCCGCCAAAGGGCCGTGACAGCGCGCCCAGCAGCGGGCCCAGCCAGGCATAGGCCAACGGATTGACCGCCGGGAACTGGCTCTTGATCAGCAGCGGAAAGCCGGCGGCAAAGCCGATGAACGAGCCGAAGGTGCCCAGGTACAGCAGGCACATCACCCAGTTGTGCTTGCGCCGGAAGATGGCGGCCTGGGCCGCGAAGCTGGCCTTGGCGTCGGCGATGTCGTTCATGCCGAACCAGGCGGCCAGCGAGGCGATGGCGATCCACGGCACCCAGATGAAGGCCGCGTTCTGCGCCCAGACCCGGGTGGTCTCGCCGGCCTTGGTGATGGTCTGCGCATCGCCGCCGAAGACGCCGAAGATGCCGGCCGTGATCACCAGCGGGCTCAGGAACTGCACCACCGATACGCCCAGGTTGCCCAGGCCCGCGTTCACGCCCAGGGCCGAGCCCTTGCGCTCCTTGGGAAAGAAGAAGCTGATGTTGGCCATGCTGGAGCTGAAGTTGCCCCCGCCCAGGCCGCACAGCAGGGCCAGGATCAGCATGGTCGGATACCCGGTGCTGGCATCCTGCACGGCGTAGCCTATGCCGATGGCCGGGATCAGCAGCGAGGCCGTGGACAGCGCCGTCCAGCGGCGCCCGCCCATCAGCGGCACCATGAAGGAATAGAAGATGCGCAGCGTGGCGCCCGACAGCGCGGGCGCGGCCGCCAGCCAGAACAGCTGGTTGGTGGAGTAGGTGAAGCCCAGCGCGGGCAGGTTCACGGCCACCACGCTCCAGACCTGCCAGATGGCAAAGGCCAGGAACAGGGCGGGCACCGAGATCCAGAGGTTGATCCTGGCGATGGCCTCGCCCTCGCGCTCCCAGAACTGTTTGTCCTCGGGGCGCCAGAGGGTCAGCACGCTGCCGGGGCGGCTGCGCGCGGATGCCTTTGCGGCGGTCTTGGTGTTCGCATGCATGTGCAACTCCTGCGGTTCAGCGCGCGGCCGGCTGCACATCGCTGTGGCCGCCGTGGCTGTTGAGCACGTCGGTGCGGCGCACCTCGGTGAAATACATCCAGATCAGCGACACCCAGACCACGCCGTACAGCAGCATGAAGGCGCTGGAGCGGATGCCCGTCCAGTCCAGCAGCACGCCGAACAGGATGGGCAGGATGAAGCCGCCCAGGCCGCCGGCCAGGCCCACGATGCCGCTGATGGCGCCGATGTTTCCGGGGTAGTCGTCGCTGATGTACTTGAAGACGCTGGCCTTGCCGAAGGCCATGGCAATGCCCAGCACGAACATCAGCGCGGTGAAGGCATAGACGTTCAGGCCCAGGTGAAAGCGGGTGCTGCCCTCGGTGGTGAGTACCGTGAAATCCGTCTGCGGATAGGACAGCAGGAACAGGCAGATCCAGCACACCCACAGCACCCACCAGGTCACGCTGTGTGCGCCGTACTTGTCCGACAGCCAGCCGCCGATGGCGCGCAGCACGCCGCCCGGCAGCGAAAAGCAGGCCGCCAGCAGGGCCGCCACGCGGATGTCCAGGCCGTACTCGCCCACGTAGTACTGCACCATCCACAGGCTCAGCGCCACATAGCCGCCGAAGACGATGCTGTAGTACTGGCAGTACTTGAGCACGCGCGGGTCCTTGAGCGCCTTCAACTGGTCGCTGAAGCGTACGTTGCTGGGCACCAGGTGGGCCGGGTCGCTGTGGCTGAACAGCCAGAACAGCACCAGCGCGCCCAGCATGATGGCCGCATAGGCATGCGGCACGGCGGCCCAGCCGAAGGCCACCAGGATCACCGGCGCCACGAACTTGTTGACCGCCGCGCCCGAGTTGCCCGCGCCATAGATGCCCATGGCCATGCCCTGGCGCTCCTTGGGAAACCAGCGCGCCACATAGGGCGTGCCCACCGAGAACGAGCCGCCCGCCAGGCCCACGAACAGGCCGATGGTCAGGAAGTGCCAGTACTCGGTGGCATAGCCCATCACCCAGATCGCGGGCACGGTGACGGCCATCAGCACCGCCATCACGATGCGCCCGCCGAAGCGGTCGGTCCAGATGCCCAGCGGCACGCGCACCAGCGAGCCCGTGAGCACGGGCATGGCCGTGAGCAGGCCGAACTGCGTGGCGTTCAGATCCAGCATCTTCTTGATGGGGATGCCGATGATGCCGAACATCATCCAGACCATGAAGCAGACGGTGAAGGCCAGGGTGCTGACGGCCAGGACCGACCAGGCCTGGCGGTCGTGGCGTGTGCCTGTGCTGGTGCTCTTTCGGGGGTCGCCCTGTGCGGTGGGCGCTGTGTTTGCCATTTTGTTTTCCTCGTGGGGGCTATGGCTTCCATGGTCCCGCGCGAGGGCCGCGCCGCACATCCGCCAGCCGTACGCTCGGACAAGGCGGAAGAACTAGGAGCGCGCAGGCGGGCCTAGTTCCAAAGAACTATCGAGGACAAAAAGGCTTGACGCAGATCAGGAGCGGCGGCCGAAGACCGATTTCGGGCTGCGCCCGTAGAACCGCGCAAATGCAGCACTGAAGTTCGACGGATGGGCATAGCCCACCTGCCAGCCGGCCTGGGCGACCTGGCAGCCGGTCTCCAGCAACGCCCAGGCGCGGCGCATGCGCAGCTCCAGCAGCAGGGCCTGGGGCGTGGTGCCGAAGACGGCGCGAAAGCCCTGCTTGAGCCGGTGCTCGCCCAGGCCCACGGCGGCGCTCAGGTAGGCCAGGGTCAGCGCGCGGTCCATCTGGGTGGACAGCAGTTCGCGCGCCTGCTCCAGCCGGGCCAGTTCGTCGGCCGACCAGCGCGGTGCCGCCTTGGCCGGCTGCGGCGCAGGTGCCAGGTGGCGCAGCTCCAGCGCGGCCAGGCTCAGCATGGCGATGTGGCGGTCCAGCGCATCGGTGGGCTGGTGCCCGGGCGGCTGGGCCAGGCGCCGCGCCAGCGCCAGGCTGGCCGGCAGGCTGGCGCGGTGGTCCAAGGGCCGCACGCCGGCCGCGCCGTCCACCTGCGTCAGCCGCTGCGAGAGTTCAGGCCCCAGATAGCGGTCCAGCGCTGCGCCCGACAGCAGCAGGCGCAGCTGGCGCACGGTCTGGCCTGCCGCATAGCGGCGCTCGCCCTGGCTGCCGCGAAAGGCTGCCAGCGTGGTCTGCCCCGCGCCGAAGCGCAGCGCCGCACCCGTGCGCGCCACAAAGCCCGATTCCCCGGCCAGCCCCAGCGTGATGACCAGGGTGCGGCCCTGGTCCGAGGCATCGGCCTGCACGCTGTCCTCCACCAGGTCGCGCAGCGGGCAGTAGTGCGAGCGCGCCAGCACGATGCCGTCGCCCAGCGTGAAGCGCTCCGCATGGCAGTCGCCCAGCTCGGCGGGCAGGGCATGCCGCGTCCAGCCCGGTGCACAGGGCTGGGGCAAGGCAAGCGAGGAAGGGATGCGGGAGGTCATGGGAGAGGAATGGATGCGCGCTTCGCATAGGAAACGCTCCGGCGCGCATACGTTTTCAAATGATAGCGATTCTCATCTTCCATAGCATCGGTCTCCAACGAGATTCCCTTTTGGAGAGGACGAGAAAACCATGGCATTCCCCCTTCGCTGGCCGGCCGCGCTGGCCCTGGTCCCCTTCACGGTGGCGGCTCAGGGCCAGGCGCCCGAAGCGGCCCTGCCCGAGATCACGGTCACGGTGAACAAGCAGGCCGAGAGCCTGGACGCCGTGCCCGCCAGCGTCTCCGTCTTCGACGGCGCGGCGCTGGAGGCGGCCGGCGTGCGCGGGCTGGACGCGCTGTCCGCCCAGGTGCCGGGCTTTGTGTTCCAGGCCTTCGGCCAGTCGGGCGTGCAGCCGCCCGTGATGCGCGGGCTGACGGCCAACTTCGTGTCGTTCTCCTCATCCACGCTGCTGCTGGTCGATGGCGTGCCCACGCTGATGGCCCAGGGCTTCGAGCACAACCTGCAGGGCGTGGACCGCGTGGAGGTACTGCGCGGCCCGCAATCGACCTTGTACGGCCGCAATGCCGAAGCGGGCGTGGTCAGCATCGTCACGCGCCAGCCCGGCGACGCGCCCTATGCATCGATCAGCGCCGAGGCCGGCAACCACGGCCAGCGCGCGGGCAGCTTCGAGCTGGGCCGTGCCCTGGTGCCGGGCCAGCTCTACATCGGCCTGTCGGGCGAGTGGCGCGCGCAGGACGGATTCATACGACAGCAGGGCAGTGGCGCCCGCATGGACGACCGCGAGCGCGCCAGCGGCCGCCTGGCCCTTCGCTGGACGCCCACGGCCGAGACCGAGGCCACACTGCGCTACGCCCAGCAGCGCTGGGACGACGGCGCCGCGCAATGGGGCAGCATTGCCGCGCCGCGCGCCACGGTGAACTCGGGTACGGACAGTTGGAACCGCTCGCGCGGGCAGACACTGTCGCTCGATGTCTCGCACCGCTTTGCCTCGGGCCTGCGGCTGCGCTCCATCACCGCACGCAATGTCTTCGACGACCGCGTGCTGCAGGACACGGACTTCCAGAGCGCCGACCTGCTCCATGTACGGCGCGACTACCGCCTGGCCACGACCTCGCAGGAACTGCGCCTGGAGGGCGAGGCCGCAGGCCTGTGGAACGCGCGCTGGCTGGCCGGCCTGTACCTGGACCGCGACGACCATGACCTGCGCTACGAGCAAAAGCTGCCCGCCGCGCTGATGCGGCCCACGGCCGGACTCAAGGGCAGCACGGCGGCGCTGTTCACGCACTGGACCGTCCCGCTGTCCGAGCGCTGGACGCTGGCGTCCGGCGCGCGCGTGGAGCGCAACCGCGTGGAACTGGCCCCCGTGGGCGCGGCGGCGCGCAGCGACGACTGGTCGCGCTTGAGCCCCAAGCTCTCGCTGCAATACCAGTGGTCGCCCCAGGGCCAGGTCTACACCAGCCTCAGCGAGGGCTACCGCGCGGGCGGCTTCAACGTGTTCTCTCCGGCCATGGGCTATGCGGCCTACGAGCCAGAGACCGTGCGCGCCTGGGAGATCGGCGCCAAGGGCCGGCTGCTGGGGCAGCGCCTGCGCTATGCGGCCTCGGTCTACACCCAGCAGGTGCGCGACATGCAGGTGCAGCAGATGGGCCTGCCGGGCGTGGTCTACATCACCAATGCGGCGCGGGCGCGCTCCACGGGTGCGGACTTCGAGCTGGACTATGTGTTCGGCGGCGGCTGGCAGCTGCAGACCGCCCTGGGCCTGAACCGCACGCGCTTCGGCAGCTTCCGCGACGGCGCCGCCGTCTACGACGGCCACCGCAACCCGTTTGCGCCCGACATGACGGCCCATGTGGCGCTGCGCTACGACGCGCCCGGCCGCTGGTGGGCGCAGGCCGCCGTGCAGGGCACGGGCAAGGTCTACCTGGACGCCGCCAACGCCTACCGCCGCCCCGGCTACGGGCTGCTCAACCTGTCGGCCGGCTATGCCCAGGGGTCCTGGGAAATCGCCGCCTACCTGCGCAATGCCGCCAACCGCCGCTACGACGCCGTGGGCTACCTCAACGGCCAGGTCGTGGTCTACAGCCCGCCGCGCGAGTTCGGCGTGCGGCTGACCTGGCGCATGTGACTCCCTTTCGTGAAAAGGACCTTCCGATGAATACACCCCGCTGCGAATCCCCTACCCACGCCCCCTCCCACGCCCTTCAGCCGCTGTGGGACCTGGCCGCCGCCCAGGTGCAGGCCGAGGCCCTGGTGCTGGCCCTCGAATCGGGGGCACTGGACCGGCTGGCCACGCCCCAGACGCCGGCCGAGCTGGCCCAGGCCCAGGGCTGGAACGAGGCCAATACCTCCCATTGGCTGGAATTGCTGTGGAGCATGGGCCTGCTGCGGCGCGGCCAGCACGAGCCCGTGAGCTACCTGTTGGCCACCGATGCGCTGCGCTACCTGCACAGCGCATCGCCCGAGTCCTGCGGCGCGGCCTGGCTGTTCCGCCTGCGCTCGCTGCGCCACTCCGCCACGCTGCTGCGCGGCCTGGTCGAGCACGGCCCTGCCGGGGACAGCTCGGCCTGCAGCGCCCCCTTGGCCACGGGCAATGCCGAAGGCTGGGCCGCCGCCGCACGCGCCCAGATCGGCCAGGAGCAGCGCGCCGTCAGCGTGCCTGCCACGCTGAACCTGCTGCAGCAGGTTCCCGAGGCAGGCGCCGCGCGCCGCATGCTGGACCTGGGCGGCGGCCCCGGCTGGATCGCGCTGGCCCTGCTGCGCCAGCAGCCCGCGCTGCAGGCCAGCGTCTTCGACTGGCCCGAGGCCGTGGCCGTGGCGGCGGACAACGCCCGCCAGTCCCGCTTGTCCGACCGCTTCACCGCCCTGGGCGGCAACCTGGCCACGGACGGCATAGGCAGCGGCTACGACCTAGTCTGGTGCTCGTCCGTGCTGCACTTCGTGCCCGATGTGGCAGCCGTGGTGGCCAAGGTGTTCGACGCGCTGGCGCCCGGCGGCGTCTTCGTCTGCGCCCATGCGGAGGTGGACGACGCGCCCGAATCGGCCCTGCGCACCCTGCCCTACTACCTGCCCATGCGCCTGCTGGGCCGCAGCGTGACGCGGCGCGGCGAGCTGCAGGCGCTGCTGGCGCAGGCGGGTTTCGAGCGCATCGAACGCATCGAGTCGCGCGAGTTTCCGATGGCGCCGCTGGCCGTGCTCATTGCCCGCAAGGCCGCGCCATGACGGCCGCAGCTCCCCGCCCTGTCTGGCTGCTCCAGGCACTTTTCGGCTGGCTGCACCTGGCGCTCACCGCCCCCAGCGTCTACCTCTGGCTGGGCCTGCCCCTGGTCATGCGCCAGCATGGCTGGTCGGGCACGGCCATCGGCCTGTTCCAGCTGGCGGGGCTGCCCGCGCTCATCAAGTTCGCGCTGGCCGCGCCCGTGGAAGCGCGCAGCGCGAACGGCCAGCCGCGCTACCGCGCCTGGGCGCTGGCCCTGTGCCTGGCTTATGCGGCCGTGCTGCTGGCCCTGGGCTGGCAGCAGTTGCTGGCCGAGCGCCTGTGGCTGTTCGGCCTGGCCTTCGCGGCCGCGCTGGCCGCCACCTGGGCCGACATTCCCGTCAGCGCCCTGGCCATCCGCCTGCTGCCCGCGTCCGAGCGCATGCGCGCCGGGGGCGTGCGCGCAGCGGCGCTGTCGCTGGGCGCCATCGTGGGCGGCGGGATGATGCTGCTCATGCAGGCGAAATGGGGCTGGCGCGCGCCCTTCCTCTGCCTGGCCGGCGCGCTGGCCCTGGGCGCCCTGCTGCTGGCCTGGATGGTGCGCCATGAGCCCGGGGATGCGCCCTCGCCTGTGCTGCTGCCTGCGCCCAAAGCTGGACTGGCCGCCATGGTCCGCGGCTATGGCGCCCAGCCCGGCGCCTGGCGCTGGACCCTGGTGCTGGTCAGCTACTTCCCCTTCATCGGCGCGGCCTGGTTCTACCTGAAGCCGCTGATGCTGGACCACGGCTTCGCGCCCGCCCAGGCCGCCCTGCTGGCCGGCATGGGCGGCGGCGTGGTGGCCGCGCTGGCGGGCGCGGCCTCGCCCCTGCTCACGCGCCGCCTGGGCACCCGGCGCGCCCTGCCCCTGTATGCGGGCTGCAACGTGGCGGCGCTGGCGCTGCTGGCGGCCGTCATCGCAGCCGGCGCCCCGGCCCCGGGCCTGATCGCGGCCGTGGCCTGCGTGGCAGCAGCCATGGGCGCCTCCTCGGCCTGCGTCTTCGGACTGATGATGCAATTCGCCCGCCCGCGCTGGCAGGCCTTCGACTACGGCCTGCAGGCCAGCCTGTTCGCCGCCAGCCGCATGCTGGTGCCGCTGGCCGCCGGCGTGGCGCTGGACGCCATGGGCGCAGTGGCCATGCTCACCGGCCTGACCGTGGCGGCCGCGCTGGCGTGGGTGTGGGCGCTGCGGTGTGCGGGGGATGGTTGGGCTTCAGCCACGGCGTAGCCCGCTAATCCCGCTGCCGCTCCGATGCATACACCGCCGCCTGCACGCGCGAGCTCAGGCCCAGCTTGCGCAGGATGTGTTGCACATGGATCTTGACCGTGGTCTCGGCAATGTCCAGCGTGCGGGCGATTTCCTTGTTGCTGGCGCCCCGGGCGATCTGGACCAGCACCTCTTCCTCGCGCGGGGACAGCGGCGAGGCCGGGGCCTCGTCCGGCTCGGGCGCCTGGGGCTCGGGCGCGCCCTGGGACTGGAAGGCGGCCACCAGCTTGCCCATCATCTCGGGGCTGACCACAGGCTCGCCGCGCGCGGCGCGGCGCAGGGCTTCGGACAGCAGGTCGCCGTCGATGGTCTTGAGCAGATAGCCCTGGGCGCCGTTGCGCAGCGCGGCCGCCAGGTCCTGGCCGTCCTCGCTCACGGTGAGCATGACGACGCGGCTGCCGGGCGATGCGGCCCGCAGGCCCGCGATGGCATCGACGCCCGGCACGCCCGGCAGGTGGTTGTCCAGCAGGATGACCTGGGGCGCCAGCGCGGGCACCAGGCGCAGGGCCTCGCCCGCGTCGCCGGCCTCGCCGACCACGCGCAGGCCTGCGTCCTGGGCGATGAGGGCGATCAGGCCGCGGCGGAACAGCGTGTGGTCGTCGATGACGAAGACGGAGATGGGGCTGGAGAAGGACATGGGGCGGTCTTTTTCTTGCGGGAGCGTGTCACGCGTTCGAGGGGAGGGCCTGCGCTGGCGCGCCGGCTGAGGCCGACGGCGGCAGCTCGATGAGCACGCGCGTGCCCTCGCCCGGGCGGGAGTGGACATGGACCAGCGCCTGGGCCAGCAGGGCGCGCTCGCGCATGATGCCCAGGCCCACATGCAGCGAGTCCGGCGCCACGTCGGCGGGGACGAAGCCGCAGCCGTCGTCGCTGACCTCGAAGCGCCAGGGGTGGCGCCCCACGCGCAGCTGCACATGCCTGGCCCCCGCGTGCTTGCGCACGTTGGACAGCGCCTCCTGCACCATGTGCAGCACCTGGATCTGCACATCGGGCGCCAGCGGCAGGCCCTGGCCCGTCATGCTCAGCGAGGTGGCAATGCCCGTCTGGTGCTCGAACTTGGACAGCGTGGCGCGCAGCGCGGCCTCAATGTCCTCGGCGCTGGTGCGCGTGCGGAAATGCACCAGCAGCTCGCGCACGTCGGCATAGCATTCGCGCACGCCCACTTCCAGCTCGCCCAGGCTGCGGTCGCGCGCCTCGTCGCGGCCCTTGGCCACGGCGTCGCGCAGCAGCTGGGTCTGGATCTTGAGAAAGGCCAGCGACTGGGCAATGGAGTCATGCAGCTCGCGCGCGATCAGGCCGCGCTCCTCGGCCACGGCGGCTTCGCGCTCCAGCGCCGTGGCGCGCAGGCTTTCCATGGCGCTGGCCAGGTGGCGCGCCATGGCGGACAGCAGGTCGCGCATGTCGTCCGTGAGCACCACGGTGGAGCGAAAGAACAGGTTGACCTCGCCCAACAGGCGCTGCTGCAGTTGCACGGGGATGCTGACCACGGTCTCGAAGCCGGCCTCGCGGCAGTGGGGCAGCTGCAGGTCGCTGGCCGGCGTGATGGGGATCACGCGCAGCCGCGCCTGCTCGCGCGGCTGGCCGCACAGGCAGGCGCCCGTGTGCAGGCAGTGCTCCTGCACCGACATGGACTGGGGCAGGCCGTCGCCGGCCAGCAGCACATAGCGCTCGTTGGCCTCGTCGGACCAGCGCACCGTGGCCGCATCGGCCTGGGCTGCCACACGGATCTGGCGCACGAACCCTTCGGCCAGGGCCCGGAGGCTGGCCGCCTCGGAGGCCTGCACGCTGACCGCGTACAGCGCCTGCAGCTGCTGGTGCTGCACGTTGAGGCTGGCGGTCTTCTCGCGCACCTTGTCTTCCAATTCGGCGTGCGAGCTTTGCAGCGACTGGGCCATGAGGTTGAAGCCGGCCGCCAGCTGGCCGAACTCGTCGTCCACCTCCACGCTCATGCGCGTGTCCAGGTGTCCGCGCCGCATGCGCTCCAGCGCCGAGCGCAGCTGGCCCACGGGATGCAGCACCAGCCAGTAGCTGGTGGCCATGAAGCTCACGGCCGCGATGATGGCCAGCGCCATCAGACACATCTGAAACAGGTGCAGGATGGCCGTCCAGCGCGAGAGCCGGTCCTCGATGGCTTCGACAAAGCCGTCCACCTCGCGCACGAAGGCGTCGGCGCTGCCCATGATGGCCTGCGCATCAGCCTGGTCCTCGGCCTGCCAGCGCGCGTGCAGCGCGCTCCAGTCGCGGCGTATGCGCTCGTAGCGCGCCCTGACCTCGTCGCTCCAGGGCACGAACAGCGGGCGCGACATGTCGCCGCTGCGCAGCAGGTCCAGGCTGGCGTCGAACTGCTGCGCGCGCGCCTGCCACTGCGCAGGCGCCTCGTTCTGGCGCGCCATGGCCATGCGCACCATGCTCATGCGCAGCCGCCCGGCCTCGTTCACGGCGGCCGCGCCGCCCTCCAGCTGCCAGGCCACCCACAGCGTGAAGCCGATCGATGCTACGGCCGCCAGCAGGCAGGCCGCGCCCATGAGCAGCAGCTTGGTCGAAAGCGAGGGCTTGCCATGCATGGTCGCACTGTAGCCACGGCACATTTGCGCGTCTTGACCTGAATCAAGCGCCACCCGTTTGCGCCGTGCCCCCGCCCCGATTCCTAGGATCCTTTCAACTGCCCCCAATGCCCACAGGGCCTATGGGGGCCCCGGGCAAGGCCAGTGTTTAGCATGGGGCCATGCAAGTCCGCTCCATCCCCCGCCCCTTCATCCGCACCCCGCGCCTTGCCGGCCTGGCTGCGGCCGCATGGCTGGCGGCAGCCCTTGCCGGCTGCGCCAGCTCCTCCACACCGGCGCGGGACTGGACGCAGCAGCTGCAGCGCTGGTCCGACGCACCTCTGGTGCTGCTGGGCGAGCAGCACGATGCGGCGGCCCACCAGGCCTGGCAACAGGCCACGGTGCAGCAGCTGGCCACGCAGGAGCGCCTGGCCGCGCTGGTGATCGAGATGGCGCCGCGCACGGGCTCCACGGCCAGCCTGGCGCGCGATGCCTCCGAGGACGCTGTGCAGCAGGCCCTGCAATGGCAGGACGCCGCCTGGCCCTGGCCGCGCTACCGCGGCGTGGTCATGGCCGCCGTGCGCGCAGGCGTGCCCGTGCTGGGCGGCAACCTGCCCCGCGCCGACATGAAGCAGGCCATGCGCAACCAGAACCTGGACACCCACCTGCCGCCCGAAGCCTGGCAGCGCCAGCTCGACGCCATCCGCGAAGGCCACTGCGGCCTGCTGCCCGACACCCAGCTGGCGCCCATGGCCCGCATCCAGCTGGCCCGCGACGCCAGCATGGCCGAGGTGGCCAGGGCCGCAGTCAAGCCCGGCAAGACCGTGCTGTTGGTGGCCGGGCGCGGCCACGTACTGCGCGGCGTGGGCATTCCCACCTGGCTGCCCGAGGCCGCAGGCGCCAAGGTGGCCGTGGCGCAGGCGGGGGAGACATCGGTGGCGCAGGCCTCGGATGTGGATTGGCTGCAGAAGACGGATGCCCTGCCCGCCAAGGACCACTGCGCAGAGCTGCGCGAGAAGTTCAGGAACCCGCCGGCACCGCGGGCGGATGCGGGTCGGGTGGACTGAGCTTCACCCCTGCACGGCCCACATCCCCTCGTTGCCCGAGACCCACTCGCCGAACGCCTGCGCAGGCATGGGCTTGCTGCACAGATAGCCCTGGAAGAAGTCGCACCCCTTGCCGCGCAGGAATGCCAGCTGCTCGGCCGTCTCCACGCCCTCGGCCAGCACCTTCAGCCCCATGGCATGCCCCAGCGCGATCACCGACCCGCTGATGGCCATGTCGTCGGCGCTGTGCGGGATGTCGCGGATGAAGCCCTGGTCGATCTTGAGCAGGTCCAGCGGGAAGCGCTTGAGGTGGGCCAGCGAGGAATAGCCGGTGCCGAAGTCGTCGATGGCCAGCCGCAGGCCCTGGGCGCGCAGGCGGCGCATGACGGCCAGGGCCTCCTCGGGGCGCTCGGCCAGGGCGCTTTCGGTGATCTCCAGCTCCAGGCAGTGCGGAGCGAAGCCCGTGGCGGCCAGCGCGTCGGCGGTGGCACCGGCGATGTCGGTCAGCAGGAACTGGTGCAGCGAGACATTGACCGCGATGGTCATCTCGGGCAGGCCCTGATCGCGCCAGCGCTGGCCCTGGGCGCAGGCCTCGCGCAGCACCCACAGGCCCAGCGCGCCGATGACGCCCGAGCTTTCGGCCACGGGAATGAAGCGTGCCGGGGAGATGAGGCCCTCGTCCGGGTCCAGCCAGCGCACCAGGGCCTCGGCGCCCACCAGGCGGCCAGTGGCCAGGTCGATCTGGGGCTGGAAGTACAGGCGCAGGTGGCCCAGGTCTATGGCCTGCCGCAGCCGTGCCTCCATGGCCAGGCGCTCGCGCGCGGCCGAGGTCATGTCTTCCTCGAAGAAGCACCAGGCACGGCCGCTGCGCGACTTGGCGCCGTAGACGGCCGCATGCGCGCCCTGCAGCAGGTCCTGGGCATTGCCGGCATGGGAGGGGTACATGCAGATGCCCACGCTGACGCCGGCCATGACGGACAGGCCGTCCGGCGAGCTCCAGGGCTGGCCGGCCGCCGCGATCAGTTGCCGTGCACGGGCGATGGCGTCGCCGCGCTCGCTCATGCCCTTGCACAGCACGGCCAGTTCGTCACCGGCCATGCGACCTATGAGGTCCTGGGGACCCAGGGAATCGTGCACACGGGCGGCGATGTGGCGCAGCACCTGGTCGCCGATGGCGTGGCCGTAGCTGTCGTTGACGTCCTTGAAGCGATCGATGTTCAGCAGCATCACGGCCAGCGTGCCCTGCTCGGCGGCCGCCTCGGCCACGGCGTCTTCCAGCAGCGCTGTGAAGCGCACGCTGTTGGGCAGGCCGGTGAGCATGTCGCGGTGGGCCAGGAATTCGAGCTGGGCCTCGCGCGCCTTCTCGGCCGAGATGTCGGTGAACATGCACACGTAGTGCGTGACCTTGCCTTGTGCGTCCTTGACAGCGCTGAGCGACATGCGCTCGGGAAAGACCTCGCCGTTCTTGCGGCGGTTCCAGATTTCGCCCTGCCAGTGGCCCGTGGCCTGCATGCTGTCCCACATGGCCTCGTAGAAGGCCTTGTCGTGGCGGCCGGACTTGAACATGCGCGGGGTCTTGCCCAGCATCTCCTGCTCGGTATAGCCCAGCAGCCGCGTGAAGGCGCTGTTAACCGAGAGGATGCGGCTGCGCGCATCGGTGACGACCACGCCCTCCATGGTGTTGTCCACCACGGCGGCGGCCAGGCGCTGGCGTTCGTCGGCCTCCCGCCCGGCAGCCATCGCGGCATGGGCAGTGCGCTCTCCACGGCGCATGCGCCACAGCAGCCAGCCGCCGCCCACGGCCGTGACCAGCACCAGGGCCACCGAGGACAGCATGCGCCGCTGCGCTGCCGGCCCGGGCGGTATCTGCAGGTGCGCCAGCAGCCATTCCACGCCCCAGAGCCACAGCAGACCTGCGCACACATACAGGGTCAATGCGCCCCAGAGCGGTATTCGGGGCTGCTCTCCCTGATCTTGCATGTGGTTCCTCAGAACGTTCCCAGAACGTGTGACTTGCGCAGGGTCGTGTGCATGCTGCGACAATTGCGCCGCTATGACCCAAGCCTATATTCTTACCCTTTCGTGCCCCGACCGGCTCGGTCTGGTACATGCCGTCTCGGGCTTCCTGCTCGAGCAAGGCGGCAACATCGAAGAGGCCGCGCAGTATAACGACCCGGCCACCGGACTGTTCTTCATGCGCGTGCAATTTGCCTGCAACGGCTGCGATCCCGCGGCTCTGAGGGCGGCCCTGGCCGACCTGGGCGGCCAGTACCAGATGAAGTGGCGCCTGCACACCAAGGCAGAAGCCATGAAGACCGTGCTCATGGTCAGCAAGGAAGGCCACTGCCTCAACGACCTGCTGTTTCGCTGGAAGAGCGGCCTGCTGCCGGTGGACATCCGCGCCATCATCAGCAACCACCGCGAGTTCTACCAGCTGGCGGCCAGCTACAACATCCCCTTCCACCACATCCCCGTCACGGCTGCCACCAAGGCCCAGGCCGAGGCAAAGCAGTTCGAGATCATCGAGGCCGAAGGCGCCGAACTCGTGGTGCTGGCGCGCTACATGCAGGTGCTGTCCAACGACCTGTGCACCAAGCTGGCCGGCCGCGCGATCAACATCCACCACAGCTTCCTGCCCAGCTTCAAGGGCGCCAAGCCCTACTACCAGGCCCATGACCGCGGCGTGAAGCTGATCGGCGCCACGGCCCACTATGTGACGGCCGACCTGGACGAAGGCCCGATCATCGAGCAGGACGTGGCCCGCGCCGACCACACCGACACCGTGGAAGACCTCACGGCCCGCGGCCGCGACACCGAGAGCCAGGTGCTGGCCCGCGCCGTCAAGTGGCACAGCGAGCACCGCGTCATCCTCAACGGCCACAAGACCGTGGTCTTCCGCTGAAGCCGGCTCCCGGCCGCCCATGGCGAACGTGACCCTTGCCGCCGGCAGCGGCTTTGCCCCGCCCGGCAGCGGCGCCCGCCGCATCCCGCCCATACAGTGCCTGCTCACTTTCGAGGCGCTGGCGCGGCTGCGCAGCGTGACGCAGACGGCCGAGGAGCTGTGCGTCACGCCCAGCGCCGTCAGCCACCGCGTGCGCCAGCTCGAGCAGATCCTGGGCACGCGGCTGTTCGGCCGCTCGGACTTTTCGCTCACCACCGAAGGCAGCGCCTACCTGTCCCACGTGCGCGAGGGCCTGGGCGCGCTGCAGCGCTTTCCGGGCGAGGTGACGGCGCCGGGCCGCCGCAGGCTCAAGCTGGCGGTCACGCCCACCTTTGCGCGCGTGATCCTGATCCCGCGCCTGCGCCAGTTCACGGAAACCTATCCCGAGATCGACATCGCCCTGCAGGTCTCCATCCCGCTGCTGGACGTGGTGGCCGAGGATGCCGACCTGATGGTGCGCTTCGGCCCCGGCCACTACGCCGACGTGGAGCACATCGAACTGGCGCGCGACGTGGTCACGCCGCTGGCCTCGCCGGCCTTCATCCGCGAGCATGGCCCCTTCGAGCAGCCCCAGGACCTGGAAGGCATGCCCCTGCTGCGCAGCCCGCTGGAGCCCTGGCGCACCTGGTTCGGCGCCACCGGCCTGGACTGGCCCGAGCCGCACGAGGGCTCGCAGTTCAACGACATCGGCCTGATGTGCGACGCGGCCTCGGCCGGCATGGGCATTGCCCTGGTGCGCCACAAGCTGGGCGCACCCTGGATGGACAACGGCACCCTGGTGCGCCTGTTCGACATGGACACGGCCAGCCCCCATGCCCACTACCTGTGCTGGCGCACCGGCACCATGGACCGCTGGGAATGCGCGGCCTTTGCTGAATGGTTGAAGAGGGCGATGGCCTGCTGAGGCGCCCACAACGGAATTCACGGATTTCGCGGATTTCACGCGCCGTTGCAATAAACATCAGCGCAGTCCCGCTGCACAAAGACGGCGGCATCGCCTAAAGTCAGGCCCCATGACTTCCGCCAGCTCCCCAGCCAGCCCTGCCCCCGGCGCCATGGCGTCGGCCGCCGCCGATGCCGCCCACCAGCAGCCCACGGCCTCCGAACGCGCACGGCGCCAGGCCGAGGTCGTGGCCGCGCTGGCCCGCCATGTGCCCGCGCATGCCCTGCTGTGGAACGCCGAGGACACCACCCCCTATGAATGCGACGGACTCACGGCCTACCGCCAGCGCCCCCTGGTGGTCTGCCTGCCCGAGACCGAGGCCCAGGTCCAGGCCGTGCTGCGCGCCTGCCACGCCATCCAGGTGCCCGTGATCGCACGCGGCGCAGGCACCGGGCTGTCGGGCGGCGCCCTGCCCCATCCCATGGGCGTGACGCTGTCGCTGGCCAAGTTCAACAAGATCCTCCAGGTCGATGCCGCCAGCCGCACGGCCGTGGTGCAGTGCGGCGTGCGCAACCTGGCCATCAGCGAGGCCGCCGCGCCCCTGGGCCTGTACTACGCGCCCGATCCCAGCAGCCAGATCGCCTGCACCATCGGCGGCAACGTGGCCGAGAACTCGGGCGGCGTGCACTGCCTCAAGTACGGGCTGACCGTGCACAACGTGCTGAAGGTGCGCGGCTTCACGGTGGAGGGCGAGCCGGTGGAGTTCGGCTCCATGGCGCTGGACACGCCGGGCTTCGACCTGCTGGCCATCCTGGTCGGCAGCGAAGGCATGCTGGCCGTGACCACCGAAGTCACCGTGCGCCTGATCCCCAAGCCCCAGCTGGCGCGCTGCATCATGGCCAGCTTCGACGACGTGCGCAAGGCCGGCGACGCCGTGGCCGCCGTGATCGCGGCGGGCATCATCCCGGCCGGGCTGGAGATGATGGACAAGCCCATGACGGCCGCCGTCGAGGACTTCGTCAAGGCCGGCTACGACCTCACGGCCGAGGCCATCCTGCTGTGCGAGAGCGACGGCACGCCCGAGGAAGTCGAGGAAGAGATCGCCCACATGAGCGAAGTGCTGCGCGGCGCCGGCGCCACGGCCATCACGGTGAGCGAAAGCGAGGCCGAGCGCCTGCGCTTCTGGAGCGGGCGCAAGAACGCCTTTCCCGCCAGCGGGCGCATCAGCCCCGACTACATGTGCATGGACTCCACCATCCCGCGCAAGCGCCTGGCCGACATCCTGCTGGCCATCCAGGAGATGGAAAAGAAATACGGCCTGCGCTGCGCCAACGTCTTCCACGCGGGCGACGGCAACCTGCACCCGCTGATCCTGTTCGATGCCAACGACCCCGACGAGCTGCACCGCTGCGAGCTGTTCGGCGCCGACATCCTGGAGACCAGCGTGGCCATGGGCGGAACGGTCACGGGCGAGCATGGTGTGGGCGTGGAAAAGCTCAACTCCATGTGCACCCAGTTCACCACGGCCGAGAACGACCAGATGTTCGCGCTCAAGGCCGCCTTCGACCCGCAGGCCCTGCTCAACCCCGGCAAGGTGATTCCCACGCTCAACCGCTGTGCCGAATACGGAAAGATGCTGGTGCGCGGCGGCCAGATCTCACACCCGGACCTGCCGAGATTCTGAGGCGTGGTGCAACCGGCGTGGTGCAACGGGCGCGGTGCAACCGGCGCCGTGCGACGTGCAACCGGCGCCGTGCAGTCCTTCCCGCCATCAGGGCTGCTGCAGGCAGCGCGCCCACAGTCCGTCAAGCGCCCGGGCCAATGCGCCTCCCTGGCGGGGCACGGCCTGGCCCTCGCCCAGGTCTTCGACCAGGGTGTCCAGCGGCGTGGCTTCGGTCAGCGTGCGCACGCCGCACTCCATGGCCAGGGCCGTGTCCAGGTAGACCACGCGTGCGCCGGCCACGCTCCAGCGCGTGAGCTCGCGCACGCGGCCCACCTGGCCCAGCCGCAGGCGCATGGCCTCCATGCGCGCGGCCAATGAGCGGCGTATGCGCTCGCCCGCCTCGGGGCGGTCTTCCTCCAGCCGGCGCAGCGCCGCCTCCTGCTGCTCCAGGGTGCGGTCCATCGCCTGCAAGGCCGCCTCGCGGCCCAGCCGGGCCTCGTCGTAGCGCGGCAGGGCCGCGCGCAGCCGCACCAGCGTCCGCTCCCGCTCGCGCGCATAGACATGCCCGGCCGCGCGCCCGGCCTGCGCACAGGCCTGGGCTGCCAGCACCAGGCGCTGCGGCGCGGCCTCGGCACTGAGGCTTTGCGGACGGAAGCTGCCGCACTCCTTCATGTCCCCCAGCACACGCAGATCCTCCAGGTGCCGCTGCCTGTGGTCGGCATCCCTTTGCGCCTCCTGCGCGTGGCGCCGCAGCATCTCCTGCCGCTGCCGCTCCAGCACGAGCAGCTCACGCCATTCGCCACGCAACCGCGCCTCGAACCGGGCCTGTTCGCTTTCGGCGGCGCGCTGCAGTGGCCCGACCTCCTGGCGCAGACTGGCCTGCAGGTAGTCACGCACGCCTGCGCGCTCGCAGGCGTACTCGACGATGCGCCCGCCGCTGCCGTCTCCCACGCTGCGCCAGCTGCTGCGCGCGCAGGCCGACCTGTCCTGCAGCACCTGCCCTATCGACACGCCCGAGGCGGCGCCCCAGGGCGCAGCCCGCACGGTCAGCACCTCGCCATCGTCACCGCCGCAACCGCCCAGCAGCAGGGCCAGGCCCGCAGGCAGCAGCCACACTCGTTGCCAGCGCATGGGCCCTCCTGTGCTTGTGATTTCTGGTTGAGTCTTTGATGTTAACTATCAATCACACCTGATATGTGATTTTTCACAATACTCACTGCACAATCAGACTTATCCCATAGCGTGCCCGCATGCAGGATGCGAAGCAGCGGTTTGCGCAGAAATTACGTGATTCCCTGGAGGCCCGTGGCTATGAAGCCAAGCCCTCGGTGCTGGAGCGCGAATTCAACACACGCTTCTGGGGCAAGCCCATGTCGCAGCACGGCGTGCGTCTGTGGCTGCTGGGCAAGACCATGCCCAACACCAAGAAACTTGCTGCGCTGGCCGACTGGTTGCAGGTGCCGCTGGAGGAGTTCCTGCGCGCGCCGCAGCCGGCGCGTGAGGTGCGTGAGCCCAAGGGCAGCTGGTCCGCCGGCCTGGGCTACGAGGACAACGAGCTGTTCAAGATCTACCTGCGCCTTCCCGTACCCAAGCGCCGCCTGGCGCGCGACGTGATCCTGGCCATCGCACGCGCCCATGAGGCCGAGGAAGCGGAACGCGCCGCAGGCTCGTAGCCGCGCGGCGCGTCGGTCATCCCCTGATACGGCTGCTGCGGGGCAGCATTGCATCGCCCCGCACGTGCATCAACCACCCATGGCACGCTGGCGTGCATCGCGCTGGGCAGGCGTTTCGTTGATCAGTTCATTGATCACTTCCTGCCGCGTCTTGCCGCCACCGGTCTGCGGTGCAGGCGCCGGGTAGACGCCGGCATTGAAGCGCGAGGTGCCGCCCTGGCGCACGGCCGCCTCGGCCTCGGCCGTCACCTGGGCGCGCGTCTTGCTGCTCTTGAAATGTTCGGGATGGACGACGGCACCCGCCTCGTTGTTGGCCGGGTGGATGTACCCGGCCGCCGATGCCATGCCCGGCAGCAGCAGCGCTGCCGATGCGACCAGGCCGGCGATCAGGGTAGCGGGGGTGAAACGGCGTTGCGACATGGTGTGTCCCTTTCAAAGAACGTTGGTGATTCGTTCTCCCCACGCCCCGCAAGGCGGAACGCCGGGGAGAGGACTCCAATGTAGAAATCGCCCCCCCACGCCACCCCCACAGGATGGTGACATTGCTGTCATACAACCGACACAGATGACCGCGCCACGGTGGCGCCTCGGCGCTCGTCAGCCCCGGTACTGCGCACGCGCACGGCCGGGCGCCAGAGGGTCCAGGCGCACGTCCAGCAGGCCCTCGGCATCGCCCGCGATGCGCGCCAGCGTCTGGCCGAAGGGATCGGCGAACTGGCTGCCTCCGCTGAAAGCGTAGCTGTCGCCAGGGCCCACGCGGTTGGCCATGGCGATGTAGCACTGGTTGTCCATCGCACGCACGGGCACGGCGTGGCGATGGATGTGGCCGTGGGGGTGCATCATCCCGTCCATCAGCACGATCAGGTCCACGCCCTGCGCACCCAGCGCGCGGGCCGGTGCCGCAAACTCGATGTCGAAGCAGATCAGCATTCCCAGCCGCAGGCCGCGCCATTCGCATGTGGGCCAGCGCTCACCTGCCTCGAACACGCCCTGGTCCGAGTCGTAGAGCATGGTCTTGCGGTAGTGCAGCAGCACCTGCCCGTCGGCATCGATCAGCAGGCCGGCATTGAAGCGGCGGCCCTGGTCTGCTTCGGCCAGGCCGATGGCGACGGCCACGCCGGCTTGCCGCGCGGCCTCGCGCAGCGCGGTGGCCGAGGGGCCGTCCAGCGGCTCGGCCAGCTGCGCCACGTTGTCGGGCCGGGGAAATCCGCTGATGCAGGTTTCGGGAAAGACCAGCAGGTCGGCCTGACCCGCGCTGGCCCTGATCGTCTTCAGCGTCATCGCCAGGTTGCCGGCAATGTCGCCATCACGCAGACGGGGCTGGATGATGCGGATGCGGTGCTCCGTCATGGTGTGCGCTCCTTGGGATGCAAAAGGTGGCTGTCCTGCCGCGGCTGGCAACGGGCGGCCTCCTCGGCCTGCAGATCCAGGGTGCGGGCCAGCCCCCAGTAAAGGCTGCCGGCGACGAGAATGCCCGGCAGCCAGGCGAAGTCCACGCCGCCCAGCCGCTGCGCAGCCCAGCCGACGAAGACCGCATGGCCGTCCGTGGCGTCGTGGATGTGGAAGAAGGGCACCATGGCCGCAAAGCCGCCCAGATAGGCGCAGATGCCGCGCCAGCCCCAGGCGCCGTAGATGCCCTGTGGCGTGAAGAAATCGGCGATGGCGTAGCGGCCCTTGCGCACCAGGAAGTAGTCCACGAGGTTGACCGCCGTCCATGGCACCAGGAAGTACAGCAGCAGCGCCAGGAAGGAGTGCAGCAGTGCCACGCCGCTGCCCTGGATGGACAGCACGCACGCGAGGATGCCGACGCTGATCGCCGCGATGGCAAAAATACGGGCGGCGCGCGTGGGCCGCATGCCGCCCAGCGAATCCGCCGCCGTGAGCACGGTCAGCGCCGCGCTGTACGTGTTCAACGCGATGATGGGCAGGAAGGCCACGACGGCCAGGGCAGGCAGCAGCCGGTCCGCGCCCGGGAACAGGCCGGTGCCGATCCGTCCCAGCGCCGCCAGCGCGTCCCCGGCCTGCAGCCGCTGCGCCATCCAGGCGCCCAGCCCGATCATCCAGGCCCCGGACAGCGATGCACCCAGGAAGATGGCTGCGATCAGGCGCCGGGGCGCAGTGTGGCGCGGCAGGTAGCGCGAATAGTCGGACACATAGGGCGCATAGGAGATGTTGTAGCTGGCCGCGATGGTGAACTGCGCGGCAAAGGCGCTCCATGCGAATCCTGGCAATGGCTCCGACCGACCGTGCAAGGCGGGCTCGCCCACGCCTGCCAGCAACGCCAGCGTGGCCAGCGCATACAGGGGCAGCGCCAGCACCAGTGCATGGCGGAAGGCCTTGTGCATCACATCGTGGCCGCAGACCGCCAGCAGCGCGCCCACGGCCACGGCCACGCACGCGGTGGGCACGGGCGGCAGGCCGAACACGGCCTGCATGCCCTGCATGATGAGCGAGACGTTGACGACGTTGAACCCCGTGAACACCAGCAGCGTGGCGCACAGCGGCAGGGTGACACCGCGAAAGCCGAACTGCGCGCGCGACTGGATCATCTGCGGCAGCCCCAGCTGCGGCCCCTGCGCGCCGTGCAGCGCCATGAACAGCGTGCCGAACATGATGCCCAGCGTCCCGGCCAGGGCGCTCCAGGGCGCGGAAAGCCCCAGCGACGGGCCGACGAAGCCGATGGAAAGCGTGAAGAAGTGGAAGTTGCCCAGGAACCAGAACGGCCCCTGGTCGGCGAGCCGCGCGTGGCGCTCGCTGTCGGGAATGCAGTCGATGGACCGGCTCTCCACGGCGATGCGGGCACGGCCGTGCTGTCCGCTGGCGGGGCTGTTCATGGCCTTGTCTCCCTCCCGTTGTCCTTGCTGTTGTGGGACGAATTCTAGGCAGGGGCTCGCAGCCGCTCCATGCCAAATGCGCGAGGTTCACATCGATGGGCAAAGATGTGTGGCCCGGGATATCCCGGGCATGAAGAAACCCGCTGCAGCCAGGCTGCAGCGGGTTCCAAAGTGGCCGCCCGGGTGCTGCCCGGGCGCCGCGTCACACGGCAGGTGCCGGCGCGGCGGGCGCGGGGTCTGTGCCGCTGGCTTCCGACGGATCATTGCGATGCACCAGCCGGTACAGCAGCGGCAGCACCAGCAGGGTCAGCAGCGTGGATGACAGGATGCCGCCGATCACCACCGTGGCCAGCGGCCGCTGCACCTCGGCGCCCGTGCCCGTGGCAATGGCCATGGGCACGAAGCCCAGCGAGGCCACCAGGGCCGTCATCAGCACGGGGCGCAGCCGGGTGAGCGCGCCCTCGGTCACGGCGTCGGGCACGCTGGCGCCCTGTTCGCGCAAGGTTCTGATCCAGGAGATCATGACCAGGCCGTTGAGCACGGCCACGCCCGACAGCGCGATGAAGCCCACCGCCGCCGAGATGGACAGCGGTATGTCGCGCAGCCACAGCGCCAGGATGCCGCCCGTGAGCGCGAACGGAATGCCCGTGAAGACCACCAGCCCGTCGCGCACATTGCCGAACATGGCGAACAGCAGCACGAAGACCATGAGCAGGGCCACGGGCACGACGATCTGCAGGCGGCGCGTGGCCGACTCCAGGTTCTCGAAGGTGCCGCCCCAGCGCGTCCAGTAGCCGGGCGGCAGCGACAGGCCTTGCAGCTTCTGCTGTGCCTCGCCCACGAAGGAGCCCATGTCGCGCCCGCGCACATTGGCGCTGACCACGATGCGGCGCTTGCCGTCTTCGCGGCTGACCTGGTTGGGGCCGGGCGCGGTCTCGAACGTGGCCACGGCCGACAGCGGCACGAAGCCGATGCGCCCGTCCGCCCCGCGCGGCAGGGCGATGGGCAGGCGGCTCAGGGCCTGCAGGTCGTTGCGCACGGCGTCCGGCAGGCGCACCTGGATGTCGAAGCGCTTGTCGCCCTCGAACACCGTGCCGGCCTCGGTGCCGCCCATGGCGGTGCTGATGGCGTCCTGCACATCGCCCATGTTCAGGCCGTAGCGCGAGGCCTTTTCGCGGTCGATCTGCACGGTGAGCATGGGCAGGCCCGTGGTCTGCTCGACCTTGACCTCGGAGGCGCCCGCGATCTGCTGCAGCATGCCGGCCACGGTCTGGGCGCTTTTTTCCAGCACGGCCATGTCGTCGCCGAAGATCTTCACGGCCACGTCGCTGCGCACGCCCGAGATCAGCTCGTTGAAGCGCAGCTGGATGGGTTGGGAGAACTCGTAGTTGTTGCCCGGGATGCGGTCCACCGACGCCTGCACGGCGGCCAGCAGCTCATCGCGCGGGCGCGCCGGGTCGGGCCACTCGCTGCGGGCTTTCAGCATGATGTAGCCGTCGGAGATGTTGGGCGGCATGGGGTCGGAGGCGATCTCGGCCGTGCCGGTGCGCGCGAACACGCGGTCGATCTCGGGGAACTCCTTCTTGAGCGCCTTCTCGATCTGCATCTGCATTTCCAGCGACTGCGTAAGGCTGGTGCCGGGGATGCGCAGCGCCTGGATGGCGAAGTCCCCCTCGTTGAGGTTGGGCGCGAACTCGCTGCCCAGGCGCGTGGCCAGCAGCAGGCTCAGCGCCACGGCCACGGCGGCGGCCGTGAGCACCACGGCGGGCGCGGCCATGACGCGCGCCAGCACGGGCGCATAGCCGCGGCGTGCCCAGCCCATGAGGCGGTTTTCCTTCTCGGCCACCTTGTCGCCCATGAACAGCGCAATCGCCGCCGGGATGAAGGTGATGGACAGCAGCATGGCGCCGGCCAGCGCAATGACCACCGTGAGCGCCATGGGGTGGAACATCTTGCCCTCCACACCCGTGAGCGCGAAGATGGGCAGGTAGACCACCATGATGATGAGCTGGCCGAACAGCAGCGGGCGGCGCGCCTCCTTCGCGGCGGCGAAGACTTCATGGAAGCGTTCGCTGCGCGTCAGCGACCGTCCGCGCGCCTCTTGCGCATGGGCCAGGCGGCGCACGCAGTTCTCCACGATGACCACGGCGCCGTCGATGATGATGCCGAAGTCCAGCGCCCCCAGGCTCATGAGGTTGGCGCTGACCTTGTAGTGCACCATGCCCGTGAAGGTGAACAGCATGGACAGCGGGATGATCAGCGCCGTGATCAGCGCCGCGCGCAGGTTGCCCAGGAACAGGAAGAGGATGACCACCACCAGGGCCGCGCCCTCCACCAGGTTCTTCTTGACCGTGGCGATGGCCTTGTCCACCAGGTTGGTGCGGTCGTAGACGGTGATGGCCTTGACGCCCGGGGGCAGGCCCCGGTTGATCTCGGCCATGCGCTGGTCCACGGCGCGCGAGACGGTGCGGCTGTTCTCGCCGATCAGCATGAACACCGTGCCCAGCACCAC
This sequence comes from Delftia sp. WSY_12, assembly GCF_043104645.1. Taxonomy (NCBI): domain Bacteria; kingdom Pseudomonadati; phylum Pseudomonadota; class Betaproteobacteria; order Burkholderiales; family Comamonadaceae; genus Delftia; species Delftia sp. WSY_12. Next base: position 357,209 of record NZ_JBICKW010000003.1, read on the forward strand.
CTCGCGGCCGTTGTCGGTGGCCGCGCCCGTGCGCAGCTCCTGGCCCAGGCCGACCTCGGCCAGATCGCGGATGCGGATGGGCTGGCCCTGGGCCGAGCCCACGATGACCTCGCGGATGTCGGCGATGCCGCCGACCTGGCCCGGCGCGCGGATCAGGTACTGCTCGCCCTGGCGCTCGATGTAGCCGGCGCCCACGTTGGCGTTGTTGCGCTGCAGGGCGGTGACGATGTCGGCCAGCGTGAAGCCGTAGGCGGCCAGCTTCTCGGGCGCGGGCGCCACCAGGTACTCCTTGGCGTAGCCGCCGATGGAGTTGATCTCGGTGACGCCGGGCACGTTGCGCAGCTGCGGCTTGATGACCCAGTCCTGGATCTCGCGCAGGTCCATGGGCGTGTAGGGCGTGCCGTCGGGCTTTTTCGCACCGTCCTCGGCCTCCACGGTCCACAGGTAGATCTCGCCCAGGCCCGTGGAAATGGGGCCCAGCGTGGGCGTGATGCCAGCAGGCAGGCTGTCGCGCGCCTGCTGTATGCGCTCGCCCACCAGCTGCCGCGCGAAGTAGATGTCCGTGCCGTCCTTGAACACCACGGTGACCTGGGACAGCCCGTAGCGCGACAGCGAGCGCGTCTGCTCCAGGTGGGGCAGGCCGGCCATCACCGTCTCTATGGGATAGGTGACGCGCTGCTCGGTCTCCAGCGGCGAGTAGCCGCTGGCCTGGGTGTTGATCTGCACCTGGACATTGGTGATGTCGGGCACGGCGTCGATGGGCAGGCGCTGGTAGTTGTAGATGCCCAGGCCCGCCATGGCCAGCACGGCCAGCAGGACCAGCCAGCGCTGCTCTATGGCGAATCGGATGATGCGTTCAAACATGGACTCTCCGATCAGTGGCTGTGTTCGGCGCTGGCCTTGCCCAGCTCGGCCTTGAGCATGAAGCTGCCCTCGGCCACGTAGGATTGGCCGGGCTTCAGGCCGTCCAGCACCTCGGTGGCCTTGCCATCGCTGCGGCCCACGCGCACGGGCTGGGCGCGGAAACCGCCCTGCACGGGCACGAAGACCACGGTCTGCTGCTCCATCTTCTGCAGTGCCTGCGTGGCCACGGCCAGCGGCGCCTGCCGGGACGATGCCGTCAGCTCCACATTCACGAACAGGCCCGGGCGCCACACGCCGTCGGGGTTGGGCAGGGTGATGCGCGCGGGGGCCGTGCGCGTGTCCTGGCCGATCAGGGCGCCCACATAGGCCACCTCGCCCGTGGCCGAGGAGTCGAAGGCCGTGGCGCGCACCGTGGCCTTCTCGCCCACGCGCACGGCGGGCAGGTCGGGCGCGGCCACGCGCATCTCGGCCCAGACGCTGCGCAGGTCGGAGATGGTGAAGACCTGGGTGGTGTCCTGCACGGCCTCGCCCACGGACAGGTGCTTTTCCACGATCACGCCGTCAAACGGCGCGCGCAGCTCGAAGCGGTTGAGCCCGCCCGCACCACCGCCGGCACCGGCGCCCGTGGCGGCCAGCTTCTGCTGGGCGTTGGAGACGGCGATCTCGGCCTCGCGCAGCGCCTGGCGCGCCTGCAGGTAGTCCTGCTCGGCCGAGACCTTTTCCTCCCACAGCTGCTTTTCACGCGCATAGGTGGTGCGGGCCAGCTCCAGGCGCTTGCTGGCGGCCAGCAGTTCGCTGCGCTGCTCGGAGACGGCGGCGCTGCTGAGCACGGCCAGCAGCTGGCCCTTCTTCACGTTCTGGCCCAGGTTGGCGGGAACGCTCTCGGCAATGCCGGCCACGCGCGGCACGACGTGGGCCGTGCGGTCTTCGTTGAAGCGGATCTCCCCGGGCAGCTGCAGCACGGAGCGCACCGTGGCCGGGCCGGCCTCGGCCAGGCGCACGCCGGCCGCCTGCATGCGCTGGGCGTCCATGGCGATCAGGCCTTCGTCGTCGCCATGGCCGGCTTCGGCGGTGGCTGCGGGTTTGGCGGCGGGCTTGGCCTCGGCTTTTTCCGCCTTGGAATCTTCATGGTGCTCATCGTCGGCATGGCCTTCGTCGTGCTTGTGGCCATCTCCGGCTGCAGCGCCGTGGTGCTCGCCATCGGCATGGCCTGCGGCCTCGCTGTGCCCGTGGCCATGGCTGTCGGCCTTGGCGGCACCCGGCGGGCCGCTGCGCAGGATCAGCGTGGCGGCCAGCGCACCCACGGCCAGGATGACGGCAATGGCCACGAGGGTGCGGCGCGGTGCCAGGGGGGAGGAGGAGGGCTTGGTGTTCATGGTCTGGATGCAATCAGGTTGCTATCGGAATCAGAGGCCGGATTCGGTGCCGAGCAGGCGGTCGATGTCGGCGGCAGCGCGGTGCGTGGCCAGCAGCTGGTCCAGGTACTGGCTGCGCGCTTCGGACCAGGTGCGCTGCGCGTCCAGCACGTCGAGGTAGCCGAACTTGCCCAGCGCAAAGCCGCGCGAGGCCAGCTCGTAGGCCGTGCGCGCCGTGGGCAGCACCTCCTCGGCCAGCTGGCGCGCCTGCTCGCGGCTGGACTGCAGCAGCTCGCGCGCCTCGAACAGCTGGGCCTGCAGCTGAACGCGCGTGGCCAGCAACTGCTCCTCGGCCTGGTCGGCCAGGCGCAGGGCCTGCAGCTGGTTGCCCCGGTTGCTGTCGAGCACGGGCAGGGGCACGGAGACGCCGACCACGAGCTGGTTGCGCCCGACCTCGGTGGCGCGCTTGACGCCCAGGCTGACGGTGGGATCGGGCAGGCGCCGTGCACGCTCCAGCTCGGCCGTGGCGCGGCTTTGCTCCAGCGCCTGGCGCGCACGCAGCACGGCGGGAGCCTGTTCGATGCGCTGCTGCAGGGCTGCCAGTTCCGGCAGCTGGGGCAGCGCGTCCACGGCGCCCTCGGCCTGGCCGAAGGGGCGCACGCTCTCGCCCCACAGCGCCTGCAGCTGGCCGCGCGCCACGCGCAGGGCAGAGCGGGCCCGGGCCTGCTCCAGCAGGGCGCCGGACTCGGCCACGCGGGCCCGGGTCTCCTCCAGCGGCGCCACCTTGCCGGCCGCCACGCGCCGGGCCGCCGCCTCGCGCGCGCTGCTGGCGATCTCCAGCGTCTGCCCGGCCAGGACCACGCGCTGCTGCGCGGCCAGCACGCCGAAAAAGGCCGCGCCCACATCGGCGCGCAGCGCGGCCTCGGCCCCTGCCAGTTCGGCGCGGGCCAGGTCGCGGCCGCGCTCGGCCACGCGCATGCGGGCCTCGCGCTTGCCGCCCACTTCCAGGGTCTGGTTCAGCTGCACGGTCAGCGTGCGGGTGCTGCGGCGCGTGTCCTCCTGCGACCAGGCCAGCTCGGGATTTGGCCGGGCCTGGCTTTGCAGCACGGCCCCCTCCGTGGCGGCCAGCGCCTGGCGGGCCGCGCGCAGGCCGGGATTGCCGTCCAGCGCCAGGACCAGTGCCTGCTGCAGGTCCAGCGGCGGGCCATCAGGAAGGGATGCGCCTGCAAAGGCGGGTGGCGCCACCGAATCGGCCGGTGGCTCGGCGGCCTGCACGACGCCGCAGGCGGCCAGCGCCGCCAGCACCCACGGTGCGAAGGCTGTCCTCGACGGAAAGGACGAAGGAAAAGACATACACGGGCTCCTTGCCCGCAGCGCGGATCAGGCGTGATCGCTTGGTCGATCAGGCCCCACGCCACAGGGCGCGCACGGACGAGGGCCGCTGCGCGCGAAGGGATTTCTGGAAAATGCCGGTCCGGGGCGAAACAGGGCGATGAACGCCGAATGCCCGGCCGGCGGCTGCAGGAGCGTCAGCCCTGCCAGCGGGGCCGGTCGGGGCGCAGCAGCACGGCCGAGGCATGCCGGCGCAGCGGCTCGGCGAATTGCGCGGGCGGCGGGGCCACCGGCGCCGCCTGCCAGTGCTGTGTGGCAGCGGCCACCCAGGCGTGGCACATGGAGCAGTCCACGCTGAGCGAGGACTGCAGGCCCTGGTCGGCCTTTTGCGCAGGCGGGCCGGACTCGGCATCCGTGCCCGTGCCCGCATGGCGCTCGGCGCCCATGCCGTGCAGGCTCACGCCATGGACATGGTGGCCGAAGTGCCGGGTCTCATGCCCGTCGTGGCGGCACAGCGCAGCGGCCGCCATCCAGGTCCACTGGAACAGCAGCGCGATCACGAGGATGGCAAGGGCGGCAAGACGGGGCCGGGTCATGGAAGAGGGCATGGCAGAAGTGCGGGATTGTCGGGCATGGCGTTTGACCCCAATCGCGACTGCCCCATGCCGGCGAGTCTAGGGCGGCGCAGCGACCCGGCGCTGTCGGGCACATGACAAATTTGTCATCTCCGAAAACCCTTGCCTGCCCCGACAATGCTCGGCATGAAAGTCCTGGTCATCGAAGACGAAACCAAGCTGGCCGACTACCTCCGCAAGGGCCTGACCGAGGAGGGGTTCGTGGTCGATGTCGCGCACAACGGCATCGACGGCCTGCACCTGGCCACCGAGCTGGCCTACGACCTCATCGTGCTCGACGGCATGCTGCCCGGCATCGACGGCCTGGCCGTGCTGGCGGCGCTGCGCCAATCGCGCCAGACGCCGGTGCTGATGCTGACGGCGCGCGGCCAGGTGGAGGACCGCGTGCGCGGCCTGCAAGGCGGCGCCGACGACTACCTGGTCAAGCCCTTTGCCTTCTCCGAACTGGTGGCGCGCATGCATGTGCTGCTGCGCCGCGGCGGCGGTACGGCCCAGCCTGCGGCCGAGGCCACCACGCTGCGCATGGCCGACCTGGAGCTGGACCTGATACGCCGCCGCGCCACGCGCGCCGGCCAGCGCCTGGACCTGACGGCCAAGGAATTCAACCTGCTGAGCCTGCTTCTGCGCCGCCAGGGCGAGGTGCTGTCGCGCACCGAGCTGGCCTCCCAGGTCTGGGACATGAATTTCGACAGCGAGACCAATGTGGTCGAGGTGGCCGTGCGCCGCCTGCGCCTGAAGCTGGACCAGCCCTTCGCGCAGCCGCTGCTGCACACGGTGCGCGGCATGGGCTATGTGCTGGAGTCGCGCGCACCGTGAGCGTTGCCCCTGCCGACATTCCCCATCTGGGCCGGCGCCTGTCGCGCTGGCTGGCCCTGCAGACCATGCTGGGCCTGGGCCTGGTGTGCGCGGCCGTCTACGGGGTGGCATCGATGACGCTGGAGCAGCACCAGCACGAGACGCTGGACCTCAAGCAGCAGGCCGTGCTGCACCTGATGACGGAAAGCCGCAGCGCCCACAACGAAGCCGGGCTGGCCCACATGCTGGACGACTTTCTCACGGGCCTGGACGAGATGTCGCTGCGCATCACCGACCTGCAGGGCCGCGTGCTCTACGAACGCCTGCGCACGCCCAAGAATCCCGGCCGCACGCTGCAGCGCAGCTTCGAGGTCGTGCTGGCCGACTCCGGCCAGCAGGCCCGTGCCCAGCTCACGCTGGACCGGGCCGAAGACGACCGGCAACTGTCCCTGCTGGCCTGGACGCTGGCCCTGGCTGCCGTGGGCGGCGCCCTGCTGGTGTCGCTGACCGGCATCTGGCTGGTGCGCCTGGGCCTGGCGCCACTGCGACAGCTGACCGAGCAGACGCGCCAGCTGTCGGCCCAGGACCTGCAGCGGCGCCTGGACGACAGCGGGCAGCCGCAGGAGCTGCGGCCGCTGATCGCACAGTTCAACGCCCTGCTGGAGCGGCTGTCCGTGGCCTACCGGCAGATGGAGGCCTTCAACGCCGACGTGGCCCATGAGCTGAACACGCCGCTGACCACGCTGATCAGCAGCTGCGAGCTGGCCCTGCGCAAGCCGCGCAGCGAGGCCGAGCTGCGCGAGGTGCTGGCTTCCAACCTGGAGGACCTGCGGCGCATGGCCGGCATCGTGGCCGACATGCTGTTTCTCTCCCAGGCCGACCGGGGCCAGGGCGCGCGCCTGGCGCCCTGGGCCAGCCTGGCCGCGCTGGCCCACGAGGTCATCGACTTCCACGAGGCCGCGCTGCAGGAGGCCGACCTGCAGGTCGTCGTCCAGGGCGACGCGGCCGCCGAGGTCGATGCGCGGCTGCTGCGCCGGGCGCTGTCCAACCTGCTGGGCAATGCCACACGCTATGCACAGCGCGGCTCCACCATCACCGTGCAGATCGGCGCGCGGCCCTGTACCCACCACGGGGGCGCCGGCGATGTGGCGCTGGCGGTGCTCAACCGGGGCCCGGCCATCGATCCCGTCCACCTGCCGCGCCTGTTCGACCGCTTCTACCGCGCCGACGCCGCGCGCAGCCAGGCCGACCGCAACCATGGCCTGGGCCTGGCCATCGTGGCCGCCATCGCGCGCATGCACGGCGGGCGCTGCTTTGCCGAGTCCGAGGGCGGCTTCACGCGCATCGGCCTGGAACTGCCCGACAGCCCGAGCCCGCCGCGCGATTCCCCGGCCTGAACACAGGCACCGGAGCGGCGGCACAATGGCGCCCCATGACGCAAGACGCCCCCTCCTCCTACGCAACGCTGCTGGCCGAAGGCAATGCCCTGGTGGCCCAGGCACAGCGGGCCGCCACCCAGGATTTCGCCCAGGCCCGGGCGCTGTGGCAGCAGGCCGGCAAGCATTTCTATCTGGCCCATAAGGCCGACCCCGACCAGGCCGAGGGCGCGTTTCGCCTGGCCCAGGCCTGGATGGCCGAAGCCCATGCGCTGCAAAAGGAAGAATCGCCAGACGCCGTGGTGATGTGGCGCAACGCCGCAGCGCAATGCGAGCTGGCGTTCGACCTGGAGCCCGAGAACGGCCGCCTGGCCATGACGGCCGCCAGCTGCCACATGTTCGGCGGCCAGCATGACGCGGCCAAGGCCTGGCAGCAGATCGGCCAGCATCTGCTGCCGCCGGCGCCCGAAGGCGACGGCGCCTGAAGCCAGGCTACAGCGCGATCAGCTTGAACACGGCCCGCGCCGTGCACACGGCCTGGCCCGCGCTGTCCAGCACATTGCCCTCGCAGAACACGGTGCGCGCGCCTGCGCGCAGCACGCGGGCCTCGATCAGCAGGTCGGTGGTGGCCGATGCCAGGAAATGCGTGCTCATCTCGATGGTCACCACGCCCAGCCCCAGCGGGTTGGACGAGCGCGCGGCCGCGCTCAGCGTGAAGTCCAGCGCGCTCATCAGCGCGCCGCCATGGCCATGCCCCCGGCTGTTGGCCAGGTGCGGGCGCATGGGCAGCCGCGTGCGCGCCAGGCCGGGCGCCAGGCTCACGGGCTCCAGGCCGATGTGGGACATGAAGGGCACGTCGATGCCGAAGTAGCCGCGCGCCAGCGCGGCGGCCTCCAGGTCCGGGGTGGTGGAGATTCCAACGGCGTTCATCCGATCTCCGCAATCGCCTGGCCTTCGGCCACCGGCTCGCCCACGGCCACGAGCATGCGGCGCACGACGCCTGCCACCTCGCTTTCCACGGGAATCTCCATCTTCATGGACTCCACGATGATGAGGGTGTCGCCCAGGGCGACGGTGCCGCCTTCGGCGGCTTCCACAGCGGCCACGAGGCCGGCGATGGGGCTTGTGATCAGGTTCGGGGTGGTGGTCATGGGTAGGGCTTTCAAAGGGGGGCCAGTACGCGCTGGGCGATGCCGGTGTCGATGCGCAGGTCCAGGAAATCGGCGTGGCCCAGGATGCGTTCGATGAAGGGGATGTTGGTCTTCACGCCCTCGATGCGGGTCTGCGCCAGTGCCTGGCGCAGCCGTGCGATGGCCTGGGCGCGGTCGCTGCCATGGGCCACGAGCTTGGCGACCATGGGGTCGTAGAAGGGCGTGACGCTGCAGCCCTGGGCATAGCCGGTCTCCACGCGCAGGCCTTCGCCCTGGGGCATCTCGAAGCGGTCCAGGCGCCCTGGCGAGGGCAGGAAGCGCACGGGGTCCTCGGCATAGATGCGCGCCTCGATGGCATGGCCGCGGGCCACGGGTTCGGCGGGCAGCACCTCCCGCATGCGCTCGCCGGCGGCCAGGCGGATCTGGGCCTCGACGATGTCGATGCCCGTGATCTCCTCGGTCACCGCATGCTCGACCTGCAGCCGCGTGTTCATCTCCAGGAAGACAAAGCCGTGCTGCGGCGTGTAGAGCATCTCCACGGTGCCGATCACGTCATAGCCCGTGCGCGCCAGCAGGCCGGCCAGCAGTTGCCGCATGTCGGCCAGGGCCTGCGCGGGAATGCCTGCGGGGCGGGCCTCTTCCACCACCTTCTGGTGGCGGCGCTGCACCGAGCAGTCGCGCTCGAACAGCACGCGCACCTCGCCATGGCGGTCGGCCAGCACCTGGAACTCGATGTGGCGCGGCGCCTCGATCAGCTTTTCCAGGTACAGCTCGGCCGTGCCGAAGTACTTGGCGGCCATGCCGCTGGCCTTGGACCAGGCGGCCTCCAGCTGCGGTGCATCGTGCGCGGGCAGCATGCCGATGCCGCCGCCCCCGCCTGCGGGCTTGACCAGCACGGGAAAGCCGATGCGCGCCGCCTCCGCCTGCGCCTCCTGCACGCTGTGCAGCACGGCCGAGCTGGCCGCCTGCGGCATGCCCTGGGCGGCCATGAAGGCCCGCGCCTGGGTCTTGTGGCCCAGCGTGCGTATCCAGTGCGGCGAGGGGCCGATGAAGCACAGGCCCTGGCGCTGCACGGCCTCGGCGAACTCCGCGTTCTCGGAGAGAAAGCCGTAGCCCGGGTGCACGGCATCGGCGCCGGTCTCGCGCGCCACCTGCAGCAGCCGCGCCTGGTCCAGATAGCTTTGCGCGGCGGGCGCAGGGCCTATGCACACGGAATGGTCGGCCGCGCGCACATGGGGCAGGCTGGCATCGGCCTCGGAGTACACGGCCACGGATTCAAGGCCCATGCGCCGCAGCGTGCGGATCACGCGTGCGGCCACGGCGCCCCGGTTGGCGACCAGCACGCGGCGGATGGGGTGCGGGGCGCCGCTCATGCCGCCTCCGAGGAGACCGCTGGCGCGGCGGCCACGGCCACCACCGCATCGACGATGACCGGCGCCTGTGCGCCGCGCGCCACGAGCACGGGATTGGCATCGACCGACTGCACGCGCCCGCCCTGGGCCAGCATCCAGTCGCCCAGCCTCACCATCATGGCGGCCACGGCGTCCAGCTCCACGGCCGGCATGCCGCGCACGGCCGCAAAGGCCGGGGCGATGGACAGGCGCGCAAGGGCATCCAGCGCCTGCCGCGCACTGAAGGGGGCGACAAGGAACTGCACGTCCCTGAGCGCCTCCACCAGCACGCCGCCCTGGCCGACCATGACCACCACGCCGAATTCGGCATCCACATGGGCACCCAGCGCCAGCTCGAAGTCGGCCCTGTGCTGGGCTCCCAGCAGCAGGCCGCCATCGGCCGCGCCCAGGCGGGCCAGCGTGGCGGCGAAGTCGCCAAAGGCCTGCAGCGCCTGCTCCGCCTCGCGGATGTTGAGCCGCACCAGGCCATGCTCGGACTTGTGCGAGAGATCGGCGGACACGCCCTTGGCCACCAGGGGCCGTGGCAGGGACTCGATGGCGGCGCGCACCTCGTCCTCGCTCCTGCAGACCAGATGGCGCATCACCGGCAGGCCGGCGCGGGCGAGTTCGGACAGGCTGGAGGGCTCGTCAAGCGTGAGGGAGCGGGAGGCCGCCACCGGCACCGATGCCTCGGCAGACGGCACCTGTGCCTGCCTGCCACCGGCCTGCTCGGCCAGCAGCGCCAGGCCGCGCATGGCGGCGCGTTCGCTCCAGAAGGTGGGCACGCCCTGGTCCTGGAAGGCCTGGGCCACCCAGTCCTGGTTGACGCTGACCGCAATGGGCACGCCGGTATCGCGCGCAAAGCGGCTGGCCTGGCCCGCGAAGTCGGCGAAGTCATAGCCCTCGCCGCCGATCGGGAAGCCCACGTGAACGAGGTCCGCCGCACCGCTGCCCGACAAGGCCCGCAGCGTGTCGCCAAAGGTCTGCGGCCTGCCCAGCAGGGCTGTGGTCATGTCGATGGGATTGCGCGCCGTGACATAGGACGGCAGGGCCTGGGACAGGCCGTCCAGCGTGGCGGCATCGAACGGCTCCAGGGCCAGCCCGTATTCCTCGGCCGCGTCGGCCGACAGCACGCAGGTGGCGCCCGAATTGCTGATGCTGACCACGCGACGACCGCGCGGCGCGGGCTGGGACAGGAACAGCGGCGCGTAGTCGATCAGCTCGCGGAAGTCGGCCAGGCGCGGTATGCCGTGCTGGCGCAGGAAGGCATCGGCCAGCGCGTCCTCGGCCGCCAGCGCGCCCGTGTGCGAGCTGGCCGTGGCCTGGCCTGCGCGCGTGCGGCCGGCCTTCACGGCCAGGATGGTGACGCCGCGCGCATGGGCAAGCCGCGCGGCCTCGGCCAGCCAGGCGCTTTGCCTGAGCGTCTCGATGTAGAGCACGACCAGGCGGATGCCTTCATCCTCGACCACGGCGCGCACGGCCTCGGCCGCGCAGACATCGGCCTCGTTGCCCGTGGACAGCATGTAGCGCACGCCGATGCCCGCGCGGCGCAGGCCGCCGTAGAGAATGGCCGCGCCCGCGCCGCTCTGGCTGACGATGGCCACGGGGCCGTCGGCCGGCGCGTTCTCGTTGATCATGGTCGAGAAGTTGAGGATGGCGCCCGTGGCGAAGTTGGCCACGCCCTGGCAGTTGGGGCCGAACAGTCGCAGCCCGCCGCCTGGCGAACGGCGCGCCCGCGCCACCAGGTCGGCCTGCTGCCGGCGGCCCTCCTCGCCCAGCTCCGCAAAGCCCGAGGAATAGATCACAGCCAGGCGCGCGCCCACGGCCACGCAGTCGTCGATGGCGGCGGCCACGTCCTCGCCGGGCAGGCTGATGACCACGGCATCGGGCGCCTCGGGCAGCGCGCGCAGCGAGGGGTAGGCGGCCAGGCCCTGGACCTCGGCGCGCTTGGGATTGACGGGCAGGATGCGGCCTGCGAAACCATGGCGCCGCAGGTAGTCGATGGGCCGGCCACCGGCCTTGATGGGGTTGTCGGATGCGCCAAGGATGGCGACGGAGCGGGGGTTCAGTGCTTGCAACAGAGACATGCGTACCTCATCAATCCAAAGACAAGGCTTCGCGCTGGATGACTTGGCCCCAGTCGGCCACTTCCTTGGCGATGCGCTGGCCGAACGGCGCGGGCGGCATCATCACGGGCTCGCCCTGGCTGCTGAGCACGGCGCGGATGCGGGCGTCCTGCAGCACGCCCCTGGAGGCCTCGTAGAGCCGGTTGACGATGGCCGGCGGCGTGCCTGCGGGCGCCAGCAGGCCGGCCCAGAAGGTGACGTCGAAATCGGCATAGCCGGCCTCGGCCATGGTGGGCACCTCGGGCAGCTGCTGCATGCGCCGGGGCGCGGTGACGGCCAGCGCCACGAGCTTGCCGCTGGCGATGTGGGGCAGCGCGCTCCAGGTGTCGAACTGCGTGTCCAGCTCGCCGCTGAGCACGGCCATCTGCGCCTGCGATGCGCTCTTGTAGGGCACATGCGTGGTCTTCACGCCCGTGCGGTTGCTCCAGGCCGCATAGGCCAGGTGGGCGATGTTGCCGGGGCCGGCCGAGCCGTAGCTGAGCTTGTCGGGATGGCCCTTGGCGAATGCGATCACGTCCTTGGCCGAGCGGATCTGGTGCTTCTGCGCCCACTCGGGGTTGACGGTGAGGATGAAGGGCGCATCCAGCACCATGGTGATGGGCGCGAAGTCCTTGGCGCGGTAGGTGATCTTCTTGTAGATCTGGGGGTTGATGGTGATGCTGCTGGAGTTGGTGACCAGCAGGGTGTAGCCGTCGGGCGCGGCGCGCGCCACCTCGCCCACGCCGATGGCGCCGTTGGCGCCGGGCTTGTTCTCCACCACCACGGGCTGGCCCAGCGACTTGCTCAGCGGCTCGGACAGCGCGCGTGCAATGGTGTCGGTGAACGAGCCTGCAGGGAAGCCGACCACGATGCGCACGGGGCGCGTGGGCCACTTGTCCTCCTGGGGGGCCTGGGCCTGGGCCGCCGTCGCGGCGCAGATGGTCAGGCAGGGCGCCAGGCACAGGGCCAGGGCGGTGCGGCGCGAGGGCGCGCGCGGTTGTCTGGTTGCCATTGCTTTGTCTCCTTGGGTTTTTATGCGTTCAGGGCCGCAGGCCGAACTGCGGCGCTCCGGCCTCGCGCAGCGGCGCGGCCAGTTCCACGAATTCGCTGAGCAGGGCGCGCGTGTCGCGCGGATCGATCACCTCGTCGATGCCGAAGGCCTCGGCCGTGCGGAAGGGCGAGGTCAGGCTGCGCACGCGCTGCTCGATCTCGGCGCGCTTTTGCACGGGGTCGTCGGCGCCTTCGATCTCGGCCTTGTAGGCCACCTCCAGCCCGCCCTCGATGGGCAGCGAGCCCCAGTTGGCCGAGGGCCAGGCATAGCGGAAGTTGAAGCGGCCCATGTGCTGGTGGCCCGCCGCCGCCACGCCGTAGGCGCGGCGGATGAGGATGCTGCACCAAGGCACGGTGGCCTGGTAGACGGCGGCCAGGGCGCGCACGCCGTAGCGCATGACGCCGGCCTTCTCGGCCTCCACGCCGATCTGGAAGCCCGCGATGTCCACCAGGTTGACCACGGGCAGGTGGAAGGTCTGGGCCATGTCCACGAAGCGCGTGAACTTCTCGGCCGAGGGGCCGTCCCAGCCACCGCCGTAGAAGTACGGGTCGCTGGCCACCACGGCCACGGGCCAGCCGTCGATGCGCGCCAGCCCCGTGACGATGGCCCGGCCCCAGTGGCGGCCCGTCTCCAGGAAGGAGCCCTCATCGACCAGGCATTCGACAATGGGCCGGATCTTGTAGACCTTGCGGCCATCACGCGGAATGGCCGACAGCAGCCATTCGTCGCGCCGCCGCGGATCGTCCTGTGGCGCGGTGCGCGCAGGCAGCTCGTACACCGACGATGGCAGGTAGGACAGGAAGCGGCGCACGCGCTCGAAGGCTTCCTGCTCGGTGGCCACCTCGTCATCGACCACGCCGTTGCGCGTGTGCACCTGGCTGCCGCCCAGCTCGTTCTTGGTCACGTTCTGGCCGATGCGCGCCACCACGGGCGGGCCGGCATTGAACAGCTGGGCGGTCTCCCTGACCATCACCGAGTAGTGGCTGGAGGCCACGCGCGCCGCGCCCATGCCGGCCACCGAGCCCAGGGCCAGCGAGACCACGGGCACGGTGGACAGGTTCTGCACCACCTGGCTCCAGACCTTCATGGTGGGCACGCTGGTGTAGCCCTTGGTCTCGATGTTGCGCACCGAGCCGCCGCCGCCCGTGCCGTCCACCAGGCGCACCATGGGCAGGCGCAGGTCGTGCGCCATCTTCTCGGCAAAGATCAGCTTGTCGCCCACGGCGCCGTCGTTGGCGCCGCCGCGCACCGTGAAATCGTCGCCCACCACGACCACGGGCCGCCCGCCCACGCGCGCCCGGCCCATGATGAGGTTGGAGGGCGTGAAGTCCGTCAGCCTGCCCAGGCCGTCGTACTGGCCCGAGCCGGTGAGCGAGCCCACCTCCACGAAGGACTGCGCGTCCGTGCAGGCATCGATGCGCTCGCGCACCGTGAGCTTGCCGGCGGCCTTGTGCCGCGCCACCTTGTCCTCTCCGCCCAGTTTGGCCGCCAGCGCGCGGCGGTATGCGATCTCGTCCACTTCGGGTTGCCAGCTCATGTCGTCGTGTCTCCTTGTGCCTGTAGAGATGCACAAGGCGTGCCAGAACGCAGCGCGTTGAATTCAAAGGATTTTTTCCACAATCGACCTGCGTGTGTCCACATCAAGGACAACCTCGAAGACACGGGTTGGGTACTGTCTTCAATGGAGACACCACGGGGACAGACCCGTGGCCTGCGCGCCGCTAGAGTGCGTTCACCCAGCCACTGCCCGCCATGCCCATGTCCAGCTCCCCCGACCACCGATTCGGCGTTCTCGTCTGGCGACGCGACTCGCCCGAGCCCGTGGCGCGGCTGGGCCTGGCGCAGGAGCCGCTGCTGCATGCAGCCGTCACCGAGGCCCTGGCCCGCGCGCACGGCGACGGGCACAACCCCATCGGCCATGGCCAGCTGCTGCACGTGGAAACACCGGGCCCGCGCGGCACGGTGGCCCGCCATGTGGCCGTGGTGCTGGCCGATGCCGAGGGCGAGGTCGCCCTGCTGCGCCCGGCCGACGAGGCGGCGGCGCTGTTCGACATGGTGGCCAGCGTGCCCTTCGCCTTCGCCATCCTCAACATGTTCCTGACCAACCCGTACCAGGCGATCACGGTGGCCGACCATGAAGGGCTGATGCGCTACATCAGCCCCGTGCACGAGAAGTTCTTCGGCCTGGCGCCCGGCACGGCCGCAGGCCGGCGCGCCGAGGACGTGATCCCCAACTCGCGCCTGCCCCACGTGGTGCGCAGCGGCCGGGCCGAGATCGGCGACCTGCAGCAGCTGGGGCCTGGCGTGAGCCGCATCGTCAACCGCATGCCGGTCTACGAGGGCGGCGCCGTGGTGGGCGCCGTGGGCCAGGTCAGCTTCAGCGGCGTGGAGGCACTCAACCGCATGCAGCAGCGGCTGAACCAGCTGCATGACGAGGTGCAGCACTACAAGCGCGAACTGAGCCAGTTGCGCGGCGGCACGCCCACGGCGCAGATGGTGGGCGCCAGTGCCCCCATGCAAAGGCTGGCCCGCGAGATCGACGCCGTGGCGCGGCTGGACGTGCCCGTGCTCATCCTGGGCGAGAGCGGCAGCGGCAAGGAGCTGGTGGCCCAGGCCCTGCATGCGCGCGGGCGCGATGCCGACGCGCCCCTGGTCAGCCTCAACCTCGCGGCGCTGCCGGCCACGCTGATCGAGTCCGAGCTGTTCGGCTACGAGGCCGGCGCCTTCACGGGCGGGCGCAGGCAGGGCCAGCCCGGCAAGCTGGAGCAGGCCGAGGGCGGCACCCTCTTCCTCGACGAAGTGGCCGACATTCCCATGGAGATCCAGGTCAAGCTGCTGCGCGTGCTGGAGGACCGCCAGGTGCAGCGCCTAGGCGCGCACAGCGGCCGGCAGGTGAACTTCCGCATCGTGGCCGCCACGCACCGCGACCTGCGCGGCCTCATCGACAGCGGCCGCTTCCGGCTGGACCTGTTCTACCGCCTCAGCGGCGTGGTGCTGCATGTGCCGGCCCTGCGCCAGCGCCTGGAGGACATCCCGGCCCTGGTGCAGCGCTTTGCCCAGTCGTTCTGCGAGCGCAACGGCATTGCGCTGCCCCGCATCGCGCCCGGCGTCATGCCCTACCTGGCCCGGCAGGCCTGGCCCGGCAATGTGCGCCAGCTGCGACAGCGCGTGGAAGAGGCCCTGGTGTTCTGCGACGGCCAGCTGCTGGGCGTGGACAACTTCGCGCGCCACGAGGACCCGCTGGCCGGCGCACGGCCTTCGCCCGTTGCCGAGCCCGGCCTGCCCGCCACCGGCGCCGTGGCCCCGCTCAAGGACCAGGAGCGCAACGCCATCCTCGACGCCATCGCACGCTGCGGCGGCAACAAGAAGCTGGCCGCGCAGGAGCTGGGCATCTCGCGCTCCTATCTGTACAAGGTGCTGGGCGCGGCAAACCAGGGCTGATCCCTGCGGGCCCAGGGTCTGCAGGGGAATGAAGCAGCGGGCCGGCTGTGCCGTTGCCATACTAGGCGCCCCACATCCGCCCCACATCCGCGTACCCGCCCCGTACCCGCCGCCATCGGCCTCCTGAATGCAAGACACCCGAGACGCGCTCGAACAGCGCCAGATCCCCATCTACTTCGCCGCCGTGGCCCTGGCCGCAGTTGCCGCCTGGGCGCTGCCCGGCACAGGCGTGCTGGAGCGCGCCATCAACCCCGCGCTGGCACTGATGCTCTATGTGACCTTCTTGCAGGTGCCTTTGGCCGAGCTGCGGTGCGCCTTCGGCCAGGTGCGCTTCCTGGCGGCGCTGATGACGGCCAACTTCATCGTGGTGCCGCTGCTGGTCTGGGCCCTGCTGCAGTTCCTGCCCGCCGACCCCCTGCTGCGCCTGGGCGCGCTGCTGGTGCTGCTGGCGCCCTGCATCGACTACGTGGTCACCTTCTCCCACCTGGGACGCGCCGATGCGCGCCTGCTGCTGGCGGCCACGCCGGCCCTGCTGATCGCGCAGATGCTGGCCCTGCCCGGCTACCTGGGCCTGTTCCTGGGCGACGATGCGGCGCGGCTCGTGCAGGCGGGGCCTTTCCTGCATGCGTTCGTGTGGCTGATCGCCGTGCCGCTGGCCCTGGCCGCTGCCACCCAGTGGTGGGCGGCCCGCAGCCGGCGCGGCGCCAGCGCCTCGGCATGGCTGGGCCTGCTGCCCGTGCCGGCCACCGCGCTGGTGCTGTTCGTGGTGATCGCCTCCGTGCTGCCCCAACTGGGCCCGGCCACGCACGCGGCCTGGAGCGTGGTGCCCGTCTACGCGGCCTTTGCGGTGGCAGCGCCCGCGCTGGGCTGGCTGGTGGCGCGTGCCTTCCGGCTTCCAGCGCCCGCAGGCCGAGCGGTCGCGTTCAGCGCGGGCACGCGCAATTCGCTGGTCGTGCTGCCGCTGGCCCTGGCCGTGCCTGGCGCCATTCCCGTGCTGCCGGCCGTCATCGTCACGCAGACGCTGGTGGAGCTGCTGGCCGAGCTGGCCTATGTGCGCGTGATTGCGCTGTGGGGCCGGGACCGGGAGCCGGCCCTGGCCCGCGGTCAACGCGATGACGCAGCGCCATAGGCCTGGCGCAGCTGCGCCATGTTGTCCAGCAGCGCCGTCGGCCCGGCGCTGCCCATCAGGTACCAGCCCTTGGGATCGAGGAAGACGACCTGCCCCTTGCGGCCGGCCGCCGTGGCGTGGATCTGCGCGTTGTCGAACACCTTGCGCGAAGCCATGATCTCGCCGCCGCCTGCCGCCTGGCCCGTGGCCGTGTTGCGGTCGATGACGTAGATCCACTCGGGGTCCAGCCGCGCCACATCAGCGAAGCCGTGGGCGGTGCCGCGGGCTGGCAGTTGCGCAGCCGATAGCGCCGAGCGCGCGCCGAACACATCGAACAGAAAGCCGAAGCGCGATCCCGGCGCCTGCGGCAGGAGCTTGTCGTTCACGGCCATCAGCAGCAGGCCCGGCGCGGCCTGCGAGGCCTGGGCATGCAGGCCCTGCAGCTCGGCGTGGAGGCGCTGCACCAGCGCACGGCCCTGCGCCTGGCGGCCGAACAGCAGCGCCAGCGTGGCGATGTTGCGTTCGATATCGGCCAGCATGTGCTTGCCGCTGACGCTCAGGTCCAGCGTGGGCGCGATGCGTCCCAGCACCTCGGCCTTGCCGGCCGAGCGCCCGCCCACGACGATCAGGTCGGGCGCCAGCCGGCTCAGCGCCTCGTAGTCGGGCTCGAACAGCCCGCCCGCCGCAGGCCGCTGCGCGAAGCTGTCCAGGTACCGGGGCAGCTGCGCCCGGGGCACGCCTGCGACCGCCGACGCGGGCACGCCCAGCGCATGCAGTGCATCCAGCGCCCCCAGGTCATAAACCACCGCGCGCCGGGGTGCGCCGGGCAGGCTGGTCATTCCCCCGGCATGCCGCACGGACAGCGGGGCCGCCACCGCAGTCCCCAGGAACAAGGCCGGCAGGGCCAGCGCCGCCGCACGGCGCGTGATATCGAAGGTCATGGCAAAGAATCCCAGGAAAAAATGAAAGGAGTTCCGGCCTCCGGAGGCGGGTGCCGCGCCGGGAAGCGGCGCGGCCCGATCCGCAGGCCACGGGCAGCGGCCGCCCTTGCGGCCGGGATGCCTAGAACTTCACGTTCATGCCGATCCAGTAGCGCCGGCCGTCCTGCACCGTGGCGTAGTCCTCGTAGTACACGTCCTTGTCGAACAGGTTGTAGATGCCTGCGTAGAAGGTCACGTCCTTGCTGTAGTTGTAGGAGCCGCCCATGTCGAACATGGCATAGCTGCCGGCCACCCAGGTGCGCGCCGAACGGCCGCCCGTGGGCTGGCTTTCCTTGCCCCGGTAGGACAGCTTGGCCCAGCCCGCCCATTGCTGCGAAGGCTTCCAGTTCAGCGCCAGGTTGAGCATGTGGCGCGGCAGCTGGCTCAGCGGCTGCCCCGCGAACTCGCCGCTCTTTTGCTCGGACTTGGTGAAGGTGTAGCTGCTGCTCAGGTCCAGCGTGCGCGCCAGCGGGGCCTTGAACGTGGCTTCGATGCC
The DNA here is from genome assembly GCF_043104645.1 of Delftia sp. WSY_12. Taxonomy (NCBI): domain Bacteria; kingdom Pseudomonadati; phylum Pseudomonadota; class Betaproteobacteria; order Burkholderiales; family Comamonadaceae; genus Delftia; species Delftia sp. WSY_12. The sequence continues at coordinate 375,289 of NZ_JBICKW010000003.1, forward strand.
GCGCGTGATGGCCTTGTCGATATTGACGTTGGTGGTGGGCGTGTTGCCCGAGGAGTTGGCCGGTCCGCACTCGGGACAGGCGATGCGCGTGATCTTGTCGTTGAACTCGTTGTCGAACACCGTCAGGCCTGCCGACAGGCCGGCGCCGTTGTTGTAGAGCACGCCCAGTTCCTTGCTCAGCGAGGTTTCGGGCTTCAGGTCGGGGTTGCCGTAGATGTTGCCGCCGCGGCTGGACTGGCCCCAGTCGCCCAGGGTCTGGCGCAGCGAGGGCGCGCGAAAGCCGGTGGACACGCCGCCCTTGACGGTCCATTGCGCGTCGAGGTTCCACACGCCGTACAGGCGCGGGCTCCATTGCGATCCGCCCTTGCTGTCGTGGTCGTAGCGCAGGCCGCCGGTCAGGGCGAAGTTCTCGCGCAGGCGCCACTCGTCCTCGGCGAACCAGGCGTACTGCGTGCGATCGGCCGTGGTGCGCGCCGAGTCCGGCAGCGTATTGGTCGTCGTGTCGCGCAGGTCCTGCTGGTTGTAGTACACGCCCGTGGTCAGCAGGTGCTGGCGGCCCAGCGGCGCCACCCAGCTGCTGTTGAACACCGTGTTCCTGATGGTCATGTCGCGCGACAGGTTGCGCGTTTCCTCGCGCTGCAGATAGGTGTCGGAGGAAGCCCAGCCCCAGCGGCCCTTGTGCTGCAGCGAGTAGTTCTCGCGCTCGAACTTGCGGTCGCTGGGCGCATCGGTGGGCAGCAGGGTCATGCCAGGCGACGAAACGAAGTGCTGGCGCGAAGTGCCGATCTCGGCGATCAGGTCGTGGTCCTTGCTGGGGGTCAGCGCCAGGCGCAGGTTCAGCGAACGGTTGTCGCTCTTGTTGTAGCCCTGGTAGATGCGGTCCTGGTCGCGCTTGCCGTAGTTGCCGTACAGGCTCAGGCCCAGCAGGTCGGTCTTGATCGGGCCTGACAGGTAGAAGTTGGTCTGGTAGGCATCGCCCGAGGTGGAGCGCTCCTGCAGCGTGGCGTCGGCGCGCACCGAGCCATGCCAGTTCTTCGCCACCTTGCGCGTGATGACGTTGATCACGCCGCCCATGGCGTCCGAGCCGTACAGCGAGGACATGGGGCCGCGCACCACCTCGATGCGCTCGATGGCCTCCAGCGGCGGAATCCAGCTCTGGTCCGTGCCCGTGCTGCCGTTGGTCTGGGTCTCGCGCGTGCTCATGCGCTTGCCGTCCACCAGGATCAGGGTGTAGTTGGCGCCCATGCCGCGCAACGAGATGTCGTTGGAGTTGTTGTCCGAGGGCGTGAGGATCACGCCGGGCACATCGCGCAGGGCATCGTGCAGGTTGCGGTAGGCGCCCTGCTCCAGTTCCTGGCGCGTGATCACCGAGATCGAGGCCGGCGCCTGGCTGATCTCCTGCTCGAAGCCGCTGGCCGTCACGACCAGGGTTTCCAGCGCGGCCCCGTCTGCTGCCTGGGCCAGCGCGCTGCCCGAGGCCAGCAGGCCCAGGCAGGCGCCCAGCGCGGTGCGGCGCAGGGGAACGACGGTGGAGGGAAACGAAGCACGCAGGGAGGTGCAAAGGGCGGACAGGGCAAAGCCACGGCCCGCCGCGGGGGCTGTGCAGTTGTGCATGGGAAAGCTCGCAAGAAGAATCACGGACGGTCGAACGACCGGGGTGCGCATCCGCTCTGTTGTTTTTGATGAGTGCGAATCGTTCTTATTTTATTTTCCCGACGACAACGGCCTGGCCGACGACAGCGCAGCTGCTGTTTTTCTTTACAAGCGGACCGATCTGTGAGCAATTCATTCAGGATGCTGAATGTTGCCTTGTTCATCAATGACATGCAGGGCCGCCAGTGCCCGGGCGCGTGCGGCGCCCGGCCCGATTCACGGCGTTCCGGCGAACACGGCGGCTTTGTAAAGTTGGCCCGATGTGGCCGACAGGCAACATCCTGATACGAAGATCAGGACCACAGCCGCCCCGCATTGGAGACCAGGAACAGCAGCAGCCCCACGGCACCGCCGACCACGGTGCCATTGATGCGGATGTACTGCAGGTCCTTGCCGATGTGCAGCTCGATCAGCTCGGACAGCTCGCGCGCATCCCAGCGCCGCACGGTGTCGGCGATGTGCTGGGCCAGGAACTGCGAGACATCGGGCGCCAGCGCCTGGGCCCAGCGCTTGAGGCGTTCGTTCATGGAGTGGCGCAGCGCCTCGTCGTGCGCCAGCGACTGGCCCAGCCAGCGGCCCATGGCGGCGGTCTTGCGCGCCACCTGCGAATGCTCGTTGGCCAGGTCCGCCTGCAGCCTGGCGCGCAGGCCCAGCCACAGCGCCCGCAGGTAGCCGGCCAGCTTCTCGTCGTGCAGCAGGTAGTCGCGCAGGCGCTCGGCGCGATCGGCCATGGCCGGGTCGGACTGCAGCCGGTCAATCAGCCGCTGCACGGAGGCATCGAACGCCTTGCGCATGTGGTGCCCGGGATCGCTGGCGATGTCCTGCAGCAGGCTGTCCAGCGCCCCGGCGATGGCCGTGGCACCCTTGTCGCCGAGCCAGTCCGTAGGCAGCATCTTTTCCTTGAGCGGATGCTCGCGCTTGAGCCACAGCACGATGGTCCGGGCGATCAGCACATGGGTCTCGGATTCGCGCAGCACGCCGCTGACGCGCGCCAGCACATCGTCGAGCACGGCCTGGTGGCGCCCGTCCTGGGTCAGGCCCGAAAGCAGGTCCGCCGCCGCGCGCGGCAGGTCCAGATGCTCCAGCAAGGCCTTGAACGAGTGCGAGAGAAAGCGCTCCACCTGCCGGTCCTGCACCATCTCCAGCGCCGCCAGCGCCAGCCGCGCCACCTGCCGCCCCAGCAGCGTGCTGTTGGCCGGTGAGGTCAGCCAGCCCGCCAGCACGCGCGCGGGATCGTGGCGCTCGATCAGCGCCACCAGCGAAGGCCCGTCCAGGAACTTGTCCCGCACGAAATTCGCCAGGTTCAGCCCGATGCGGTCCTTGTTGCGCGGAATGATGGCCGTGTGGCGCCCGACCACGGGCAGCGGAATGTGCCGGAACAGGGCAGACACTGCAAACCAGTCGGCCAGCGCGCCGACCAGCGAGGCCTCGGTCACGGCCTTGATGCAGGCCAGCCACAGCGGCACCTGCTGCCAGTGCGCTGCCGCCACCGACGAGGCCACGAAGCCCAGCGCCATGAGCAGCAGCAACGCCAGCGGCAGGCGCTTGGCCGACTTCAATGTTTGACGTTGCTCTGGCGACAGCATGGAGCGCAGCATACGACGCCCGCCGGGCCCCGCGTGGCGATGCCTGCCGCCAATGCCTGTCAGCCAGCGCCTGACCCCGGATTGCGCGGACAATACCGGCTTTCTTCAGAACCCTCTTGCGAGAACAAGACCATGACCGACGCCAACGCATCCGCCGAGCGCCCCGCCCTGCCCGACCACCTGTCCATCGACCCGCGCAGCCCGCACCACGTGGCGGCCGTGTTCGAGCACGACATCGGCATCCGCTTCAACGGCAAGGAGCGGTTCGACGTGGAGGAGTATTGCGTGAGCGAGGGATGGATCAAGGTGCCCGCGGGCAAGACGGTGGATCGCAAGGGCAGGCCCTTGCTGATCAAGCTCAAGGGCACCGTGCAAGCCTTCTACCGCTGAGCCTTCGGACCTTGTCGCACCTCTTGCCACAGAGGTGCTACAAGGGGCGCGACAAAGGCATGCCCGGGGTGCGGCAGAGCCAGAAACCACCCAGGGCAGGCTCCGGCAAAGCCTACTGGAGCGCCTCGGCCGGCCCAAAAAACTCATACCGCACCTGCTCCTGCGGCACCCCCAGGGCCTTCAACGATTCCTTCACCGACCGCATGAACGGCCGAGGCCCCAGGAAGTAGACATCGGCATCCACGGCGGGCAGCCATTCACCCAGCTGGCGGGCGGTCAGCAGGCCCTGCGCATCGACCCCATCGCCCTCCTCCGCCCGGTCATAGCAGTAGTAACGGGTGAGCTGCGGATGCACGGCAGCCAGCGCATCCACATGCTCGCGGAAGGCATGCACCCCGCGCTCGCGTGCGCAGTGGATGAAGACCACGGGCCGCCGGGTCGGCAAGGCCGCGTCCAGCATGGGCAGGGTCGGCGTGATGCCCACGCCGCCGCTGATCAGCACCAGCGGGCGCTCGCCGGGCTGCAGCGTGAAGTGGCCTGCGGGCGGGAACAGCTGCAGCGTGTCGCCGACCTGGACCCGGTCGTGCAGGAAGTTGGAGACCTTGCCACCCGCCTCGCGCTTGACGCTGATGCGCAGGCTGCGCCCGTCTGCAGGTGCGGACAGGGAATAGTTGCGCCGCTGCTCCTGGCCGTCCACCACCAGGCGCAGGCCGATGTACTGGCCGGGCTGGTGGGCGATCACGGGGCCGCCGTCGGCGGGCACCAGGTAGAAGGACGTGATCTCGGCGCTTTCCTGCACCTTGTCCTCGACCACGAAGGCGCGCTCGCCGCGCCAGCCGCCTTCGGCCGCCGCCGTGCGGTCATAGGCCTGGCGCTCGGCGCCGATCAGGATGTCGGCCAGCTGCTGGTAGGCGGCGCCCCAGGCGGCTATGACCTCGTCGGTGGCAATCTCGGCGCCCAGCACTTCGCGGATGGCGCGCAGCAGGCAGGTGCCGACGATGGGGTAGTGCTCGGGCTGCACCTGCAGCGCAACGTGCTTGTTGATGATCTGCGCGGGCAGGTCGCCCAGGGCGTCCAGCCGGTCGATGTGCCTGGCGTACATGAGCACGCTGTAGGCCAGGGCACGCGGCTGGGCGCCGCTTTGCTGGTGGGCCATGTTGAACAGGGCGCGCACCTCGGGGTACTCGCCCAGCATGGTTTGGTAGAAATGCGTGATCAGCGCTTCGCCGCCGGTTTCAAGCAGCGGAACGGTGGATTGGACGATGGCACGTTGGCGGTCGGTCAGCACGGAAAACTCCTTGGGTACGGGAACGGACATGCCCGGTGCGATGTCGGACATGCCTTGACAAAGGCAAGGGCCGTGCCAGTCCCGCGACCCTTGAAGAACAAGGGCTTGGCGTTTCATGCGTCAATATGACTCCCGTCAAATCGAGTCCTTTTGACAGCCATCGCAGTCTTTATGACCACATCCACCGCCCTGCACGCCCTCACCCCCCTGGTGGCCGACCTGGCCCAGGACCTGCCTGAGCGCGAGCGCTTTCGCCGCCTGCTGGCAGCCCTGCGCGCCGTGCTGCCGGCCGATGCCGCCGCCCTGCTGCGCCTGGAAGGCGAGTGGCTGCGGCCCGTGGCCATCGACGGCCTGGTGCCCGATGCGCTGGGCCGGCGCTTTCGCATTGCCGAGCACCCGCGCTTCGCCCAGCTGCTGGCCGCGGGCCAGGCCATGCGCTTTGCGCCAGACAGCCCGCTGCCCGATCCCTATGACGGCCTGGTGGCCCAGGGCCACGGGCCGCTGGAGGTGCACGACTGCATGGGCTGCGTGCTGCAGACCGGCGGCCTGCCCTGGGGCCTTCTCACGCTGGACGCGCTGGACCCGGGGCGCTTTGCCGACCCGGCCGCGCTGGCGGCGCTGCAGGCCTTCAGCAACCTGGCGGCGGCCACCGTGACCACGGCCGAGCGGCTGCGCCGGTTGGCGCGCAGTGCGCGCGCCCTGCCCGCACCCGGCGCCGCCCCGGGGGGCGATTCATCGCGTCCGCTGATCGGCCAGAGCCCGGCCATGCGCGCGCTGCAAAAGGACATCGCCCTGGTCGCGGCCAGCGACCTCAATGTGCTGATCACGGGCGAGACCGGCACGGGCAAGGAACTGGTGGCCCAGGCCGTGCATGCCCAGTCGGCGCGCGCGGGCCGGGCGCTGGTCAGCATCAACTGCGCGGCCCTGCCCGACAACCTGGTCGAAAGCGAGCTGTTCGGCCATGTGCGCGGCGCCTTCACGGGCGCGCTGTCCGAGCGCAGCGGCAAGTTCGAGCAGGCCGACCAGGGCACGCTGTTCCTGGACGAAGTGGGCGAGCTGTCCCTGGCCGTGCAGGCCAAGCTGCTGCGCGTGCTGCAAAGCGGACAGCTGCAGCGCCTGGGTTCGGACCGCGAGCACCATGTGGACGTGCGCGTGATCGCCGCCACCAACCGTGACCTGGCCGCCGAAGTGGCGGCCGGCCGCATGCGCGCCGATTTCTTCCACCGCCTGAGCGTCTATCCGCTGCGCGTGCCCGCGCTGCGCGAGCGCGACAGCGACGTGCTGATGCTGGCCGGCTTCTTCCTCGAGGAAAACCGTTCGCGCCTGGGCCTGGGCGGACTGCGCCTGCACCCCGCTGCGCAATCGGCCTTGCTCGCCCAGGACTGGCCCGGCAATGTCCGGGAACTGGAGCACCTCATCAGCCGCGGCGTGCTGCGGGCGCTCAGCCGTGCGCCCTCCGGCACTCCGGCCGGTAGCCGGGCACGCATGGTCACGCTGGGGCAGGCCGATCTCCGGGATGACGCGCAGCCCCCGGCGACGGCCACCCCGACCCTGCCCGTCCCACAGGTCGCATCGCCCGGCGCCAGCCCCCAAGGCCTGCGCAATGCCGTGGAGAGCTACGAGCGCCAGCTGATCGAGGCCAGCCTGCAGCGCCACCACGGCAGCTGGGCCGCCGCCGCACGCGAGCTGCAGATGGACCGCGCCAACCTGCAGCGGCTGGCGCGGCGGCTGGGACTGGCATGAGGGGTCATGCGGCCGGCCCGCCGCCTTGAGACGAAGGCTTATTTAAGTCTGCTTAACTTGGCTCTCTCGTTATTTAAGAAAAACCGCATTTGCTTAAATAAGCGTCCGAAGCCATAGTCAGCCCATGCCCGATTCCCCTACCAGCCAGCGGCTTGGCCGCTTCATCGAGACATCCGCAGCGGGCGAAAAGGTGCGCGCCTTCGTGCCGCCACCGCTTCCGCCGGAGCCGGCCATCGATGTGCTCGCGCTCCTGGAAAAGCTCAGCCTTGCTGAGCGTGCGCTGGGACGGCTCGATGGCATCACCATGCTGCTGCCCCGCCAGGAGCTGTTCCTCTACATGTACGTGCGCAAGGAGGCCGTGCTTTCTTCGCAGATCGAGGGCACGCAATCGACGCTGTCGGACCTGCTGCGCTTCGAAGCCGAGGCCCAGGCGGGCCAGCCCATCGACGACATCCGCGAAGTTTCGAACTATGTGGACGCGATGATGTACGGACTGGAGCGCCTGCGGGACCTGCCGCTGTCACTGCGCCTGATCCGCGAGATGCATGGCCGGCTGTTGCAAAGCGGACGCGGCGGCACCAAGAGCCCCGGCGAGTTCCGGCGCTCGCAGAACTGGATTGGCGGCACGCGTCCAGGCAATGCCTTGTTTGTGCCGCCGCCTGTCAACGAGCTCGGCCCCTGCCTCGACGCCTTTGAACGCTTCATGCACGAAGATGCCTCCCGCCTGCCCGCCCTCATCAAGGCCGGCCTGCTGCACGTGCAATTCGAGACACTGCATCCGTTCCTCGATGGCAATGGCCGTATTGGCCGCCTGCTGGTCACGCTGTATCTCTGCATCAACGGCGTGCTGAACAAGCCGCTGCTCTACCTCAGCCTATTTCTCAAGACGCACCGGGCCGAGTACTACCGGCTGCTGCAGGAAGTGCGCGAGAACGGCAATTGGGAAGCCTGGCTCGACTTCTTTCTCACCGGCGTGGCACAGACCGCGAACCAGGCCTTCGAGGCCGCCACGCATATCGTCGATCTGTTCAGGCAGGACCGCGAACGCATCGCGACCGAAGGCGAACGCGCCAGCTCCACGCTGCGCATCCACGACCTGTTCCAGCTCAACCCCTTCCTGACGTCCAACCAGCTGGTCCGGCAGACGGGACTGTCCTCGCCCACCGTCAACACGGCGCTCGCCGACTTGCAGCGCCTGGGCATCATCGAGGAAGTGACCGGCCGCAAGCGAGGCCGGGTCTTCAGCTATCAGCGCTATCTTTCCGTGCTCAACGAGGGCACGGATCCGCTACCCCGGCCGGCCTGATCCCTGGCCTCACCGCCTGAGCGACTTCAGCCACCCATACCCGCTCACCAGCAGCACCCCTGCCAGCACCATCAGTGCCCCGGCCAGGAAGTTGGGCTCGATGGGCTCGCTCAGCAGCCAGGCCCCGAAGACCACGCCGAAGATGGGCGTCATGAAAGAGAACACGCCCAGGCGCGAGGCCAGGTATTGCGTGAGCAGCCAGAACCAGACCAGGAAGCTCACGAAGCAGACCAGCACGGACTGGAAGGCCAGGCCGGCCCAGGCCAGGGGCGTGGGCTCGAAGCGGGTCTGGCCCAGCAGGAAGGCGGCGGGCAGCAGCAGCGCAAAGCCGGTGGCCAGCTGGTAGAGCAGGGTCTGCGCGGCGGGCAGCGATGCCAGCCGCGTGGTGCGGATGGCCACCGTGGTGGCGCCCCAGGCCACGCCGGCGGCCAGCGCCAGCAGGTCGCCCAGCAGCATGGCGGCGCCGGCTGCCTTCGAAGGCTTGCCGCCGCCCAGGAAGGCCAGCGCAATGCCGGCAAAGGCCAGCACGATGCCCAGCCATTGCAGCGGCGCCAGGCGCTCCGAGGGCAGCTTCCAGTGCAGGCCCAGCGCCGCGAACACGGGAGCGGAATACAGGAAGACCACCACATGGGCGGCCGAGGTGTGGTTGATGCTCTCGCCCACCAGCAGGAATTCCAGCGCAAACAGCGTGCCCACGGCCAGGCCCGGGCGCCAGCTGCCGTCGCCCCACTGCACGCGCATGCCGCGCCAGCGCATGAACAGCCACACCAGCACGGCGCCCGCGCCCGAGCGCAGCGCGATCTGCAGCGTGGGCGCGATGGCATCGGCCGTGGCCTTGAGCAGGATCTGCTGCAGGCTCCAGATCAGGCACAGCATGAGCATCAGCGCGGCGGCGCGCGCGTCCAGCGGTTTGCGTGGGTCCACGACGTCTTCCTTTCAGCGACCGTGAAAAAGCCGGCCCGCAGGCCGGCTTCGCATCAGGCGGGGGATGGCCCGGCCAGCGGGCCGGCCATCACTTGATGCCCAGCAGTTCCACCTCGAAGTTCAGCGTGGCGTTGGGCGGGATCACGCTGCCCGCGCCACGGCTGCCGTAGGCGATGGAGGGCGGGCAGGTCAGCTTGGCCTTGCCGCCGACCTTCATCTTCTGCACGCCTTCGGTCCAGCAGGGAATCACGCCGGTCAGGGGGAACTCGATGGGCTGGCCGCGCGTGATGGAGCTGTCGAAGTCCTTGCCCGTGTCGGGGAAGTAGCCGCGGTAGTGCACGCGCACCGTGTCGCTGGCCTTGGGGCTGGCGCCTGTGCCTTCCTTGAGGCTTTCATAGACCAGGCCGCTGGCCGTGGTGACGGGTTCGGCCGCATGGGCCGCCACGCCGGTCAGTGCGGCGAGCATCAGGCCGCAGGAGGCGGCCAGGGTGGTGAGGGTCTTGTTCATGAGGGCTCTTTCAATGCAATGTTTGCAGCGGGTTCGGTTCACGCCTTGGCGGGGACACCGATGTCGTCCAGCGCTTTGGCGATGTGGCCGACGGTGCGGTCCACGTTATGCCATTTTTCCAGGCCGAACAGGCCGATGCGGAAGGTCTTGAAGTCCGGGCCTTCGTCGCACTGCAGGGGCACGCCCGAGGCGGTCTGCAGGCCGGCTTCCATGAACTTCTTGCCGCTCTGGATGCCGGGGTCGGTGGTGTAGCTGACGACCACGCCGGGGGCCTTCCAGCCTTCGGCCGCCACGCTGGGAAAGCCGCGCGACTCCAGCAGGGCGCGCACCTTGGCGCCCAGGGCGATCTGCTCGTCGCGCACCTTGGCGAAGCCGTAGGCGCGCGTCTCCAGCATCACGTCGCGCAGGCGGACCAGGGCGTCGGTGGGCATGGTGGTGTGGTAGGCGTGCTGGCCTTTTTCGTAGCCCTCGGCGATCTGCATCCACTTCTTGAGGTCGCAGGAGAAGCTGGAGCTTTGCGTGTGCTCGATGGCTTCGCGCGCGCGCTGCGAGAGCATGACCATGGCGCAGCACGGCGAGCTGCTCCAGCCCTTTTGCGGCGCGCTGATCAGCACGTCCACGCCGGTCTTTTCCATGTCCACCCACATGGCGCCCGAGGCCACGCAGTCCAGCACGAAGAGCGCACCCACCTCGTGCGCGGCATCGGCCACGGCGCGCAGGTAGCTGTCGCTGAGGATGATGCCGCTGGCCGTCTCCACATGGGGCGCGAACACGACCTTGGGCTTCTCGGTGCGGATGGCGGCGGCCACGTCCTCGGCCGCGCAAGGCGCCCAGGGGTCCTGGCTGCCCGGGCCCTGGCGGCGGGCCTTGCAGACCACGGCGCCACCGCCCAGGCCGCCTTCCTCGAAGATCTGCGTCCAGCGGTAGCTGAACCAGCCGTTGCGCACGATGAGCACCTTTTCGCGATTGGCGAACTGGCGCGCCACGGCCTCCATGCCGAAGGTGCCGCTGCCCGGCACCAGCACGGCCGTGTGGGCGTGGTAGACCTCCTGCAGCGTGGTGAGGATGTCCTGCATCACGCCCGCGAAGCGCTTGGACATGTGGTTGAGCGCGCGGTCGGTGTAGACCACCGAGAATTCGAGCAGGCCGTCGGGATCGATATCGGGCAGAAGTCCGGGCATGGGAAGGTCTCCAGAGGCAGCGGGGCCCGCTTGAGCGGGCCCGCCATCGTGTTCGTCGAAAAGAGGATCAGCTTAGCACGCCGCCTGCAGCGTTTTCAGGGCCTACCAGGTGTCCACGAAGCCCGCCTGGGCGGGTGCCACGCGCGCCCCCGCCAGGCCGCGCGACAGCCAGGCGCGCGTGTCGGCGGGGTCGATGACGGCGTCGATCTCCAGCGTGCCGGCCATGTGCATGGCCTCGCCGTGGGCGTACTGCTGGGCCAGCAGCCGGTCGAACAGGGCGTTGCGTTCGGCGCCCTCGGGCAGGGCCTGCAGTTCCTTGCGAAAGCCCAGGCGCACGGCGCCTTCAAGACCCATGGCGCCGAACTCGCCCGTGGGCCAGGCCACGTTGAACACCGGCGCATGGAAGCTGCCCGCCGTCATGCCCATGGCCCCCAGGCCGTAGCCCTTGCGCAGCACCACGCTGAAATACGGCACGCGCAGCTTGGCCGCCGTGACGAACAGGCGGCTGACATGGCGCACCTGGGCCGTCTTCTCGATCTCGGGGCCGACCATGAAGCCGGGCGTGTCCACCAGGCTCACGATGGGCAGGCCATGGGCGTTGCACAGCTGCATGAAGCGCGCGGCCTTGTCGGCCGCATCGGCGTCGATGGCGCCGCCCAGGTGGGAGGGGTTGTTGGCCATCAGCCCCACGGGCCGGCCTTCGATGCGCGCCAGCCCGGTGTGGATGCCTGCGCCAAAGCCCGTGCGCAGCAGCAGCAGGCTGCCTTCGTCCACCAGATGCGCCATGGCCGCACGCGTGTCATAGGCACGCAGCCGGTTCTCGGGCACCACATGGCGCAGGGCGCGCGTGTCGGGCGCGGTCCAGTCCGTGGTGCGGCCCTGGAAGAACGAAAGATAGTGGCGCGCTGCAGCCACGGCCTGGGCCTCGTCCTCGACCAGCACGTCGATCACGCCATTGGCATGCTGGATGCCGCTGGGTCCTATCTCTTCAGGGCGGAACACGCCCAGGCCACCGCCCTCGATCATGGCTGGCCCGCCCATGCCGATGGTGCTGGCGCGCGTGGCGATGATGACGTCGCTGCAGCCCAGCAGGGCTGCATTGCCCGCAAAGCAGCGGCCGTGTGCAATGCCGATCACCGGCACCTGGCCCGACAGGGCCGCATAGGCCGCGAAGGTGTGCACATGCAGGCCGGCGACCACGGGCGTGTCGGTATCGCCGGGCCGCCCGCCGCCGCCTTCGGCGAACAGCACCACGGGCAGCTTCTGCGCCAGCGCAATGCCCAGCATGCGGTCGGTCTTGGCATGGTTGCGCGCGCCCTGGGTGCCGGCCAGCACGGTGGCGTCATAGGCCATGACGACGGCGCGCGAGCGCTCCTGGCCGAACTGCGCGCCGTTGATGGAGCCCATGCCCGTGACCATGCCGTCGGCCGGCGTGTTGGCGATCAGGTCGTCCATGCTGCGCCGGCGCGTCTGCGCGGCAATGGCCAGCGCGCCGTACTCGATGAAGCTGCCCTCATCGCAAAGATCGGCGATGTTCTCGCGCGCGCTGCGGCCGCCCTGGGCATGGCGTTTGGCCATGGCCTCGGGGCGGGCAGTGTCCAGCGTGAAGGCATGGCGGTCGATGACGCGGCGCAGGTCGGCGCGGATGTGGTCCGGGTCCTGGGCGATCTGCTGCGCGCGTGCGTCGGCCTGCACGCCTTCGGCGGCGGCCAGCACCAGCAGGGGCTGGTCCTGGGCCACATAGGCACCGGCCTCGGCCAGCAGTTGGGTGATGGCGCCGGCCTGCGGCGCCAGCAGCACATGCTCCATCTTCATGGCTTCGAGCACGCCCAGCTCGGCACCGGCGGACACGGCATCGCCCACGGCCACGCTCCACTGGACAATGCGCGCCGGCATGGGCGCCGTGAGGGCGCCTTCGGGGATCGGCGCGCCAGCAGCCTCGGCAGTCATCGCAACATCGGCGGCCACGGCCGTGCGGCGCGCGCCTTCGGCCAGCGCCTGGGCGTCCGCCACCAATTCTGGAAGGGCCTCTTCAAGCCAGCGTGTGTGCACGGCCTGCGACGCCATCTCGGGCCGGCCGGCCAGCGCCTGCAGCAGCGGCAGGTTGGTGGCCAGCCCGTCGATGCGGCATTCGTCCAGCGCGCGGCGTGCGCGGCGAAGCACGTCTTCGAAGCGCGGCCGGCTGCTGTGCACGATGAGCTTGGCCAGCAGCGTGTCGTAGTGCGGCGAGGGGCTGGCTCCCGCCACCGCATGCGTGTCGATGCGGATGCCGGGGCCGGCCGGCCACTGCAATGCGCCTATGCGTCCGCTGCCCGGGCGCGAATGGCCTGCGGCATCCAGCGTCTCGGCATTGATGCGCCACTGCATGGCATAGCCGCGCGGCGCGGGGGGTGTCCTGGCATCCAGGCCCAGCTCGCCCAGGTGATCGCCCGCCGCAATGCGGGTCTGGGCCTGCACCAGGTCGATGCCGAAGACTTCCTCGGTGATGGTGTGCTCGACCTGCAGGCGCGGGTTGGCCTCGATGAAGACATAGGGCAGGGAGTCGGAGGCGGCATCGACCAGGAATTCGAAGGTGCCCAGGCTCTCGTAGCCGATCTCGGCGGCCATGCGCAGCGCGTCGCGCGTAATGCGCTCGCGCAGCGGCTGCGCCAGGCTGGGGCTGGGCGCGATCTCCACCAGCTTCTGGAAGCGCCGCTGCAGCGTGCATTCGCGCTCGCCCAGCGCGATGGGGGCGGCGCCGCCGTCGCCCAGGATCTGTACCTCGATATGGCGCGCGCCCGTCATCAGACGCTCCACATAGACACCGTCCACGCCGAAGGCGGCGCGCGCCTCGCTGCGGCAGCGCTCGTAGGCAGCGGGCAGGTCCTCGGCACGCGCCACGGCGCGCATGCCGCGCCCGCCGCCGCCGCCGATGGCCTTGACCATGATGCCGCTGGCACCCCCGGCCTGCTGCGCCTCGAAGAAGGCCTGGGCCTGTTCCAGCGTGACAGCCTCGCTGCTGCCCGGCATCAGCGGCACGCCGCAGCGGCGCGCCAGATCGCGTGCGCGGGCCTTGTCGCCCAGCAGCGCCAGATGGGCGGGTGCAGGGCCGATGAAGCGCAGTCCCGCGTCGGCGCAGGCCTGGGCAAAGCCGGCGTTCTCGCTGAGAAAGCCGTAGCCCGGATGGATGCCGTCGCAGCCGTGCTCGCGCGCAATGCGCAGCAGGTGGGCGCCGTCCAGGTAGGCCGAGGGGCCGCTGGCGTCCAGGGGCACGGCTGCATCGGCAGCGGATACATGGGGCGCCTGCGCATCGTCTGCGGCAAAGACGGCCAGGCTCGGCACACCCAGCTCGCGCAGCGCGCGCACGATGCGCAGCGCGATCTCGCCGCGGTTGGCAATCAGGATCTTCTGGAACATGGGTCTTCGGTCTTTCTCATTGATCGCGCAGCAAGCGACGCAGCACCTTGCCCGCTCCGGTGGCAGGCAGCGCCTCGATGAAACGCACCTCGCGCGGCGCCTTGTAGCGGGCCATGTTCTCGCGCGACCACTGCACCAGGTCCTCGGCCGCGATCTGCTGGCCCGGCCGCGTGACGATGAAGGCGCGCACGACCTCGCCCTTTTGCGGGTCGGGCACGCCGATCACGGCGGCCTGGGCCACGGCCGGGTGCTTGATGAGGATGGCCTCCACCTCCTCGGGGAAGACGCTGTAGCCCGAGACCTTGATCATTTCCTTGAAGCGGCCGATGAAGGTCAGGTAGCCCTCGGCGTCCAAGCGGCCCATGTCGCCCGTGTGGACCCAGCCGTTCTTCAGGGTTCTGGCCGTGGCCTCGGGCTTGTTCCAGTAGCCCTTGAAGTTGCCAGGGCCGCGGATGGTGATCTCGCCCACTTCGCCGGCCGGCAGGGGCTCGCCGGTCTCGGGGTCGATGATGCGCACCTCGTTGCCGGGCAGCGGCTTGCCGTGCGTGCCCCAGCGGATGGCATCGCCGGGCATGGTGGTGTCCATGGTGTGGGTCTCGCTGAGGCCGTAGGCCGCCTCGCTGGAGATGCAGTTCGGGGTGAAGCGCCTCCACTGCCGCGCCAGCTCCTCGGTGTAGGCAATCCCGAAGCTGGTCACCGTGTTGCGGCGCAGCGCGGAAAAGTCCATGGCCTCCACGCCCGGCAGCTGCATCACGGCCACGTTCATGGGCGCGATGCTGTACCACCAGGTCACGCGGTAGCGCTCCAGCGCCTGGGCCACGGCCAGCGGGTCGAAGCGGTGCAGCAGCACGCAGGCGGCGCCGCTGTGCACGGGCATGTTCACGCCCATGGACATGCCGGCAATGTGATAGAGCGGCGCCACGGCCAGCAGCATGTCGCCGGCGTTCACGCCCGTGGCGCTGGAGGCGCCGGCCGTCTTGCTGGCCGCGTTGCCGTAGCTGAGCATGGCGCCCTTGGGCAGGCCCGTGGTGCCCGAGGTATAGGTCATCAGCGAGACATCGTCCATGGCGACATCGACGGGCACGGGCTTGGCGCCGCTGTGCATGACATCCCAGAACGATTCCACGCCCTCGGGCAGCGGCTGCACGGGGACCTGCAGTTCGGGCGGCAGCGCCAGCGTGGCCGATTCAGGAAGCCAGTCGCCATAACGCACGGCCAGCACATACCTGAGCGCCGTGCTGGCGCGCACCTTGTCCACCACGGGCAGCAGCACATCGGCCGCGACGATGACGCGGGCCTGGAGGTCATCGAGCTGGTACTGCAGCTCATGCTCCTTGTTCAGCGGCCCGCAGGGGCAGACGATGGCGCCGACCTTCTGGATGCCGTAGTGCGCCACGATGTACTGCGGGCAGTTGTTCATGAACAGCGCCACGGGCTCTCCCCGGCCCACGCCCAGCGCCTGCAGCCGCGCGGCAAAGGCGTCGCTGGCCGCATCCATCTCGGCCCAGCTGATGTGGCGGCCATACCAGATGTAGGCGTCGCGGCCGGGGTGGTTGCGCGCATTGCGGCGCAGGGCCTCATGCAGGGGAATGAGGGTCTCGGAATCCGCCATGCTTGTCTCCTGGGTGTCTGGCCATCCCGGAACCAGTCCTAAGGGATAGCCTTGATTTGTTTTGGGGTCCAGCGGCTTGCCAATATATACCCGCTGGTAGAACATTGCTACCCATCGGTATAACCATCGCAGCCACCGACGCGACACGAGATTTCCCGCATGCCCAAGCCCCCTGTCACCCCGCGCGGCCGCCAGCGCCTTCCCACGGCCGGCTCCGATGAAAAGCGCGAACGCATCCTCAAGGCGGCCGAAGCCCTGTTCGACCGCAACGGCTACGCCAACACCACGATGGAGCAGATCGTCCAGGCCCTGGGCGTGACCAAGCCCTTCGTCTACTACTACTTCCGCAACAAGCAGGAGATCTTCGAGACCCTGTGCTGGGCACCCACCGAGGCCTGCTTCACGGTGCTGGACTTCGCGGCCGACGATCCGCGCGCCGCGCACGAGAAGGCCGTGGACGGCCTGCAGCGCCTGATCGCGGCCACCATTGCCCACTATCCGGCGGCCTTCTTTCCCTACCGCGAGCCCCAGGCCTTCAGTCCGGCGTACATGAAGGCCTCGCGCACGCTGGCGCGCCAGTTCTACCGCCAGTTCTGCGCGCTGCTCGAAGAAGGCCGCGCCAGCGGCCACCTGGACTTTCGCGAGACACGCATCACCGCCCAGGCCGCCTGCAGCCTGCCGGGCTTTCTCTACAACTGGTACCGCCCAGGCGGCCGCCTGGGCACGGCCGAGATGGTGGCCGAGCTGACCGAGCTGGCAAGCCGCGTGCTGGGCCTGCGCACGGCGCCAGCCACCGCGCCCGAAGCCATTGCCGCATCCCCCGCGAAAAAGACGCCTGCACGGCGCAGCCGGCCCCGGGCCGAGCCGCCCGGCAAGGACTGACGACCATTCCTTCGAGGAGACAAGACATGCCGATCCGCCGCCATTGCATCCGACGATATTCCCAGCCATCCATGGCACTCGCCGCCGCCCTGCTGTGCAGCACGGCCGCCCACGCCCAGGGAACCGACAGCTTCAAGATCGCCTTCATCGATCCGCTGTCCGGCCCCTTCGTCAGCACGGGCGAGCTGATGCGCGACCACGTGCAGTACGCGGTCGAGGACGTGAACGCCAAGGGCGGGCTGTTCAACGGGGCGAAGCTGCAGCTGCTGCAGTTCGACAGCAAGCTCTCGGCCCAGGAAAGCCAGGCCGCGCTGCAGGCGGCCCTAGACCAGGGCGCGCGCGTGGTGGTGACCGGGGGATCGGGCTCGTCGGTGGTGGCAGCCCTGGTGCAGGCGGCCTCGCGCCACAACCAGCGCAATCCGGGCAAGGAGGTGCTGGTGCTCAACCACTCCTCCATCGACCCCGAGCTGACGGGCAAGGCCTGCAGCTTCTGGCATTTCATGTTCGATGCCAACACCGCCATGCGCATGCAGGCGATTGCCAGCTACATCAAGACCCAGCCGGGCATCCGCAAGGTCTACCTGCTCAACCAGGACTACGCCCACGGCAAGCAGTGGGCGGCCTACGGGCGCCAGATGGTGAGCGCGGCCCGGCCCGACATCCAGTTCACGGGCGAGATGCTGCACCCCATAGGCCGCGTCAAGGACTTCGCGCCCTACGTGGCCAAGATCAAGGAAACGGGTGCGGACTCGGTGATCACGGGCAACTGGGGGCAGGACCTGACCCTGCTGCTCAAGTCGGCGGCCGACTCGGGCTATGACCTGCGCTACTTCAACCACAGCGCAGGCGGCATGCCGGGCACGGTGACATCCTTCGCCCAGACCCGCATCGGCCAGCTGACCTGGGTGGCCGAATGGCACCCGGGCCAGGCCGGCCGCCCGCTGGCCGACGCCCGCGCCCAGGAATACAAGGCCCGCATGGGCAAGGACTTCCTGGCCCCGCGCATGGACCTGGTGCCGCGCATGCTGGCCGCCGCCATGGCCAAGGCACAGTCCACCGAACCTGTGAAGATCGCGCTGGCCCTGGAGGACCTGCAGATGGACACCGTGGTCGGCCCCGTGCGCATGCGCGGCAAGGACCACCAGCTGCTGCTGCCCCAGGTGGTCAACACCATCGCGCCCGTGGATGGCAAGCTGGTCAAGACCGGCTGGGAAGGCACGAACTACGGCTTTCGCACCGACGCCGTCTACACGCCCGAGCAGGTGGAGCTGCCCACGGACTGCCAGATGAAGCGGCCAGGCGGGCGCTGAGGCGGCCTGCCCCGCCAGCCAAGCCAGCTACGCCCCGCTCAATGCGGGGCGTAGTTTCGTTGGCCGAAGATGCCGCTGCCCACGCGCACCATGGTCGATCCGGCGGCCACGGCCGCTTCCAGGTCGCCCGTCATCCCCATGGATACCGTGTCGAAGCGCTCCAGCCCCGGCAGGCCGCTGGCGCGGATCTTCGCGAACACGGCCGTGGCGCGGGCATGCACCTCGCGCTGGGCCTCGAAGCCCGGCACATCGTCGGGAATGCTCATCACGCCGCGCAGCACCAGGCGCGGCAGCTGCACGATGGCGGCGGCCAGCTCCAGCGCCTGCTGGGGCGCCACGCCGGCCTTGGTCTCGCCGCCATCCACGTTCAGCTGGATGCAGACCTGCAGCGGCGCCAGGCCTTCGGGGCGCTGGGCCGACAGGCGTTCGGCGATCTTCAGGCGGTCCACGGTCTGGGCCCAGTCGAAATGCTCGGCCACCAGGCGCGTCTTGTTGCTCTGGATGGGGCCTATGCAATGCCATTGCAGGGCCTCGCCGCCCGGCAGGCCCATGGCGCGCACGGCGGCGATCTTGTCCACGCCTTCCTGGATGTAGTTCTCGCCAAAGCTGCGCTCGCCGGCCAGCACGGCCTCGCGCACGGCGTCGGCGCCGAAGGTCTTGGAGACGGACAGCAACTGCACCGAGCCGGCCGCCCGGCCCGCCTGCGCGCAGGCCGAGGCAATCCGTTCGTGAATCTGTTGAAGCTTGTTTTCAATCGTCGTCATAATTGCCGCCAGCGTACCAAACGAGGGAGCGAACTCCGTGGACATCACCCAATTGCTGGCTTTCAGCGTCAAGAACAAGGCCTCCGACCTGCACCTGTCCGCGGGGCTTCCGCCGATGATCCGCGTGCACGGCGATGTGCGCCGCATCAATGTCGATCCGCTGGACCACAAGACCGTCCACGCCATGGTCTACGACATCATGAGCGACTCCCAGCGCAAGGCCTACGAGGAGTTCCTGGAGGTGGACTTCTCGTTCGAGATCGAGGGGCTGGCGCGCTTTCGTGTCAACGCCTTCAACCAGTACCGGGGCGCGGCCGCCGTCTTCCGTACCATTCCCAGCAAGATCCTGACGCTGGAGCAGCTCAACGCGCCGCGCATCTTCGCCGACCTGGCCCTGAAGCCGCGCGGCCTGGTGCTGGTGACCGGCCCCACGGGCTCGGGCAAGTCCACCACGCTGGCCGGCATGGTCAACCACCTCAACGAGACCGAGTACGGCCACATCCTGACGGTGGAGGACCCCATCGAATTCGTGCACGACTCCAAGAAGTGCCTGATCAACCAGCGCGAGGTCGGGCCGATGACGCAGTCGTTCTCGGCCGCCCTGCGCTCGGCGCTGCGCGAGGACCCGGACGCCATCCTGGTGGGCGAAATGCGTGACCTCGAAACCATTCGCCTGGCCATGACCGCGGCCGAGACGGGCCACCTGGTCTTCGGCACTCTGCACACCTCCAGCGCCGCCAAGACCATCGACCGCATCATCGACGTCTTCCCCGCCGAGGAAAAGGAGATGGTGCGCGCCATGCTTTCCGAATCGCTGCAGGCCGTGATCTCGCAGACGCTGTGCAAGACCAAGGACGGCCAGGGCCGCATCGCGGCCCACGAGATCATGCTGGGCACCAGCGCCATCCGCAACCTGATCCGCGAGGCCAAGGTGGCCCAGATGTACTCCACCATCCAGACGAGTCAGAATGTGGGCATGCAGACGCTGGACCAGAACCTGACCGATCTGGTGCGGCGCAACCTGATCAGCCCGGCCGAAGCGCGCGCCAAGGCCAAGATACCGGACAACTTCCCGGGCTGACCGCCACCGGCCCAGCCTCTCGCCACGCGCCATGAAAAGCATTTTCCGCAAGCTGCGAAGCGGCCAGGACCCTTCGGCCCCGGCCTCCGAGTCGGCCTTCTTCACGACCACGCTGGCGGCGCATGGCTTCATGGACCCGCACACGCCTCCCGTTCCCTGGGAGGCGCGCGCCATCGAGGTGGGCGCCACGCGGCTGCCGCGCGGCAGCGTCACCCAGCTGGAGCAGCTGTGGTCGCGCGACCGCTACCTGGGCCAGCTTGACGCAGCCAGCCTGCACCGGCTGAGCGAATACTTCATCTACGCGGCCGTGGCGCCGCAGCGCGACGTGATCCGCCAGGAGGAGAACGGCAGCTTCATGGCGGTGGTGCTGTCCGGCCAGATCGCCGTGGAGCGCCAGCAGCCCTGGGGCGAGCGCATGCGCCTGGCGCAGACACGGCCCGGCGACATCCTCGGCGAGATGTCGCTGCTCGACGGCGGGCCGCGCTTTTCCAGCTGCACCACGCTGACCGACTGCGAGATCGGCGTGCTCAGCGCAGAGGCGCTGGACGAAATGATGGTCAAGGATGCCGCGCTGGCCGCCAAGCTGATGGCGCTGCTGGCGCGCAAGCTCTCGTTCCGGCTGCGTGCCATCAGCGTGCGCCTGGGCGAGGAGCAGCACACTTAGATGGCGAATGAGTCGGCGAATGAGTCGAATATGAGGACGCCTGGCCCATCCGGGCCGGACCGGACCACCTGCACATAACAAAACAACCTGCGCGCCACGACGGTGCGCAATGCCCGGGGGAATACGGCAATGGAAAGAGATCAGGCCACCAAGTTCATCAACGACCTGCTCAAGCTCATGGTCAGCCGCAACGGCAGCGACTTGTTCATCACGGCGGAATTCCCGCCGGCGATCAAGATCGACGGGCGCATCACCAAGGTGTCGCCGCAGCCGCTGTCGCCGGTGCACACGCTGACGCTGGCGCGCTCCGTCATGAGCGACAAGCAGATCGCCGATTTCGAGCGCACCAAGGAGTGCAACTTCGCCATCTCGCCGCCGGGCATAGGGCGCTTTCGCGTCAACGCCTTCATCCAGCAGGGCCGCGTGGGCATGGTGATGCGGACGATTCCGCTGGCCCTGCCCACCATCGACAGCCTGGGCGTACCCCAGGTGCTCAAGGAAGTGACCATGACCAAGCGCGGCCTGTGCATCCTGGTCGGCGCCACGGGCTCGGGCAAGTCCACCACGCTGGCCGCCATGGTGGACTGGCGCAACGAGAATTCCTACGGCCACATCGTGACCATCGAGGACCCCATCGAATTCGTGCACCCGCACAAGAACTGCGTGGTCACGCAGCGCGAGGTGGGCCTGGACACGGACAGCTGGGAAGCAGCGCTCAAGAACTCCCTGCGCCAGGCACCGGACGTGATCCTCATGGGCGAAATCCGGGACCGCGAGACCATGGAGCACGCCATCGCCTTCTCGGAAACCGGCCACCTGTGCCTGGCCACGCTGCACGCCAACAGCGCCAACCAGGCGCTGGACCGCATCGTCAACTTCTTCCCCGAAGAGCGCCGCCCGCAACTGCTGATGGACCTGTCGCTGAACCTGCGCGCCATGGTCTCCCAGCGCCTGCTGCCCAAGCAGGACAGCAAGGGGCGCGTGGCCGCCATCGAGGTGATGCTCAACTCGCCGCTGATCTCCGACCTGATCTTCAAGGGCGAAGTCACCGAGATCAAGGAGATCATGAAGAAAAGCCGCAACCTGGGCATGCAGACCTTCGACCAGGCGCTGTTCGACCTGTTCGAGTCCAACCTCATCACCTACGAGGATGCCCTGCGCAATGCGGACTCGGTCAACGACCTGCGGCTGCAGATCAAGCTGGGCAGCCAGCGCGCCAAGTCGCTGGACCTGGCGGCGGGCACCGAGCATTTCGCCATCGTCTGAACGCGCCTTCAGCGCGCCGAGCCGGGACACCGGCTCCTTCCAGGGCCGCACACCGCGCGCCCCTGCGCCACCCGCTCCCACCACCTCTCAGGAATCCCCCATGTCCGACTCCTCCATCGCCGCCCGCAGCTATGCGGCCATCGCTCCCCTCTCCGTAGCCTTCCTGGGACTGGGCGTCATGGGCTATCCCATGGCCGGCCACCTGGCCACGGCAGGCCACCGCGTCACGGTCTACAACCGCACGCAGGCCAAGGCCCGCGCCTGGTGCGAGGAGTTCAACGGCGGCCATGCGGCCACGCCGCGCGAGGCCGTGGCCGGCGCCGACATCGTGTTCAGCTGCGTGGGCAATGACGATGACCTGCGCTCGGTCGTGCTGGGGCCGGACGGCGCCTTCGCGGGCATGCGCCGCGGCGCCATCTTTGCCGACCACACGACGGCATCGGCCGAAGTGGCGCGCGAGCTGCATGCGGCCGGGCTGGAGCTGGGCCTGCAGTTCATCGACGCACCCGTCTCGGGCGGCCAGGCGGGCGCCCAGAACGGCCAGCTCACCGTGATGTGCGGCGGTGACGAGGCCTCCTTCGCCACCATGCAGCCCGTGGCCATGGCCTTCTCGCGCGCCTGCACGCTGATGGGCGACAGCGGCGCCGGCCAGCTCACCAAGATGGTCAACCAGATCTGCATCGCCGGCCTGGTCCAGGGCCTGTCCGAGGCCATCGCCTTCGGCCAGCACGCGGGCCTGGACATTCCCGCCGTGCTCGACGTCATCGGCAAGGGCGCAGCCCAGAGCTGGCAGATGGACAATCGCGGCCGCACCATGGCCGAGGGCAAGTTCGACTTCGGCTTTGCCGTGGACTGGATGCGCAAGGACCTGGGCCTGGTGCTGGCCGAGGCCCAGCGCAACGGCGCCCGCCTGCCCGTCACGGCCCTGGTGGACCAGTTCTATGCCGATGTGCAGCAGATGGGGGGCAGGCGCTGGGATACCTCCAGCCTCATCAAGAGGCTCACCCCCTGAGCGGCTTATGCCGCTTCCCCCTCTCTACTTGCTTCGCAAGGGAGGGGGACGACACCATCGCTGCGGGGCGGCCCTTGCTTGGTGTCCCTGGCTTTAGGCCCTGCCAGATTCAAGTGCTATGCCCTGAGGAACGAGATCTTCCTATGTCCAAAACAAAAAGCCGGAACATGTTCCGGCTTTTGCTTTCAGGCGGCAGTGATCATTTCACCGGGGTGACGGTGGCGCCCACGGGGGTGGACAGGCTGCTTTCCGTGGGGCTGGAGGGGGCGCGGGCTGCGGCGGCCTTGCCGGAGTCGTCGGTGACCACGGGGGCGGACTGCGGCTGCATGCGGGCCAGTTCGTCCTCGGAGATGACTTCCACCACGCGCACGACCTTGGTCACGTCGTTGATGCCGCGGGCGATCTCGGCGCCGCGCTTGGCTTCGCGCGGGGTGACGATGCCCATCAGGAAGACGACCTTGTTCTCGGTCACGACCTTGAAGGCCGAGGCCTGGATGTCCTTGGCGTCCAGCAGGCTGGCCTTGACCTGGGTGGTGATCAGGGTGTCCTTGGAGCGCTGGCTCAGCGTGGAGGTGAAGGGCGCCACCACCACTTCGTTGAAGACATTGCGCACCGTGGGCTGCTCGCGCACGAGCTTCTCGATGGTCTGGCGGTCGGCCTCGTTGCCGGCCTCGCCGGTCAGCAGCACCTGGCGGTTGTAGCTGGTGACGTTGACATGGGCCTTGTCGCCCAGCACTTCGGAGATGCGGTTGTTGGCGCGCAGCTCGATGCCCTGGTCTTCCACCTGGGTGCCGGTGGTGCGGCGGTCCGCCACCGACATGCCGGCCATCACGGCGCTGCCGCCCACCAGGGCGACGCAGCCCGACAGGGCGGCGCCCAGGGACGCAACGGCGAGCACACCGCAGGCGGCGCGGGACCAACGGAACTTCATAGAGGCATCTCCTGTTCACCAAGTAACTGGGCATCCACGCCGTCGCACAGGCAGTGCAGCACCAGCGTATGGGTTTCGCGCACGCGCGCCGCACGGTCATGCGGCACGCAGATCAGAACATCGGTCTCGCGCACGCGGCCGGCCAGGGAGCCGCCCGTGCGGCCGGTCAGCACCACGGCCATCATGTCGCGCTCATGGGCGGCATCCAGGGCCTCCAGCACGGCCACGTCGTTGCCCGTGGCGGACAGCACCAGCAGCAGGTCGCCGGGCTGGCCCAGGGCGCGTATCTGGCGCGCCAGGTACTGGGTGGCGTTGCCGCCCGAGCCCGTGGCGCCCACGGTGCCCAGCAGGCCGCCGTCGGACACCAGGGCCACGGCGGCCAGCTCAGGCCGGTCGCGCTCGAAACCGGCCACGCACAGGGCGGCGAAGAGCTGGGCGTCGCTGGCCGAGGCGCCAGCGCCGCAGGCCAGGACCTTGCCGCCGCTGGTCACGCAGGCCAGCATGGCCTGTACCGCTGACGCAATGGGCTGGCTCAGCGCCTGGGCGGCCTGGTATTTCAGGTCGGCGCTGTCGATGAAATGCTGTTGGATACGTTGCTCAAGCATGGAGGCCCGATGATAACTGCCGCCCCTGAAGTCTTTCGTAGCCAGGCGTTATTTGTGCTGCAGCGGTAACGGATCAGGCGCCTTCGGCATCAAAGGCGGCCTGCAGCCACTGCACGGCAGGCCCGGCTCCGGGCTCGACCAGCACCACGTCGAAGCGGCACGGCGGCGGCGCGGCCCATCGCATCAGGTAGTGGCGCGCGGCAAACACGATGCGCCGCTGCTTGGTGGCGCCTATGCTGGCGCCGGCACCGCCGAAGGCGCGCGTGCCACGGCTGCGCACCTCGACGAAGACCACGGTGCCGTCGCGCGCCTGCACGATGAGGTCGATCTCGCCGCCGCCGCGCCCCGGCGTCCGATAATTGCGCTCGACCAGACGCAGGCCGGCCGCCTGCAGATGGGCCAGCGCCGCATCCTCGGCCTGCTGGCCCCGGTGCCGGGTCGTGAGGGCAGACGGCCCCGCGCCTGCCGGCTTTTTCGCAAGGAAACCCATTGACTACCTCTTTCGCCACCGCGCTGGGCGCAGCCAAGGATGCTGCGGCATCCCAGCATTATCCGCAGGGCGCCCTCTACGTGGTGGCCACCCCCATAGGCAACCTGGCCGACATCAGCCTGCGCGCCCTGCATGTGCTGCAGCTGGTGGACTGCGTGGCCTGCGAGGACACGCGCCACACCCAGGGCCTGCTGCGCTCCTATGGACTGGACCGCCCCGGCAGCCAGCTGCTGGCCGTGCACCAGCACAACGAGGCCGAGGCGGCACAGCAGATCGTGGCCCGGCTGCAGCAGGGCCAGCGCATCGCCTATGTCAGCGATGCCGGCACGCCCGGCGTCAGCGACCCCGGCGCGCGCCTGTGCGCGGCCGTGCAGGCGGCAGGCCTGCGCTGCATTCCGCTGCCCGGCGCCAGCAGCATCACGGCGGCCATCAGTGTGGCCGGCGCGGTCACACCTTCGCAGGGCGAGGGAGGTTTCGTCTTCGCGGGCTTTCTGCCCACCAAGTCGGCCGAGCGCCTGGCCGCCGTGCAGCAACTGGCGCTGCAGCCGCGCTGCACCGTGCTGCTGGAGGCGCCGCACCGCATTGCCGACCTGGCCGCCGCCCTGGCCACGCTGGGCGAGCGCCCGGTGACGCTGGCGCGCGAGATCACCAAGCAGTTCGAGGACATTGCCACCATGCCCGCCAGCGCGCTGCCGGCCTGGCTGCAGGCCGTGCCCCAGCGCAGCAAGGGCGAGTTCGCCGTGGTGCTGCACCCGGTGGCCCTGGGTGGCGATGAGGCCGACGCCGACGCCCTGCGCGTGCTGCGCCTGCTGCTGGCCGAGCTGCCCACCAAGACGGCCGTGCGCCTGGCCGCCGAGATCACGGGCGCACCGCGCAACCGCCTCTATGACGCCGCGCTGGCGATCAAGCAGGCCGCCGAGGAGGACCCGATAGAGGATTAAGCCCAAGGTGGCAGCACCACAATGGCCTTCACCCTCAGGGACACCGAGCAAGGGCCTACGCCGGCCGCGCCGCCCCGCCGCGAGGGTGTCGCCGGTTGCCCGTACGCCCCCCGCGTAGCGAGAGGGGGCGCCGTGCAACGGGAAGCGGCGCAGCCGCTCAGGGGGACTTATGCGTACGCCAGGCCGGTGGCCACGCCACCGAACAGGTCGCCTTCGACCTGCGGCACGCCGGGGAAGGCCTCTCGCAGCGCATCGCGCAGCGTGCGCAGGGCCGACGAGCCGCCCGTGAGGTAGATGGCGTCCAGCGCCTGGGGCGCCACGCCGGCCAGGCGCAGGCAATCCTGGGCACAGGCCACGACCTGCTGCAGCGGGCCCTGCAGCTGCTCGTGCAGCACCTCGGGCGAGATGGCGGCGGACAGGCCCGATTCCAGCCAGCCCAGTTCGATGGGCGACTCGGCATGGCGCGTGGAGGCCTCGATCTTGGCCTGCTCCACGACGGCAGCCAGGCGGTGGCCTTCGCGCAGTTCCAGCACGTCCATCAGGCGCTTGTGCAGGCGCTGGTCGCTGTAGTCGGTGCGCAGGTTGCGCGCCTCGGCCAGGGCCTTGGGCGAGTACAGCCACTGGATCAGGTGCCAGGTCGAGAGGTCGAAGAACACGCGGCTGGGCACTTCGCGGCCGCTGGGGCCGGTGTGGCGGTAGCCCAGCAGCGGCATGAGCTGGGCCAGGTTGAGCCGGTGGTCGAAGTCCGTGCCGCCGATGTGCACGCCGCTGGTGGCCAGGATGTCGTCGCGGCGGTCGCGGCGGCCGGCCTGCTCGGGCCCCAGGCGCACGACGGTGAAGTCGGAGGTACCGCCGCCGATGTCCACCACCAGCACCACGGATTCCTGCGTGAGGCGCTGCTCGTAGTCCAGCGCGGCGGCGATGGGCTCCATCTGGAAATCCACTTCGCCCAGGCCTGCGGCGCGCGCGGCGTCGGCCAGGGCCTGCTGGGCCTGGCGGTCGCGCTCGGGATGGTCATCCACGAAGTGCACGGGCCGGCCCAGCACCACGCGCTCGGGCAGGCGCCCGTCCAGCGAGGCACGCGCCCGGTCGGCCACGCGGCGAAGGAACAGTCCGATCACATCCTGGTAGCTGACCAGCTGGTCGTGCACGGCCGTCTTTTCCTGCAGCAGCGCGCTGCCCAGCAGGCTCTTGAGCGAGCGCATGAGCCGGCCCGGCTCGCCATCCAGGTACTGGGCCATGGCGTCGCGCCCGAAATGCGTGCTGTGCTCATCCGTATGGAAGAACAGCGCCGTGGGCATGCCGCAGGCATCGCCTTCCAGCGGCAGCAGGCGTGCGGGCTGGCCGGGCACGCGCCAGGCCATGGCGGAGTTGGAGGTACCGAAATCTATGCCCAGCGTGGCAGGAGAGGAAGCAGTCGTCATGGCAAGCGGCGCCGCGCCACGGCAGCCTGCGAAGGCTGCAGCGGCTGCAACGAAAACGCCCACCGGAGTGGGCATGGGTGTCAGCGGGGCGCCATTCTATCGCCCGCGCATTGCGCCTAGGCGGCAGCGGTTTCCCGGGGCAGGGAATCCTGGGCGAGCACGATGCGCACGCCATGCGTGGCGGCCTCGTCCAGTGCCCGTGCAGGCGCAGGCCGCCGCACGTCCAGCCCGATCGCATAAGGGCCTTCGCCGCGCGTGGCCAGCCGGTGGCCCAGGGCGCCCGTGGCCACGCCCTGGGCTGGGGCAGACAGCACCAGCTCGGTGGCGCCCGGCCCCGTGCCCCCCAGCTTCAGCGAGGCGCGGTAGGCGCCGCCATCGGCCGACAGGCGGGCCTCGCCGATGTCGGCGCCCTCGCCCAGCAGCGCGCGCCAGCGCGCCAGGCTGGCCCGCAGGTCATGCACGGCCACGTGCAGCCGGGCCACGCCGGTGGCGCCGTTGGCATGCACGCGCGCATCGCCCTCAGGCACGCGCAGGGCGCGCGGCGTGAGGTCGCCCAGGTCCTGGCTGCGGGCGCGTGCGTTGCGCCAGCGCAGCTGCGCGCCGTCGGGGCGCAGCCGGCCGCCTTCGTAGGGCGCCTCGTAGTCCAGCCCGCGCGCCTGGGCGGCGGAAACCACGGCGCCGGTCTCGGTGGGCAGCAGCGCGAAATCGACAATGCCCTCGCCATGGCGCTGCAGCTGCTGCCACCAGCGTTCCTCGGGCGCGGGCGCCCGCCAGGCGATGAGTTCGAAGTAGGCGCCGTCGGCAAACACCACCAGGGCGTTGTGCGTGGAGCGACCCGGATGCTCGCCGCCGCGCAGCACGTTGAAGCCCAGCGCGGTGTAGTCGGCAATGGAGCGTTCCAGGTCCTGGACCGCGATGACGATGTGGTCGAGTGGCAGGGTCATGGCAGGGGTGCTTTCCGCACGGTGTTCAGGCCGCCAGGCGCGCGGCGGCGCTGGAGTCGGTGTGGCGCACTTCGGCGCGGATGTTCTGCGGATTGCGCAGCAGGTTGAGGATGGGGCAGGTGCGCTCCACGGCCTCGAACAGCGCATCGATCTCGGCGCGGCTGGCCGGCGAGTCGATGTGCACGGTGTAGCCGATCTCATGCGGCCAGATGGGCGTGGCCTCGTGGCCGGGCCTGCCGCCGCGCGGATCGATGATGCCCGTGACCTCGACCTCCAGGCTCTCCACGGGCACCTGTCGCTCGGCCGCCTGGATCAGAAAGATGTGGGTGACGCAGGTGCCCAGCACGCCCAGCTGCAGCTCGGGCGAGCTGGGGCCGAGGTTGTAGCCCGCGAAGTCGGGTGGGCTGTCGCTGATGACCTGGTGCTCGCGTATGCGCAGGCGGCGCACGCCGCTGCGGCCCTCGGCACGCACATGGGCCTTGAGGTGGGCGGGCTGGGCCGTGCCGGCCGCGACGGCGGCGCTGCGGGCGAGCACGGCGGCGCGCTTTTCGGCGAGGTATTCGTTGAGATGGCTCATGGACGGGCTTTCGGTGAAGAAGTACCAGCCCATTGTTGGGACCGCCGCATGCGCGGCAAACAAACGAATCCGTCTGCGCTTATGCACTGGGCAGATATGCGGGGCCCCCATCCCTTAGTCGTTTTCCAAATAACGATGCAACTCAATATATGAGCGCAAATATTTGGCATCGATAGCATGAAAAACATGGAGCCGGTCCTGTGGCCGGCAGTCTTGTTTTTCAGCGCCCCAGCGGCGGCGAGGTACGAACGTGTTTTCCCAATCGAAGGCGGGTCAGGTGGCATGGAAGGCCGCGATAGCGGTATTGGCGGGCAGCAGCCTGCTGCTGGCGGCGTGCTCCAGGCAGGCCGATACGGCCCAGGCAGGCGCGGCTGCTGGGCCCGTGGAAGGCGGCACCCTGGTCTACCTGGAGCAGCAGGCCCATACCAACCTCTATCCGCCGGCCGGAGGCTTCTATCCCAACGGCGGCGTGCTCAACCAGATCACCGACAAGCTGACCTACCAGGACCCGAAGACGCTGGAGATCCAGCCCTGGATCGCCGAGTCCTGGACCGTGAATGCCGACGCCACCGAGTACCGCTTCAAGCTGCGCCCCGGCGTGACCTTCTCCGACGGCACGCCGCTGGACGCAGCGGCCGTGGCGCGCAACTTCGACACCTATGGCCTGGGCAACAAGGCGCTCAAGCAGCCCGTGTCCGAGGTGATCAACAACTACGAGCGCAGCGAAGTGGTCGATCCGCTGACGGTGAAGTTCTTCTTCAGGAAGCCTTCGCCGGGCTTCCTGCAGGGCACCTCGGTGATCGGCTCGGGCCTGGTCTCGCCGGCCACGCTGGACCGCCCCTTCGAGGAGCTGGGCGACGCCACGCGCATCATCGGCTCCGGCCCCTTCGTGGTGGCCAGCGAGACGCTGGGCAAGGAGCTGGTGCTCAAGGTGCGCAAGGACTACGCCTGGGGTCCCGCCAAGCTGGCCCACCAGGGCCGCGCGCGGCTGGACGAGGTGAAGTTCATCGTTACGCCCGAGGACAGCGTGCGCATCGGCGCGCTGCTGGCCGGCCAGGCCGGGCTGATCCGCCAGATCCAGGCCTATGACGAAAAGCGCGTCGAGGACCAGAAGTTCAGCATCTACGCCCCTCCCACGCGCGGCGTGAACAACAGCGTGGCCATCCGCCCCGACAACGCCCTGGTGGCCGATCTGAAGGTACGCCAGGCCCTGCTGCACGGCACCAATGCCAAGGAGATCGTGGAGACGCTGTTCTCGCCGCGCTATCCGCAGGCGCGCTCGGTGATTGCCTCCACGGCGGCCGGCTTCGTGGACCTGTCGGCCAAGCTGGCCTATGACGAGGCCAAGGCGAAACAGCTGCTGGACGAGGCCGGCTGGACGCTGGGCGCCAACGGCCTGCGCCAGAAGGACGGCCGCGATTTCGTGCTCTCCACCTACGAGTCCCTGCCCCAGCCGCAGAACAAGGAGACGCTGCAGCTGGTGGCCCAGCAGTGGGCCCGCCTGGGCATCAAGCTCAACGTGCTGTCGGGCGACGCGGGCAGCCGCGCGGTGGACACGCTGGACCCCGACAAGACCGGCGTGCTGCCCGGCATGGTGGGCCGCGCCGATCCCGACGTGATCAAGAGCAACTACTACCCGACCAACCGCAACGTGCTGCTGCAAAAGGGCGGCGTGAGCCAGAAGGTCAAGTCCTTCGAGGACGCCAGGCTCAACGGCCTGTTCGACGCCATCGCGGCCGAGACCGATGCCGCCAGGCGCCTGGCGCTGGCCGGCGAAGTGCAGAACTACCTGATCGACCAGGCCTATGTGATCCCCATCTTCGAGGAACCCCAGGCCTTTGCGGGCGCAGGCTGGGTGCGCGACGTGGGCTTCGAGGCCGTGGGCCGGCCCAGCTTCTACAGCACCTGGCTGGCCAGGCGCTGACCGGATCGCACCCTGAGGAACCGCTCCCATGCCGCGCCGCTATCTGCTCAGCCGCATCGCACAGGCCGCCCTGGTGCTGTGGGCGGCCTTCACGGTCTCGTTCATCCTGCTGCAGCTGCTGCCGGGCGACGCCGTGCTGATCAAGTTTCTGAACCCCGAGCTGGGCCTGGGCCCGCAGGAGATTGCCGACATCCGCGCGGCCTACGGCTCGGACCAGCCCGTGTGGCAGCAGTACCTGCACACGCTGGGCCAGTTCCTCACGGGCCATTTCGGCTATTCGCTGCAGGCCGGCGTGCCGGTGAGCCAGGGCCTGGCCACCAGCCTGCCGCCCACGCTCAAGCTCGCGGCCCTGGGCTTTGCCGCAGCCGCGCTGCTGGCCGTGGCGCTGGCGGCGGCTGCCAGCCTGGCGCCCTTTGCCTGGCTGCGCAACGCGCTGTATTCGCTGCCTTCGGTCTTTGTCTCGGTACCCGTGTTCTGGCTGGGGATCATGCTGATCCAGGTGGTGTCGTTCCGCCTGGGCTGGATCGCCGTGATCAATCCCGGCCCCTGGGAAGGACTGGTGCTGCCCACGCTGACCCTGGCCGTGCCGATCTCGGCGCCGCTGGCCCAGGTGCTGCTGCGCAATATCGACGCCGTGCTGGCCCAGCCCTTCGTGGCCGTGGCGCGGGCCAAGGGCGCCTCGCGCCGCTGGGTGCTGCTGCGCCATGTGGCACGCAATGCCCTGCTGCCCACGCTGACCATTGCCGGCGTGCTGTTCGGCGAGCTGCTGGCCGGCGCCGTGGTGACGGAGGCCGTGTTCGGCCTCAATGGCCTGGGCACGCTGACCCAGCAGGCCGTGGGCAACCAGGACACGGCCGTGCTCCAGGCCGTGGTGGTCGTCTCGGCCGCCGCCTTCGTCCTCATCAACCTCGCCGTGGATCTGCTGTACCCGCTGCTTGATCCGCGCCTGCGCCATTCCGTGGAGAACCGGCCATGAACACTGCCGTCTCAAGCGCTCTTTCCCCGGCCCTGGATGCCCAGGCCGCGCCCGCCACTCCTACTCCCATTCCCACGGCGCTGCCAGCGTCGTCCCTGGCCCCTGCGCCAGCCGCCCCGCACCGCAGCTTCGCCTTGCCGGCCCGCCTGCAATCCCTGAAGCGCCTGCCACCCACGCTGGCCCTGGCCTGGCTGGTGATTGCCGTGGCCGCGCTGTGGGCGCTGGCGCCCGGCTGGTTTGCCCACCAGAACCCGATCGCGGGCCAGGCCGGCCAGCAGTTGCTGGCGCCCAGCGCCGCGCACTGGCTGGGCACGGACGCGCTGGGGCGCGACCTGTGGGCGCGCGTGGTGCATGGCGCCGTGCATTCGCTGTCGGGCGCCTTCGTGGCCGTGGGCGTGGGCCTGGCCGTGGGCACGCTGATCGGCCTGCTGGCCGGGGCCACGGGCGGGCGCACGGAAGATGCGCTGATGCGCCTGGTCGATGTGCTGCTGGCCGTGCCTTCGCTGCTGCTGTCGCTGACCATCATCATCGTGCTGGGCTTTGGCACCATCAACGCGGCCATTGCCGTGGGCGTGGTCTCGGTGGCCAGCTTCGCGCGCCTGGTGCGCTCGGAGGTGGTGCGCGTGCGCCGCTCCGACTACGTGGAGGCCGCCTTTGGCAGCGGCGGGCGCTTTGCCGCCGTGCTGTGGCGCCATGTGCTGCCCAACTCGCTGACCTCGGTCATCGCCATGGCGGCGCTGCAGTTCGGCTCGGCGATCCTTGCGATTTCCACCCTGGGTTTTCTGGGCTACGGCGCGCCGCCGCCCACGCCCGAATGGGGGCTGCTGATCGCCGAGGGCCGCAACTACATCGCCACCGCCTGGTGGCTGACCACGGCGCCGGGCCTGATCGTGGTGGCCGTGGTGCTGGCGGCCAACCGCATCGCCACGGCCTTCGCACGGAGGCCTGCATGAGCGCCGCCATCGAGGAACGCATCCACGCCGCACCAGCGGTGGCAACGACCGCTCCCGTGCTCGAAGTGCAGGACCTGGCCGTGGCCTACCGCGATGCCGCAGGCCAGGCGCAGCGCGTGGTGCACGGCGTGTCGTTTTCCGTGGCGCCGGGCGAGGTGGTGGCCCTGGTCGGCGAATCGGGCTCGGGCAAGACCACCACGGCCCAGGCCGTGATCGGCCTTTTGGCCGACAACGGCCACCGCGAGCACGGCAGCATCCGCCTGCAGGGCACCGAGGTCTCGGGCTGGCCGGCCGCACGCTGGAACGCCATCCGCGGCCGCGTGGTCAGCCTGGTGCCGCAAGACCCCACCATGTCGCTGAACCCCGTGCGCACGGTGGGCGACCAGGTGGGCGAGATCCTGCGCATCCACGGACTGCGCGACCGCACGGCCGTGCAGGCGCGCGTGCTGGAGCTGCTGGCCCGCGTGGGCCTGTCCCAGCCCGCGCTGCGCGCACGCCAGTATCCGCACGAACTGTCGGGCGGCATGCGCCAGCGCGTGCTGATCGCCATTGCGATTGCGCTGCGGCCCGCCCTCATCATTGCCGACGAGCCCACCAGCGCGCTGGACGTGACCGTGCAGCGGCGCATCCTGGACCTGATCGACGCGCTGCGCCGCGAGACCGGCACGGCCGTGCTGCTGGTCACGCATGACCTGGGCGTGGCGGCCGACCGCTCGCACCGCCTGGTCGTCATGCAGGGCGGCCGCATCCAGGAGCAGGGCCCCACGCTGGAGCTGCTGCGCAATCCGCAAAGCGCCTATACGCGGCGGCTGCTGGCCGATGCGCCTTCGCTGGCGCCCGCGCCGCGCCGCACGCCCAGGCCCGCCACGGCCGATGACTGGGCCATCGAAGTCGAGGACCTGGTGCACGAGTTCGCGGCGCCCGGCCATGCCTCGGCCCACGGGCGCGGCATCTTCCGCGCCGTGGACGGCGTGTCGCTGCGCGTGCGCCGGGGCAGCACACATGCCATCGTGGGCGAGTCGGGCTCGGGCAAGACCACTACCATCCGCGCCATCGTGGGCCTGGGCCGGCCCACGGCGGGCCGCATCCGCATCGAAGGCACCGAGGTCACGGGCCTGCGCGGCGAGGCCCTGCGCCAGCTGCGCCGCCGCGTGCAGCTGGTCTACCAGAACCCGTTCAGTTCTCTGGACCCGCGCCAGAGCGTGTTCGACATCATCGAGGAGCCCCTGCTGAACTTCGACCCGCTGCCGGCCGATGAGCGCCGCCGGCGCGTGCACGACATGCTGGAGCGCGTGGGCCTGCCGGCCGCCGTGCTGCAGCGGCGCCCGCATGCGCTGTCGGGCGGCCAGCGCCAGCGCGTGGCGATTGCGCGCGCCCTGGTGCTGCAGCCGCAGGTGCTGGTGCTGGACGAGGCCGTATCGGCCCTGGACGTGACGGTGCAGGCGCAGATCCTGGCCCTGCTCGCCCAGCTGCAGCAGGACCTGGGGCTGACCTATCTCTTCATCTCGCACGACCTTGCCGTGGTGCGCCAGATCGCCGACACGGTATCGGTGCTGCGCGCGGGCCGGGTGGTGGACGCGGGCAGCGTGGAGGAGGTGTTCCAGCGCCCCACCAGCGACTACACACGCGAACTCATGGACGCCATTCCCGGCAAAAGGAGCATTGATTTTGTCCCTCACCCCGCCTGATACCAACCGTGGCCACGGCTCCCGCACCGGCCCGCGCCTGGGCTTCTTCAGCCGCCTGCTCGACGATGCGCCGGCCGGCGAGCGCTACCGCCTGGTGGCCGAGCAGATCGCCCATGCCGAGGCCCAGGGCTTCGACTCGGCCTGGGTAGCCCAGCACCATTTCCATGAAAGCGAGGGCGGCCTGCCCTCGCCCTTCGTCTTCCTGGCCCATGTGGCGGCGCGCACGCGGCGCATCCGCATCGGAACGGGCGTGATCACGCTGCCGCTGGAAAACGCGCTGCGCGTGGCCGAGGATGCGGCCGTGCTGGACCTGCTGACCGGCGGCCGCCTGGAAGTGGGCCTGGGCACGGGCGGCACGGCCGAATCCTTCGAGGCCTTTGGCGTGCAGGGCGCCGAGCGCGGCGCCGTCTTCGCGCGCAACTTCGGCGTGCTGCAGGACGCCTGGGCCGGGCGCGCGCTGGCCGGTGGCGTGCACCTGTACCCGGCCGCGCCGCAGCTGCTGGAGCGCGTCTGGCAGGCCACGTTCTCGGCCGAGGGCGGCGCGCGGGCCGGGGCCAACGGCGACGGCCTGATGCTGTCGCGCACCCAGCCACGGCCCGAAGGCGCGCCGCAGGCCACGCTGTCCGAGATCCAGAACCCCATCATCGACGCCTACCTCGCCCGCCTGCCCGCAGGGCGGGCGCCGCGCATCCTGGGCTCGCGCACGCTGTTCGTTGCCGACCGCCGAGACGAGGCGCTGCGCTGGGCCGAGGCCGGCCTGCGCCGCGTGGCCCGGCGCCATGCCGCCCAGCCCTCGCAGTGGGCGGCCCGCGTCGATCCACAGGCGCCGCTGACCGATCTCATCGCCGCCTACGACGTGCATGTGGGCACGCCCGACGAGGTCATCGCCTCGCTGCGCGCCGACACGGCGCTGGCGCGCGTGAGCGACATCGTCTTCCAGGTGCATTCCATCGACCCGCCGCACGACGCCATCCTGCGCTCCATCGAGCTGACGGCCGCCCATGTGGCACCAGCCCTGGGCTGGCGCCGTGCAGATCTGCAGGCACCCTCTTCCCTCCCCGCAGCCCGGGCCGGACTGCTGCAAGCCGCATGACCATGAACACCACCGTACAGCCCCGTTTTCCGGACGACGTCATCGACCACCTCGCCGGCATCACCCCCGGCAGCGCCCTGGACCGCGTGCGCCGCCACCGCACCGAGGCGCGCACGCAGGCCCAGCAGAGTTTTGCCGCCCTGTTCACGCCCGCCGAGCCCGTGCCCGGCACGGTCTCGCTGCGCGAGCGGCTGGCCCTGGCCGCCTTCACGGCCGGGCTGCATGGCGAGCCGCGCAGCGCCGCCTTCTATGCGAAGGCGCTGGCGGCCGAAGATGCGGAACTGGCTGTCGCCGTGGCATCCGAAGTCGTGCGGGGCCGTGCACAAAGCCTTCAGCCCGGCAGCGGCCCGCACGGGCCGTACGGCCGCTACCCGGCAGGCCCGCTGAGCCGCGAGGACCAGAGCGGCCCCGCCTATGCCGTGGACCCGGCCCATGCCGCGCTGCTGGGCGCGCGCCTGGCCGCGGCGCTGGCCCATGCCCACCTGCTGGCCTACCACCCGCGCGACGCCAGCGCCGGGGCCCTGCAGGCGCTGCAACAGGCGGGCTGGAGCGAGACGGACATCGTCATCGTGTCCCAGCTGGCGTCCTTCCTGTCCTTCCAGATCCGCGTGGTGGCGGGGCTGCGCGTGCTGGCTGCACGCCCCGCGCCCCCGGCCGCCCATCAACCCACCACCCTGCAAGCCCAGCCATGACCTCAACGAACTCCGCCGCTCCCCAGGTCTTCACCCAGGAACAGCTCGACTGGCTGCCATGGATTGAGCCGCTGGACGAAAGCGAGCTGACCGAACGCCACCATGCAGGCCTGGTCGATGCCTCACGCGCGCAGTCGCCCTACTTCCGCCTGCTGGCGCGCGACCCCGACACGCTGGGCGCACGCACGCGCACCGACAAGGACATCTTCTACAACCCCGACGCCGGCCTGCCGCGTGCCGAGCGGGAGCTGGCGGCCGCTGCCACCTCGCGCGCCAATGGCTGCATCTACTGCGCCTCGGTCCATGCGCGCTTTGCCACGCACTTCTCGCGCCGGGGCGGCGACGTGCAGCGCCTGCTCGACGAAGGCCCGGGCACGGACCTGGGGCCGCGCTGGAACGCCATCGTCACGGCGGCCGTGGCGCTGACCCAGACGCCGCCTGCGCTGGAGCCCGCCCACATTGATGCGCTGCGCGCCGCCGGCCTGGACGATGCCGCCATCTCCGATGTGCTGCACGGCACGGCCTTCTTCAACTGGGCCAACCGGCTCATGCTGTCGCTGGGCGAGCCACGGACCACCGCATGAGGGCTTTCGCCCTCACCACAGGCCCAGCAGCTTCCACCAGGCGCTGCCGAGCACGGCAAAGACCAGCAGCTCGATCACGCACATGGCCGCGCCCACGCGCCACCAGTTGCCCAGCGTGACATAGCCGCTGCCGAAGATGATGGGCGAAGTGCCGGTGGCGTAGTGGGTCAGCGTCATCATGATGGCCGAGCCGGCCGTCATCATCAGCATGAAGGGCACGACATAGTCGGCAGGAATCAGCTGGGCGCCCACGGTCAGGAAGGCCAGCATCATGGCGCTGATGTGGGCCGTGGTGCTGGCGAACAGGTAGTGCGAGAACACGAACACGCCCACCAGGATTGCCGCCACCGGCAGCCAGTCCAGGCCGCTGGCGACGATGGCGTTCTTCATCCCCACCGCGAACCAGGACACCACGCCGAGCTTGTTGAGCTGCTCGGCCAGCATGACCAGGGCGCCGAACCACACCAGCGTGTCCCAGGCGCTTTTCTCGGACAGCACGTCATCCCAGTCGATGGTGCCCGTGATGATCAGCACGAACAGGCCCAGGAAGGCGACCACCGTCGGGTCCAGCGTGAAGGCAGGCCCGAACAGCATCTGCGGCACGTTGGCCCACAGCAGCAGCATCAGGCCGAAGGTGCCCAGCATCACGCGCTCCTTGCCCGACAGCGGCCCCATGCGTGCCATCTCGCTGCGCGCGTACTCCACGGCATTGGGCGTGGCCTTGAGTTCGGGAGGCGACAGAAGGTAGATCACCAGCGGCATCAGCAGCAGGCACAGCAGGCCCGGCAGCAGCATGTACAGCGCCCAGGTGGTCCAGCTCAGGTGCAGCGCCTGGCCCGTGGCCTTGGCCACGAAGTCCACCACCAGCGGATTGGGCGCCGTGGCAGTCAGGAACATGGCCGACGTGATGGGATTGGCGTGGTAGTTGACCAGGGCCAGATAGGTGCCCACCTTGCCCTGCGTACCCTTGGCCGGGTCCGACTCGAAGGCATTGGCGATGGACTTCATGATGGGGTGCACGATACCGCCGCCGCGCGCCGTGTTGCTGGGCGTGAACGGTGCCAGCACCAGCTCGCAGATCGCCAGGCCGTAGCCGATGCCGATGGTCCGCTTGCCCAGCAGCGCGATGAACATCAGTCCGATGCGGTTGCCCAGCCCCGTCTTCTTGAGGCCGCGCGAGATCAGGATGGCCACCACGATCAACCAGATCAGCGGGCTGGAAAAGCTGCTCAGCGCATCGGTGACTGCGCCCTTGGACGAGCCTGACGTGACCTGGGACAGCGAGACGATCACGATGGC
This sequence comes from Delftia sp. WSY_12, assembly GCF_043104645.1. Lineage (NCBI taxonomy): Bacteria > Pseudomonadati > Pseudomonadota > Betaproteobacteria > Burkholderiales > Comamonadaceae > Delftia > Delftia sp. WSY_12. Next base: position 412,976 of record NZ_JBICKW010000003.1, read on the forward strand.
CATCAAGGCCATCACGCCAATGGGCATGACCTTGAGAATGATGGCCACGATGGTGGTCAGGAAAATGGCCACCAGCTGCCAGCCCTTGGGCGTCAGCCCCTCGGGCACGGGCACCAGCAGCAGCCCGAACAGCACGGCGGTGGCGATCAGCGCCGGCACCAGCCGGAACGGCACGGCCGACTTGAAGTAGCGGAACAGCGAGGCAATCTTCTCGAGCATGTGGATCCTTTGCGTTGCCGGAGCGGCGCCGAGAGAGCATGGCCTGCCGGGAGCAAAAGCCCACCAGCCTGCACGGGCACTGGCGGCCGCGCCGCATGACTGACATCATGATGCAGTGCAGCATGAGCCCGGCTTCCAGCGGGCGCCTGCGCCACCGAAGTTTGACAGGCATCAAGGCCGGGCCAGTAAACCTGGCGACCCAGGCCACCGAGCCCCGCTCACATGACAGCATCCCCAGACCGGGAGCCTTTCGCCCCGGTGTACCCATGCAGTGAAAAAAGGAGAAAAGCCGACATGCCAGCCAACCGATTCTTGCCCGAGGAATGGGAATGCCGGCTCCAGGAGATCGACCTGGAGATCGCCCGCCACGCCGTCATCTGCAAGATCCCGCTGCTGCAGGCCGGCGTGGTGGAGCGCGTGCTGGCCGATGACGCCAGCGTCTGCGGCGGCGACCACGAGGCCGCTTTCAAGACCCTGCGCGGCCTCTTGTACATGCACTACACCGAGCTGCTGCACATCAGCGAGGTGCTCAGCCCCGATGCCGCCCAGGAAATCGCCCACCGCGTGCGCCTGCGGCTGGGCCAGCGCATCGGCAACCAGCTGGGCGGCTGATGCCGGGCTGTCTGCCTGGCCTTTGCCCTGGCGCGAGGGCATGAAAAAAGGGCTACGACAGTTGTCGTAGCCCTTTTCAATTTGGTTGCGCGAGAAGGATTTGAACCTCCGACCTTTGGGTTATGAGCCCAACGAGCTACCAGACTGCTCCATCGCGCGGTATTCTAAAATTATAGCAGATTATTCAGCTGCCTTGGCTTCGGCGGCGCCTTCTTCAGCGCGCTCGACCAGTTCCACGAAGGCCATGGGGGCGTTGTCGCCCACGCGGAAGCCCATCTTCAGGATACGGGTGTAGCCACCAGGACGCTTTGCGAAGCGGGGGCCCAGCTCGTTGAAGAGCTTGGTCACGCTGTCGCGGTCGCGCAGGCGGTCGAATGCCAGGCGGCGGTTGGCAACGGTGTCGACCTTGGCCAGGGTGATCATGGGCTCGATCACGCGGCGCAGTTCCTTGGCCTTGGGAACGGTGGTCTTGATGGCTTCGTGCTCGATGAGCGAATTCATCATGTTCTTCAGCATCGCCAGGCGGTGCGAAGAGGTGCGATTGAGTTTGCGGAGGCCGTGACCGTGACGCATGGTGCTTTATTCCTAAAATATGTAATTAGGGCTTGCGCAAACAAGGATACAAGCCTGGACCCGTTACCGGATCTGCAGCTTGCCTCAACCGAATTTGCGCAAGTTGTTGATTAATTCGGGCAGCCGTATCAGGTACTGCCCGAGGCACTGAGGCTCTCCAAAAAGGAGAGCCCGCAATTATAGTGCTTAGCGCTTTTCCAGGCCAGCAGGCGGCCAGTTCTCCAGCTTCATGCCCAGCGTCAGACCGCGGGAAGCCAGGACTTCCTTGATCTCGTTGAGCGACTTGCGACCCAGGTTGGGGGTCTTGAGCAGCTCGTTTTCGGTACGCTGGATCAGGTCGCCGATGTAGTAGATGTTCTCTGCCTTGAGGCAGTTGGCCGAACGCACGGTGAGTTCCAGCTCGTCCACGGGACGCAGCAAGATGGGATCAAAGGCGGTTGCGGCACCACGGCCACCGGCCGGAGCATCGAAGACGCTGGCGATATCGCCGCCGTCCAGCTGAGCGAACACGGCGAGCTGTTCCACCAGGATCTTGGCGGAGGCGCGCACGGCGTCCTCGGCAGTGATCGCACCATTGGTTTCGATCTCCACCACCAGCTTGTCGAGGTCGGTGCGTTGTTCAACGCGGGCCGATTCGACGGCGTAGCTCACGCGCTTGACGGGCGAGAACGAAGCGTCCAGCACGATACGGCCGATCGACTTCGTGGACTCGTCGCCATAGCGGCGCACGTTGCCGGGCACATAGCCGCGGCCCTTCTCGACCTTGATCTGCATGTCCAGCTTGCCGCCTTGCGACAGGTTGGCGATGACATGATCAGGGTTGATGATTTCCACGTCGTGGGGCGTCTGGATGTCGCGCGCCGTCACGACGCCTTCGCCATCCTTGCGCAGGGAGAGCGTGACCTCGTCGCGGTTGTGCAGCTTGAACACCACACCCTTGAGGTTCAGCAGGATGTTGACCACATCTTCCTGGACACCGTCAATGGACGAGTACTCGTGCAACACACCAGCAATCGTCACTTCCGTCGCTGCGTAACCCACCATGGACGAGAGCAGGACACGGCGCAGGGCATTGCCCAGCGTATGGCCGTAGCCACGCTCAAACGGCTCCAGAACAACTTTGGCGCGATTGTGGCCAAGCTGCTCGACATTGATCGTCTTGGGCTTCAGCAAATTGGTTTGCATGCAGACTTCCTCTCAATACCCCCGGCTCGTTACACCGGTAAGGCTGGTGAAGCACCCCAGCGCGATGCCTCGCGGCTGGGGGACGGTTTTACAGAAATGTCGCTGCGCGGAATTAACGCGAGTACAACTCAACGATCAGGGATTCGTTGATGTCTGCACCGAACTCGTCGCGGTCAGGCGACTTCTTGAACGTGCCTTCAGCCTTGTCGGCCGACACTTCCACCCATGCGGGGAAACCGACTTGACCAGCCAGTTGCAGGGCTTCGACGATGCGGGCCTGCTTCTTGGACTTTTCACGCACGGCGACCACGTCACCCACCTTCACCATGTAGGAAGGGATGTTGACGGATTGGCCGTTGACCGTGATGGCCTTGTGCGACACCAGCTGACGCGCTTCCGAGCGGGTCGAGCCGAAGCCCATGCGGTACACCACGTTGTCCAGACGCGACTCCAGCAGCGACAGCAGATTGGCACCGGTGTTGCCCTTCTTCTTGTCGGCGGCTTCGAAGTAGCGGCGGAATTGCTTTTCCAGCACGCCGTACATGCGCTTGACCTTCTGCTTTTCACGCAGCTGCAGGCCGAAGTCGGAAGTACGCTGACCGGAAGTGCGGCCGTGCTGACCGGGCTTGGTGTCGAACTTGGACTTGTCGGCGATCGAGCGACGTGCGCTCTTCAGGAACAGGTCAGTGCCTTCACGGCGGGAGAGTTTGGCCTTGGGGCCGATATAGCGTGCCACTTGATTTCCTTTGTGTCATCTGCCGTGCACAAGCACGGGAGCCGCCCGCGATGTTACACATCTGGGCGGCGGTGGGCTTGGTGAAAAAGCTTAGATACGACGGCGCTTTTGAGGGCGGCAGCCGTTGTGGGGAACCGGCGTCACGTCCGCGATGGAAGTGATGCGGATGCCCAGGGCGCCCAGGGCGCGAACCGAGGATTCACGGCCGGGACCGGGACCCTTGATTTCGACGTCCAGGTTCTTGATGCCCTGTTCGATGGCAGCACGACCAGCCACTTCCGAAGCCACCTGGGCAGCGAAGGGAGTCGACTTGCGCGAACCCTTGAAGCCCTGGCCACCCGACGAGGCCCACGACAGAGCGTTGCCTTGGCGGTCGGTGATGGTGATGATCGTGTTGTTGAACGAAGCGTGCACGTGGGCAATGCCGTCCGAAATGTTCTTACGGACTTTCTTGCGAACGCGCTGTGCAGCGTTGTTTGCGGGAGACTTAGCCATAGTGATCTTTCAATCTCTTTATTTCTTCAAAGCCGCGGCACCCTTGCGCGGACCCTTGCGGGTACGTGCATTCGTGCGGGTACGCTGACCACGCATGGGCAGGCCACGACGATGACGGAAACCGCGATAGCAACCGATGTCCATCAAACGCTTGATGTTCATCGTTGTTTCGCGACGCAGATCACCTTCCAGCGTCAGGGAAGTCAGCTGATCGCGGATCTTTTCCAGATCGCCGTCAGTCAGTTCCTTGATTTTCTTGGAATATGCGATGCCAGCGGCTTCGCAGATCTTGCGTGCAGTGGTGCGACCGATCCCATAGATAGCGGTCAGGCCGATTTCAGCGTGCTGATGCGGCGGGATGTTAATGCCAGCGATACGTGCCATTATTCGTCCTCAAACTTTCCTATCAACCCTGGCGCTGCTTGTGGCGCTGGTCCGTGCAGATCACTCGCACCACACCCTTGCGGCGGATGATCTTGCAGTTACGGCAGATTTTTTTGACCGAAGCCGAAACTCTCATTTCATTCTCCTAAAACTCTACATCCGTTACGGCCTATCGACCGGGAAACATGCCCGCGATGGATAGATCGAATGGGCGTCTACTAACTCTTACTGGACCCGCCGGCACCGCCGGCCAGGCCCATCACTTAGTTCAATTGCCAAGTGTCGCTTTGAAGTTCGCCTTTTTGAGGAGCGATTCGTACTGTTGCGACATCATGTAGTTCTGCACCTGGGCCATGAAGTCCATGGTCACCACCACAATAATCAGCAGTGATGTACCACCGAAGTAGAACGGGACGTTGTACTTCAGGATCAGGAACTCGGGCAACAAGCACACGAATGTGATGTACACCGCACCAGCCAGGGTCAGGCGAACCAGGATCTTGTCAATGTAGCGGGCCGTCTGGTCACCGGGACGGATCCCGGGGATGAAGGCACCACTCTTCTTCAGGTTGTCGGCGGTTTCCCGGCTGTTGAACACCAGGGCCGTGTAGAAGAAGCAGAAGAAGATGATGGCGGTGGCGTAGAGCATCACATAGATCGGCTGACCGGGGGTCAGCGTGCTAGCAATGTCCTTCAGCCAGCGCATGGATTCCCCTGCACTGAACCAGTTCACAACGGTCGCCGGCAGCAAGATGATCGAGGAAGCGAAGATGGGAGGAATGACCCCCGCCATGTTCAGCTTCAGCGGCAAGTGCGAAGACTGACCGCCATACACCTTGTTACCCACCTGACGACGCGCATAGTTCACCAGGATCTTGCGCTGTCCCCGCTCGACAAACACGACGAAGTACGTCACGGCTGCCACCACGAGAACGATGAAGATCGCGGCCAGGATGCTCATGGCACCGGTGCGCACCAGCTCCAGCAGACCACCGATGGAGCTCGGCAGACCTGCGGCGATACCTCCAAAGATGAGGATCGAGATGCCGTTGCCCAGACCACGTTCCGTGATCTGTTCACCGAGCCACATCAGGAACATGGTGCCGGCCGTCAGGCTGACCACCGCCGTGAGGCGGAAGCCGAAACCGGGGCTCAGAACCAGACCTGCGGAGCTTTCCAGAGCCACGGCAATTCCCAGGGACTGAAAAATCGCCAGGCCCAGAGTGCCATAGCGGGTGTACTGGGTGATCTTGCGACGACCCGATTCACCTTCCTTTTTCAGCTGCTCGAATGTAGGGACCACGTAGGTCATGAGCTGCATGATGATCGATGCCGAGATGTACGGCATGATCCCCAGTGCGAACACCGTGAAGCGCGACAGCGCCCCACCCGAGAACATGTTGAACAGATTGAGAATGCCGCCCTGCTGGCCATTGAACAGCTGCTGCAGCTGCGCTGGATCGATGCCCGGCACGGGGATATGAGCCCCGATGCGGTAAACGACCAGCGCGAGCAACAGAAAAACCAGACGGCGGCGAAGATCGCCGAATTTTCCGGTTTTTGCAATTTGAGCTGCGCTAGTAGCCACGGATGTCTTCTTTCAGATCATTAATCAGGCGATGCTGCCGCCGGCAGCTTCGATGGCAGCCTTGGCGCCGGCGGTAGCGCCGATGCCGTTGAGCTTGACAGCCTTGCTGATTTCACCGCTCTTGATGATCTTGACCACCTTTGCGATTTCACCAACCAGACCGGCTTGCTTCAGAGCTGCCAGATCGACTTCGGCCAGGCCCAGCTGTTCCAGAGCGGACAGGGTCACTTCTGCGTTGAACTTCAGCAGATGCGACTTGAAGCCACGCTTGGGCAGACGGCGCTGCAGAGGCATTTGACCGCCTTCGAAGCCCACCTTGTGGTAGCCACCCGAACGCGACTTCTGGCCCTTGTGACCACGGCCGGCAGTCTTGCCCAGGCCGGAGCCGATGCCGCGGCCGACACGGCGCTTGGCATGCTTGGCACCTGCTGCAGGCTTGATGCTATTGAGTTCCATCATCAATCCTTTCAGAGGACTTTGACCAGATAGCTGATCTTGTTGATCATGCCGCGCACAGCAGGCGTGTCCTGCAGTTCGCTGATGCTATTCAGCTTGCGCAGGCCCAGGCCACGGACGGTGGCGCGGTGCGATTCCTTGGTGCCAATGGGGCTGCGCACCAGTTGCACCTTCACGGTTTGTTGCGTTGTCATGTGATTGACTCCGATCAGGCGGTGAAGATGTCTTCAACCGACTTGCCGCGCTTGGCTGCCACTTCCGAAGGGGTCGTGGAGTTCTTCAGAGCGTCAAAAGTCGCGCGGACCATGTTGTAGGGATTCGACGAGCCATGGCTCTTGGCCACGATGTCGGTGATGCCCAGCACTTCGAAGACGGCGCGCATCGGGCCGCCGGCGATGATGCCGGTACCCTTGGGAGCGGGGTTCAGCATCACGGATGCTGCGCCATGCTGACCCATCACGGTGTGATGGATCGAGCCGTTCTTCAGGGACACCTTGATCATGTTGCGACGGGATTCTTCCATCGCCTTTTGCACGGCTGCAGGCACTTCCTTGGACTTGCCCTTGCCCATGCCAACACGGCCATCACCGTCGCCAACCACGGTCAGTGCAGCGAAGCCGAGGATACGACCGCCCTTCACAACCTTGGTGACGCGGTTCACCGCGATCATTTTTTCGCGCAGACCGTCGTCACGACCTTCGTCTTGCACCTTGGGAGAAAACTTTGCCATTTCTATCCGCTCCGCTTAGAACTGCAGGCCGGCTTCACGAGCGGCTTCTGCCAAAGCCTTCACGCGGCCGTGGTATGCGAAACCAGCGCGATCGAAAGCCACTTTCTCCACGCCTGCAGCCTTGGCCTTCTCGGCAATGCGCTTGCCGATCAGCGTAGCGGCAGCCACGTTGCCACCCTTGCCGATGGCGCCCAGTTGGGTGCGCACTTCGGCTTCGGCAGTCGAGGCCGAAGCCAGCACCTTGGTGCCGTCTTCCGACACCACGCTTGCGTAGATGTGGAGGTTCGTACGGTTCACGCTCAGACGTGCCACGCCTTGCTGTGCAATGCGGATGCGGGTCTGGCGGGCACGACGGAGACGCTGCTCTTTCTTGGTCAACATAATGCAGCTCCTTACTTCTTCTTGGTCTCTTTGATCACGACCTTCTCATCCGAGTAACGGATGCCCTTGCCCTTGTAGGGCTCGGGAGGACGAACGGCACGGATCTCAGCAGCCAGTTGGCCAACGGCCTGGCGGTCAGCACCCTTGACCACGATTTCCGTGGGCGTGGGGGTGGCAACAGTGATGCCGGCCGGCATTTCGAAGTTCACCGGGTGCGAATAGCCGATCGCGAGGTTCAGCTTGGCGCCAGAGGCCGAAGCCTTGAAGCCCACGCCGACCAGCGACAGCTTCTTCTCGAAGCCCTTGCTCACGCCCACCACCATGTTGTTCACCAGCTGACGCATGGTGCCGCTCATGGCGTTGGCTTCGCGCGAGTCGTTGACGGGCTCGAAAGACAGCTTGCCTTCGTTGTTGGAGATCTTCACCAGAACGTTCTGGGCCAGCGACAGCGTGCCGCCGGTGCCCTTCACATTGATCTGGTCAGCCTTGATGGACACATCCACGCCTGCGGGGATGGCCACGGGAGTCTTTGCTACGCGAGACATTTCAGTATTTCTCCTTAATGTCCGTTAGGCCACGTAGCACAGCACTTCGCCGCCCACGCCGGTGGCGCGTGCCTTGCGATCCGTCATCACGCCCTTGGGAGTGGTGACGATGGCCACGCCCAGACCGTTCATGACCTGGGGGATTGCGTCGCGGCCCTTGTACACGCGCAGGCCGGGACGGCTCACGCGCTCGATGCGCTCGATCACCGGACGGCCGGCGTAGTACTTCAGGGTAATTTCGAGTTCGGACTTGCCAGCGTCGGTCTTCACTTGGAAGCCGTCGATGTAGCCTTCATCCTTCAGCACCTGGGCGATGGCAACCTTGACCTTGGAGGAAGGAGCCGTCACGGTGGTCTTGGAGACCATTTGTGCATTGCGGATGCGGGTCAGCAAGTCAGCGATGGGATCACTCATGCTCATGTTTAATCTCTCCTGCTTGCTTACCAGCTGGCCTTGGTGACACCGGGGATGTCGCCAGCGAAGGCCAGTTCACGGATCTTGGCGCGGCCCAGACCGAATTGACGGAAGGTGCCACGGGGACGACCCGTGATCTCGCAGCGGTTGCGCTGGCGAGTGGGGTTCGCGTTACGGGGCAGCTTCTGCAGGCCCAGGCGAGCGGCGTCGCGCTCTTCGTCGCTGCGCTTTGCGTCAGCGGCGATTGCCTTCAGTTCTGCGTACTTGGCAGCGTACTTGGCCGCCAGCTTTTCGCGCTTGAGTTCGCGCTGAATCAATGCAACTTTAGCCATGCGCCACCTCAGTTCTTGAAGGGGAAACGGAAAGCGGCGAGCAGTGCCTTGCACTCGTCGTCGGTCTTTGCCGTAGTCGTGATGCTGATGTTCAGACCACGCAGAGCGTCCACCTTGTCGTACTCGATTTCGGGGAAGATGATCTGTTCCTTGACGCCGACGTTGTAGTTGCCGCGACCGTCGAACGAACGGCCGGAGATACCACGGAAGTCACGCACGCGGGGCAGAGCCACGGTGACGAAACGATCCAGGAATTCATACATCTGAACGCCACGCAGGGTCACCATGCAGCCGATGGCCTGGCCTTCGCGGATCTTGAAGCCGGCGATAGCCTTCTTGGCCTTGGTCACCACGGGCTTCTGACCAGCAATCTTGGTCAGGTCGGCCACGGCGTTGTCCATCACCTTCTTGTCGGCCACGGCTTCGCTCACACCCATGTTCAGGGTGATCTTGGTCAGGCGGGGCACTTCCATGGTGGAGGTGTAGCCGAACTTTTCCTTCAGTTCAGCCGCGATCTTTTCGCGATACAGTTTTTGCAGTCGTGCCATGTGTTACCCCTTAGGCCGCCTTGATTTCGGCGCCGTTGGACTTGAACACGCGAACGCGCGTGCCGTCGGCTTGCACCTTGATGCCCACGCGATCGGCCTTGCCGGTCGCTGCATTGAAGATGGCCACGTTGGATTGGTGGATAGGCATGGCCTTTTCCACGATGCCGCCGGTGGTGCCCTTCATGGGGTTCGGCTTGACGTGCTTCTTCACCAGGTTGATGCCGTCGATCAGCAGGTGGGAGTCGTCCTTGCGAGCCGAGACCACGCCTTGCTTGCCCTTGTCACGGCCGGTCAGCACGATGACTTGGTCGCCCTTGCGAATCTTGTTCATGGTGCTTCCTTTAGAGAACTTCAGGTGCCAGGGACACGATCTTCATGAACTTTTCGTTGCGCAGTTCACGAGTCACGGGGCCAAAGATGCGGGTGCCGATAGGCTCCAGCTTGGCGTTCAGCAGCACGGCGGCATTGCCGTCGAACTTGACGAGCGAGCCATCAGCGCGGCGAATACCCTTCGCCGTGCGCACCACGACCGCGCTGTAGACCTCGCCTTTTTTGACGCGTCCACGCGGTGCAGCTTCCTTGATGCTCACCTTGATGATGTCACCAACACTCGCATAGCGACGATGAGAACCGCCCAGCACCTTGATGCACTGAACAGACTTCGCGCCGGTGTTGTCGGCAACCTCTAACCGAGATTCTGTTTGGATCATTTCAATATTCCCAACTTGCTCCAGCAAACACCCGACAGCCCCAGAGTCTTCTCAAGGGCCGCGAGCAGCCAGTCAGTCTTGGGCCCGTCGTCCACGCCAAAAACCATTTCTCGGCGCTTCCACTGGGCAGATAACTTCACGATTTTCACGTGAAGCATGGGATTGTCCCAGAAATTCCTTTGCGCGTCAAACCCTTAGCGACTTTTCCCGCCCCTGCCCGGCAGCGTTGCGCAACGCCCACAAGGGTGCCGGCAACCGAGGGGCCGCCCGGGCCTCCCGAGCGGCCCATGCCACCGGAGACGCCCATAAAAAAGCCGAGCCACGCGGGCTCGGCAAAGGGTGGCAGACTCAACGCAATTGTTGGCTGCGGACGGACCGCGCCGACGACGGCACAGACCGCGCAGCGGCTTTGGGGCCACCGCGTCGGGCTTGGGCGCGGCCCTTGCCCTGCGGAAAACGCACTTTCAAGCGCTTTCTTTTTGCTTCCCTCCCTCGTCAGCCTTGTGCTGGCTGCTGTTCACTGGCACTGAAGCTGGGCGCCATGAACCGCATTCTCATTCATAAAACCAATCGAGTACATATATTCATCAATTTTGACAATCATGCGTGGCGCAAGCGTCTTACGCAGAAAGCACAACGCCCTGCGTTGCAGGGCGTTGTGCATGGAGATGGACAGGATCAGGCAGGCAGGTACTGCGCCGCCAGCGGCATGAAGTCCGCCAGGCCGGCGTCGTGTCCCAGCTCCTCCTGGAGGATGGCCGCCACGCGCGGGGCCACTTCGGCGGCCTTGCGCGCATCGAGGAACAGCAGGCGGCTGCGGCGCGCCAGCACGTCTTCCACGGTGCGCGCGTATTCGAAGCGCGCGGCAAAGCGCACCATGGCTTCGTTCAGGCCGTCGGCCAGCCATTCGTCGTTGCCCGGCAACGCCTGCACCGCCGAGGCTTCCGTGCCGTAGGAATGCAGGCCCTGGATCTGGTTCATGCGGTGGTGCACGGCGGACTCGGCCGGGGCGCCGGCCAGCGGCAGGCGGGCCGTGACACCCCCGGGGCGGTGCGGCAGGCGGCCGATGGCAAAGCATTCGGAGAGCACGTCTTCGGCCATGGCGCGGTAGGTGGTCCACTTGCCGCCCGTGACGGTCACCAGGCCGGTGCGGCTGGACATGACGGTGTGCTCGCGGCTGATCTTCTTGGTGTTTTCGCCATCGTCGTCCTGGGGCTTGACCAGCGGGCGCAGGCCCACCCACATGCTGCGCACGTCGGCCAGCGTGGGCTGGCGCGTGAGGTAGCGGCCTGCCTCGGTGAGGATGAAGTCCAGTTCTTCGGGGAAAGGCAGGGGTTCGCGCGCCAGGTCGTTGCGCGGCGTGTCGGTGGTGCCCAGGATGACCTTGCCCAGCCAGGGCACGGCAAAGAGCACGCGGCCATCGGCCGTCTTGGGCACGAGCAGGGCATGGTCGCTGGGCAGGAAGTCGCGGTCCACGACCACGTGCACGCCCTGGCTGGGCGCGACCATGGGCTTGACGGGACGGCCCTGGGCCTCGGCGTCCTGCTGGCGGAACAGGTCCACCCAGGGGCCGGTGGCGTTGACCACGCACTTGGCGCGCAGCGTGAAGCGCTGGCCGGATTCCGAGTCTTCGCAGATCAGGCCGGCGACCTTGCCGCCTTCGTGCAGCAGTTCATGTGCGGGGCAGTAGTTGACCAGCAGCGCGCCCTTGGCAGCGGCCGTGCGGGCCAGCGCCAGCGCCAGTCGGGCATCGTCGAACTGGCCGTCCCAGTATTTGACGCCGCCCTTGAGGCCCTGCTGCCGCACGGTGGGCAGGCACTTCACGGTGCTGGAGCGCGAGAGGAATTCCGTGGCGCCCAGGCCTGCCTTGCCGGCCAGCGCGTCATACATCTTGAGGCCGATGCCATAGAACGGCGTGTCCAGCAGCTTGTAGGACGGCATGACGAAGGCCAGCGGCTGCGCCAGGTGGGGCGCGTTGTGCAGCAGCGTGGTGCGCTCATGCAGCGCTTCCCGCACCAGGGCGATGTTGCCCTGCGCCAGGTAGCGCACGCCGCCATGGACCAGCTTGGTGGCACGCGAGGACGTGCCCTTGGCGAAGTCATGCGACTCCACCAGCACGACCTTGAACCCGCGCGCCGCCGCGTCCAGGGCCACGCCCAGGCCGGTGGCACCGCCGCCGATGATGGCCAGATCGTAGGTTTCAGGCTGGGCCAGGCGTTCCAGCAGGGCGGCGCGGCCGGTGGGCAGAGGGGAAGCAGCGAGGGACATGGATCTTCGACGAAGGAATGTGGGGCAAGTTAACAGGGCGCCATGTAGCCGCCATGTCAGCACCCGGGACGCCACGCCTGCGCCCAATGCGAAGGGGACGGAATCGGGTTTTCCGCTATTTTCGCTCGTTTTTGTATTTTTTTCTTCGCTATCTTTCGTTTTGTGTTTTTGCGACCCCGGAAGCCCCAACGATGGACTGCGATGCCAGCACAGGGCATGCCGTCCAAAACCGGCGCGGCCCAACTCAGGGACGCCGAGCAAGAGCCGCCTCGCGGCGAGGGCGTCGTCCCCCTCCCGCGAAGCGAGAGAGGGCGCCGTGCATACGGGGGAAGGCGCGTCAGCGCCTCAGGGGGTGCTTTTACCGAACTTTTCCGTTTTTCCAGGCATTGAGCAGCGTGTCATACGCAATCGTCTCGCCCTTGGGCTTTTCATTGGCCAGCTTCTTCCACGGCGCCTGCTTGTCGCTGAGCCACTTGGCCGGGTCGCCCTTGGGGTTGAGCTTGGGCGCGCAGTGCGCCATGCCTGCGCGCTGCAGGCGGGCCATGACCTGGTCCATTTCCTCGGCCAGGTTGTCCATGGCGCCCTGGGGCGTCTTCTCGCCGGTGACGGCCTGGGCCACGTTCTTCCACCACAGCTGGGCCAGCTTGGGATAGTCGGGCACGTTGTTGCCAGTGGGCGTCCAGGCCACGCGGGCGGGGCTGCGGTAGAACTCGACCAAGCCGCCGAGCTTGGGCGCCATGTCCGTCATGGCCTTGGAGCGGATGTCGCTTTCGCGGATGGGCGTCAGGCCGACGATGGTCTTCTTGAGACTGGTGGTCTTGGCGGTGACGAACTGCGCGTAGAGCCAGGCGGCGGCCGTGCGGTTGGCGTCATGGTCCTTGAAGAAGGTCCAGCTGCCCACGTCCTGGTAGCCGTTTTGCATGCCGTCCTTCCAGTACGGCCCGTTGGGGCCGGGCGCCATGCGCCATTTGGGCGTGCCGTCGGCATTGACCACGGGCAGGCCGGGCTTGGTCATGTCGGCCGTGAAGGCGGTGTACCAGAAGATCTGCTGCGCGATATGGCCCTGGGCCGGCACGGGGCCGGACTCGCCGAAGGTCATGCCCATGGCTTCCTTGGGCGCATACTTCTTCATCCAGTCCACGTACTTGGTAAGCGCGAACACGGCGGCCGGCGAGTTGGTGGCGCCCCCGCGCGAGACCGAGGCGCCCACGGGCGTGCACTTGTCGTCGGCCACGCGGATGCCCCATTCATCGACGGGCATGCCGTTGGGAATGCCCTTGTCGGCCGCGCCGGCCATGGACAGCCAGGCATCGGTGAAGCGCCAGCCCAGCGAGGGGTCCTTCTTGCCGTAGTCCATGTGGCCGTAGACAGGCTTGCCGTCGATCTGCTTGACGTCGTTGGTGAAGAACTCGGCGATGTCCTCGTAGGCGCTCCAGTTCAGCGGCACGCCCAGCTCGTAGCCGTACTTGGCCTTGAACTTGTCCTTGAGGTCCTTGCGCTCGAAGAGGTCGGCGCGGAACCAGTAGAGGTTGGCGAACTGCTGGTCGGGCAGCTGGTAGAGCTTGCCGTCGGGCGCGGTGGTGAAGCTGGTACCGATGAAGTCCTTGATGTCCAGGCCCGGATTGGTGAAGTCCTTGCCGGCGCCGGCCATGTAGTCGGTCAGGCTCATGATGCGGCCGTAGCGGTAGTGCGTGCCGATCAGGTCGGAGTCGGAGATCCAGCCGTCATAGATGGACTTGCCCGACTGCATCGAGGTCTGCAGCTTCTCGACCACGTCGCCTTCCTGGATCAGGTCGTGCTTGACGGTGATGCCCGTGATCTCGGTGAAGGCCTTGGCCAGCGTCTTGCTCTCGTACTCGTGCGTGGTGATGGTCTCGGAGACCACGGCGATCTCCTTGACGCCCTTGGCCTGCAGCTTCTTGGCCGCCTCGATGAACCACTTCATCTCGGCCATCTGCTGGTCCTTGGACAGCGTGCTGGGCTGGAACTCCGCGTCGATCCACTTCTTGGCTTCCGCCTCTCCGGCCCAGGCCGCCTGCCCCGCCGCCAGCAGGGCCGCCGCGAGGGCGATGGTGTGAAGTCGTTGTTTCATCTGCCGTCTCCTAGATTCTTGCTGTCTCCCCGACATGCACATGCACCAGCGGGCCCCGGGGGAGCTTCGGACCCGGCTGTCGATAAATGGAATGAAGTGATCAGCCTTTGCGCATCACGACGGCCAGCACGAGCATGGACAGCACGAAACTGATCCACACCGAAGGCTCGGCCTCCAGCGAGAACCACTGCGCCATCTTCTCGCCCAGCCCCACCCAGGCCAGATTGACATAGGCCGCCAGCAGCAGCCCGATGAACAGCCGGTCCCCGCGCGTCGTCGCCATCGGCAGCCAGCCCTTGCGCATCACGGTCGGGCTGCGCAACTCCCACAGCGTCATGCCCACCAGCATCAGCACGATGCAACTGAAGAACACCGCCACCGGCAGCGTCCAGGCCATCCAGGAAAACATTGACGAGTCCTTTCAGAAACAAAAACCACTGCCCGTCGAAACTGGCGCGGCCCCAAGCGAGGGACAGCAAGCAAGGGCCGCCCCGCCGCGAGGCTGTCGTCCCCCTCCCCCGCGAAGCGGGTAGAGAGGCGCCGTGCCACGGGGGGAAGGCGCGCAAGCGCCTCAGGGGGTGCCTCACACCCTCCCCATTGCGAACCCCTTGGCGATGTAATGCCGCACGAACCAGATCACGATGGCGCCCGGCACGATGGTCAGCACGCCCGCCGCCGCCAGCGTCGCCCAGTCCATGCCCGAGGCCGAGACGGTGCGCGTCATGGTCGCCACGATGGGCTTGGCGTTCACGCTGGTCAGCGTGCGCGCCAGCAGCAGTTCCACCCAGCTGAACATGAAGCAGAAGAAGGCCGCCACGCCCACGCCGGCCTTGATCAGCGGCAGGAAGATGGTGAGGAAAAAGCGCGGGAAGGAGTAGCCGTCGATATAGGCCGTCTCGTCGATCTCGCGCGGAATGCCGCTCATGAAACCCTCCAGGATCCAGACGGCCAGCGGCACGTTGAACAGCAGGTGGGCCAGGGCCACGGCGATGTGCGTGTCCATCAGGCCCACCGTGGTGTAGAGCTGGAAGAAGGGCAGCAGGAAGACGGCCGGCGGCGTCATGCGGTTGGTCAGCAGCCAGAAGAACACATGCTTGTCGCCCAGGAACTGGTAGCGCGAGAACGCATAGGCCGCCGGCAGCGCCACCGTCAGCGAGATCACGGTGTTGATGGCCACGTAGATCAGGCTGTTGATGTAGCCCGAGTACCAGGAGGCGTCGGTGAAGATGGTTTGGTAGTTGGCCCAGGTGAAATGCTGGGGCCACAACGAGAAGCTCGACAGGATCTCCTCGTTGGTCTTGAAGCTCATGTTGACCATCCAGTAGATGGGCAGCACGGCGAACAGCAGGTAGGCGACGAGGAACAGCGTGCGCTTGTGGAAACGGCGGTCTTCAGTCATGTCCGGCCTCCCGCAGGGCCACCCCAAGGCAGGCCGAGCCCCCTCGAGGAGGCAGTGAACGAAGGGAGCGTGGTGATCATTCTTTTGCCCCTTCCTTGTCTGCCGTGCCCACGCGCTGCATCCAGTTGTAGAGGATGAAGCACAGCAGCAGGATGATGAGGAAATAGATCAGCGAGAAGGCCGCCGCCGGCCCCAGGTCGAACTGGCCCACGGCCTTTTGCGTCAGGTACTGCGACAGGAAGGTGGTCGCATTGCCGGGCCCGCCGCCCGTGAGCACGAAGGGCTCGGTATAGATCATGAAGCTGTCCATGAAGCGCAGCAGCACGGCGATCATCAGCACGCCGCGCATCTTGGGCAGCTGGATGTAGCGGAACACCGCGAACTTGCTGGCGCCGTCGATGCGCGCGGCCTGGTAGTAGGCGTCGGGAATGGAGCGCAGGCCCGCGTAGCACAGCAGGGCCACCAGCGGCGTCCAGTGCCAGACATCCATGACCAGCACGGTGAGCCAGGCATGGGTGGCATTGCCCGTGTAGTTGTAGTCCACGCCCAGCGCGTTGAGCGCCGCGCCCAGCAGTCCGATATCGGCGCGGCCGTAGATCTGCCAGATGGTGCCGACCACGTTCCACGGAATCAGCAGCGACAGCGAGACCACGACCAGCACCGCCGAGGCCTTCCAGCCCTGGGCCGGCATGGACAGGGCCAGGGCGATGCCCAGCGGGATCTCCACCAGCAGCACGGCCAGCGAAAAGCCGATCTGGCGCAGCAGGGCCGAGTGCAGTTCCTCGTCGCGCATGACCTGGGCAAACCATTCCGTGCCCACGAACACGCGCCGGTCGGGACTGATGATGTCCTGCACCGAGTAGTTCACCACCGTCATCAGCGGGATGATGGCCGAGAAGGCCACGCAGATGATGACCGGCAGGATCAGCAGCCAGGCCTTCTGGTTGACGGGCTTGATGGTCTGGCTCATGCCTGCAGCTCCTCGTTGACGTAGTAGCAGGTGTGGGGGCCCTGCAATTGCACCCAGACGGTCTGCCCTGCGGCGGGCAGGAAGGCGTCGGCGCCGCAGCGCAGCTTGAGAAGCCGCTCGCCCAGGCGCGCCACCAGCAGCTGGTGCGTGCCCACATCCTGCACGCGCTCCACCGTGCAGGCCACGGCACCGGGCGCGTCGGCCGAGGCCAGTGCCAGGTACTCGGGGCGTATGCCCAGGCTCAGGGGCAGGCCGGGCGCCACGCTGGCCAGTGCGGCGGGCAGGGACAGGTACTGGCCCTCGGCCAGCAGCCGGCCGCCGTCCTGCTGCAGCGGCACGAAGTTCATGCCCGGCGAGCCGATGAAGTGGCCGACGAAGGCGTGGCTGGGCCGCTCGAAAAGCTGGGCGGGCGTGCCCACCTGCACGGCACGGCCACGCGTCATGACCACGACCTGATCGGCAAAGGTCAGGGCCTCCACCTGGTCGTGCGTCACATAGATCAGCGTGAGCCGCAGCTCGTGGTGGATCTGCTTGAGCTTGCGGCGCAGCTGCCACTTGAGCTGGGGGTCGATCACCGTGAGCGGCTCGTCGAACAGCACGGCCGAGACATCGGGCCGCACCAGGCCCCGGCCCAGCGAGATCTTCTGCTTGGCGTCGGCCGACAGGCCCGCCGCGCGCTGGTCGAGCTGGCCGCTCATCTCCAGCATCTCGGCGATCTGGCCCACGCGGGCGCGGATGCGGTCGGCAGGCATGCGGCGGTTCTTCAGCGGAAAGGCCAGGTTCTCGGCCACGGTCATGGTGTCGTAGATCACCGGGAACTGGAACACCTGGGCAATGTTGCGTTCCTGGGGCGTGGCGCGCGTCATGTCGCGGCCGTCGAACAGCACCTTGCCCTGCGAGGGGACCAGCAGGCCCGACATGATGTTGAGCATGGTGGTCTTGCCGCAGCCCGAGGGGCCGAGCAGCGCATAGGCGCCGCCGTCCTCGAAGACCATGCTCAGCGGCAGCAGCGCATAGTCGCTGTCCTGCTGCGGGTTCGGCTTGTAGGAGTGGGCCAGATCGAGTTCTATGCGGGCCATCTCATCGTCCTCCGGGCCGCGCCGGCGCCAGCAGCAGCGCGCCGTCCGTGCCGAACACGTAGGCATGGGCCGGGTCCAGGTGCAGCGTGACCGCGCTGCCCAGGTCCAGGTGGTGCACGCCCGTGACCTGGGCCACCAGCTCGCCCCAGGGCGTGGTGGCATGCACGAAAGTGTCCGACCCCGAGATCTCGGCCAGTTCCACCACGCCTTGCAGCGCCACATCCCCGGGCCGGGCCTGCAGGCGCAGCGCGCTGGCGCGCAGGCCCAGGGTCAGGGGTCGGGCAACGGCCAGGCCCACCGGCAGCGCCATGGGCAGCCGCGCGCCGCCGGGCAGCTCCAACCCGGTGTCCACGGCCTGCGCGGGCACCAGGTTCATGGGCGGATCGCTGAAGGCCCGCGCCACACGCAGCGAATTGGGTCGGTGGAACACCTCCGCCGTGGGGCCGTACTGCAGCAGCTCCCCCTCGTGCAGCACGGCCGTGTGGCCGCCCAGCAGCAGGGCCTCGCCGGGCTCGGTGGTGGCGTAGACCACGGTGGAGCTGCCGGTGGCGAACAGCTGGGTCAGCTCCTCGCGCAGTTCCTCGCGCAGCTTGTAGTCGAGGTTGACCAGCGGCTCGTCCAGCAGCATCAGCGGAGCGCCCTTGGCCAGCGCCCTCGCCAGGGCCACGCGCTGCTGCTGGCCACCCGACAGCTCGGCCGGATAGCGGTCCAGGAACATCTCTATGTGCAGCCGCTCGGCCAGGGCGCGCACGCGCTGCGCCACGTCGCGATCGCCGCGCAGCTTCAGCGGCGAGGCGATGTTGTCCGCCACCGTGAGCGAGGGATAGTTGATGAACTGCTGGTAGACCATGGCCACGTTGCGCTCGCGCACGGGCATGCCGGTCACATCGACGCCATCGACGCGCACCCGGCCTTCGGTGGGCACGTCCAGGCCGGCCATGATGCGCATCAGGCTGGTCTTGCCGGCCTGCGTGGCGCCCAGCAGCACGGTCACCGCGCGGCTTTCCAGTTCCAGGTGCATGGGGTGCAGCCAGGTCTGGCCGCCCACACGCTTGCTGATTCTCTCCAACACCAGTTCCACGACTGCCCTCTTTTGACGAGGCCGCCACCGGGGCAGCATTTGAACAAGGAGAAAGGCGGGCCTCCAAAGCGCGTTTGAAGGCCCGAACGTCTTCATTTTTGTTCTTTCCGGATCGCAGCCCATCAACACATACCCTAGGTGCTGTTCCTTTTTCTTCGTTTTAAAGTTCCCCAGCCCACGGCTGGCCGCGTCAAATGCGCTATAAACCCGTCGCCCGGCCCGATTGACTGCCCGACCATCCACCCGCCCCCCCGATCGCCCCTCCGATGGATTTGCCGTGAACACCAACCCCCGCCAACTACAGCTGCTGGACGAAGTCCGCAGCCGCCAGTCCACCACGGTGGAGCAGCTGGCCGAGATCCTGGGCGTGACGCTTCAGACCGTGCGCCGCGACATTCAGAAGCTGGCAGATGCCGGGCTGATGGTGCGCTTTCACGGCGGCGTGCGCGTGCCCAGCGCCACGGTCGAGAACCTGGGCCACCCCCAGCGCCAGGTGCTGCATGCCGAAGGCAAGTCGCGCATTGCGCGCGCCGTGGCCGAGGCCATTCCCAACGGCTGCTCGCTGATCCTGAACATCGGCACCACCACCGAGGCCGTGGCCCAGGCCCTGCTCAAGCACCGGGGCCTGCGCGTGATCACCAACAACCTCAACGTGGCGGCCATCCTCAGCTCCAACGCCGACTGCGAAGTCATCGTGGCCGGCGGCGTGGTGCGCACGCGCGACCGGGGCATCGTGGGCGAGGCCGCCGTGGATTTCATACGCCAGTTCAAGGTGGACATCGCCCTGATCGGCATCTCGGCCATCGAGCCCGATGGCAGCCTGCGCGACTTCGACATGCGCGAGGTCAAGGTGGCCCAGACCATCATTGCCCAGTCGCGCGAGGTCTGGCTGGCCGCCGACCACAGCAAGTTCCACCGCCAGGCCATGGTGGAGCTGGCACGCCTGGACCAGATCGACCGCCTGTTCACCGATACCGCGCCCCCTGCGCCCTTCGACGCACTGCTTCGCGAAGCCGAGGTGCAATGCGTGGTGGCGCAATAAGTTTTCCGCAGCCGCTGCGCCACCGCCCGCACAGGACACGCGCACCGGCCCTGCTTTTCCTGGATACCGCACCATGACCTATCTGCTTGCCCTGGACCAGGGCACCTCCAGCTCGCGCAGCATCGTCTTCGACACCCAGGGCCGCATCGTGGCCTCTGCCCAGCTGGAGCTGCCGCAGATCTATCCCCGCCCCGGCTGGGTCGAACACGATCCGCGCGAGATCTGGCGCACCCAGCTGGCCACGGCGCGCGAGGCCCTGGCCAAGGCCGGGCTGGCGGCGGCCGACATCCGCGCCCTGGGCATCACCAACCAGCGCGAGACCACCGTGGTCTGGAACCGCGCCACAGGCCAGCCCCTGCACCACGCCATCGTCTGGCAGGACCGCCGCGCCGAGCCGCTGTGCGCCCAGCTGCGCGAGGCCGGCCATGCCGACACCATCCAGGGCAAGACCGGCCTGCTGATCGACGCCTATTTCTCGGGCACCAAGCTGCGCTGGATCCTGGACAACGTCAATGGCGCACGCGCCGCCGCCGAGCGCGGCGAACTGGCCTTCGGCACCGTGGACAGCTGGCTGATCTGGCAGCTCACGGGCGGACGCCGCCATGTGACCGATGTCTCCAACGCCAGCCGCACCATGCTGTTCAACGTCCACACCAACCAGTGGGACGACGATCTGCTGGCGCTGCTGGAGATTCCGCGCGCGCTGATGCCCGAGGTGCTGCCTTCCGCCGCCGATTTCGGCCGCACGGCAGCCGAGGTGCTGGGCGGCGAGATCGCCATCGGCGGCGTGGCCGGCGACCAGCAAAGCGCCCTCTTCGGCCAGGCCTGCTTTTCCGCCGGCATGGCCAAGAACACCTATGGCACGGGCTGCTTCATGCTCATGCACACAGGCGGCGTGTTCCAGACCTCTGCCAACGGCCTGCTGACCACCGCTGCGGCACAGCCCAGCGCTGCGCCGGCCTATGCGCTGGAAGGCAGCGTCTTCGTGGGCGGCGCCGTGGTCCAGTGGCTGCGCGACGGGCTGCGCGCCATCGAGCACAGCGGCCAGGTGCAGCAACTGGCCGAGAGCGTGCCCGACTCGGGCGGCGTGATGATGGTGCCGGCCTTCACCGGACTGGGCGCCCCCTACTGGAAGCCCGATGCGCGCGGCACCATCACGGGCCTGACGCGCGGCACCACCATGGCCCACATTGCGCGGGCCGCGCTGGAATCCATCGCCTTCCAGAGCGCCGCCCTGCTGCTGGCCATGAGCCGCGACGCGGTGGCCAGCGGCGGCGCGCCGGTGAGCGAACTGCGCGTGGACGGCGGCGCCTGCGTCAACAACCTGCTCATGCAGTTCCAGGCCGACCTGCTGGGCATTCCCGTGGTGCGCCCGGCCTGCGTGGAGACCACGGCCCTGGGCGCGGCCTACCTGGCGGGCCTGTCCTCGGGCATCTACCAGAGCACCGAGGAACTGTCGGCGCTGTGGAAGGCCGAGCGCCGCTTCGTGCCCACGCTGGACAAGCACCGCGCCGACGAGCTGATGGCGCGCTGGGAGCATGCGGTGGCCCAGACCGCGCTGGCGGCCTGAGGCTGACTGTCTTGCGCCGGCTTGCCAGCCTGGTTGCTTGCGGCCTGTGGCTGGCCGGCTGTGCCGCGCCACCGCAGGCGCTGCCGGTCCCGCAGCCCACCGCCTGCGCACGCCTGCAATGGCTGGGCAGTACCACGACTGCGCGCGATGAGCCCATCCATGGCGCCACCACCGGCGGCATCTCGGGCCTGGACTACGACACGCAGCGCGGCGACTACGTGGCCATCAGCGATGACCGCTCGGCGCGCGGGCCCGCACGCTGGATGCGGCTGCGCGTGGAGCAGGTTCCTGCCGGGCAGCGCGCCGGCTCCAATCCCTGGCAGGCGCGGATCACCGAGCTGCACCCGCTGCGCGATGCCCAGGGCCAGCGGCTGCTCCCGCGCCACGCTGCGCCCGCCACCCAGCCCGTGCCCGACCCCGAAGCCATCCGCCTGCTGCCGGACGGCGGCCTGCTGTGGACCGATGAAGGCGACCCGGGCCGGGGCTTTGGCACCTCGCTGGTGAGGACCGACGCCACGGGCCGCCAGATCGCGCGGTGGTTCTACGCATTCAAGGACAAGGACGGCAGGCCGGGCCTGCGCTCGAACTTCGGCTTCGAGGGGCTGGCCGTCACGCCGGACGGACAGCAGGCCTGGCTGGCCCTGGAGGCGCCGCTGCGCCAGGACGGACCGCGCGCCAGCGCCGCCACGGCAGGCGCGCCCGTGCGCATCAGCCTGGTCAGCCTGGACGACGGCCGGCTGCTGCGCCAGATCGCCTACCAGCCCGATGCCGTGCCGGCCGCCAGTTGGGCCCTGCCCCAGCGCGAGGTCAACGGCATCAGCGAAATCCTGCCGGACGGTCCCGACCATCTGCTGGTACTGGAGCGCTCCTACAGCCCGGGCCACGGCTTTGGCGCGCGGCTGTACCGCATCGGCCTGCAAGCGCCCGATACGCTGGCCATGGACAGCTTCATGCGCAACCCGCCGCAGGTGGCAGCCAAGCAGCTGATTGCGGACCTGTCCACGGTTCAGCGAGGGCGGCTGGACAACATGGAGGCCATGGCCTGGGGCCCGCCGCTGCCCGATGGCACGCGCGTGCTGGTGTTCGCCAGCGACGACAACTTCAACCCGGCGCAGGCCAACCAGATCCTGGTCACCGCCTACCGGCCCTCGACGCCCTGCGCCCCCTGAAGGCGCTTCAGGGCGTGGCCTGCACCTGCTCCTGCGGCAGGTAGATGCGCGTCAGACCGCGCGCAATCGCCTCCACGATCTGCTCGCGCCGCAGGCCGATGTGCTCGGCCATCAGGCGTTCGCTGGCCTGGGCGTCGCGGTCGCTCAAGGCCTGCAGGATTTCCAGGTGCTCGTGCTGGGTGGAGGCGCGCCCCACGTTCTCCATGTCGATCCACCGGATGAAGCGGATGCGCTCGTTCAGGCTCACCAGCATGCGCCGCAGCTCGGCATTGCCAGCCATGTCGGCAATGCGCAGATGGAATCCCTCGTCCAGGTCCACCAGCTGCCGCACCGGCGTGTCGGAGGCCACGCGCTGGCTCTGCTCCAGATAGGCCCGCGCCTCGTCGATCTGGGCATCGGTGGCGCGCTCCACGGCCAAGCGCACGCATTCGCGCTCCACGGCCACGCGGGCCTCGTACAGGTCCAGCGACTCCTTCACGTCCAGTTCGCGCCGCATGTAGCCGCGGCTGGCGGGCAGCAGAAAACCGTCGGCCACCAGCCGCGTCAGTGCCTCGCGCACGGGCGTGCGGCTCACGCCCAGGCGCAGGGCCAGTTCGCTCTCGCTCAGGCGCTCGCCCGGTTTGAACTCGTAGGAAATGGCCATGTCACGCAGCGTGCTGTAGACGCTGGAGCCCCGTTCGTGGCGGATGTTGGAGATTTTCATGGCGCCATTGTGCCCTCTGGCGCTTTGGATACTTTTAAGTATACTGAAATGGATTCTTAAAAACCCCTCATCCAACCTGCCCGGAGACTCCCGACATGACCACCGCTTTCAATGGCGCCGACGCCATGGTCCGCATGCTTCAGCTCAACGGCGTCAAGCACATCTTCGGCCTGTGCGGCGACACCAGCCTGCCCTTCTACGACGCCATGGCGCGGCTGGACCACGGCATGGACCACATCCTCACGCGGGACGAGCGCAGCGCCGGCTACATGGCCGACGCCTATGCGCGCGTCACCGGCAAGGTGGGCGTGTGCGAAGGCCCCAGCGGCGGCGGCGCCACCTACCTGCTGCCCGGCCTGGCCGAGGCCAACGAGTCCTCGGTGCCCGTGCTGGGCATCACCTCGGACGTTTCCGTGGGCGCGCGTGGCAAGTTCCCGCTGACCGAACTGGACCAGCAGGCGCTGTACAGGCCGCTGACCAAGTGGAATACCACCATCGACCGCGTGGACCAGATTCCGCATGCCGTGCGCAGCGCCTTTCGCGCCATGACCACGGGCCGGCCCGGCGCCACCCATATCTGCCTGCCCTATGACGTGCAAAAGCACACGCTGGATCCGGCCGATGTCTGGGCCCAGCCAGGGCATGACCACTATCCGGCCTACCGGTCCGCCCCCGATCCGGCGGCCGTGGCCGAGGCTGCCGACCGTCTGGTGGCGGCCCGCTGCCCCGTGCTGATCTGCGGCGGCGGCGTGCTCATCGCGGGCGCCAGCGCCGCGCTGGATGCGCTGGCCACCCTGCTCAACGCGCCCGTGTGCTCCAGCGTCAGCGGCCAGGGCAGTCTTGCCGGCAGCCATCCGCTCAATGCCGGCGTGGTGGGCACCAATGGCGGCGTCGAGGCCACGCGCGCCGTGGTGGCGCAGGCCGATCTGGTGATGTTCATCGGCGCACGCGCCGGCTCCACTACCACCGAGCACTGGCAGATGCCCTCGCGCAAGGTGACCATCGTCCATCTGGACGTGGACGCCATGACCATAGGCACCAACTACCGCACCGACGTGGCCCTGGTGGGCGACGCCCTGCTGGGTCTGCAGGCGCTGCACGCAGCCGTGCAGCAGCGCATCGCCCGCCGCCCCGCCGATGCCGCGGACGGCGCCGCGCTGGCGGCCACCGCGCGCGCCGCCAAGCAGGCCTTCTTCGCGCCGCTGGCCGCCTCGCTGGAGCGCCCCATCAAGCCCGAGCGCGTGGTGGACACGCTCAACCGCCTGCTGCCCGCGCGCGCCATCGTGGTGGCCGACCCCGGCACGCCCTGCCCCTACTTCACGGCCTATTTCGACGCGCCCCAGGCCGGCCGGCACTTCATCACCAACCGCGCGCACGGGGCGCTGGGCTTTGCCATGTCCGCCGGCTTTGGCGCAGCCATCGGCCAGCCCGATTCCGTGGTCGTCGCGGTCATGGGCGACGGCAGTTTCGGCTTCACCTGCGGCGAGCTGGAAACCATCGTGCGCCGCAACGTGCCGCTGAAGATGATCGTGTTCTCCAACAGCGTGTTCGGCTGGATCAAGGCCAGCCAGAAGTCCGGCTACGATGAACGCTACTTCTCCGTCGACTTCAACCGCACCCACCATGCCCGCGTGGCCGAGGCCTTCGGCGTCAAGGCATGGCAGGTGCATGACCCGGCAGACCTCGAGGCCGCGCTCAAGGCTGCGCTGATGCACGACGGCCCGGCGCTGGTGGATGTGATCTCGCAAGAGCTCCAGGACACGGCCGTGCCGGTGAGCCAATGGATGGGTTGACGCCAGGCCCCACGCACAGACCCCCTCTCCCCTCTGCCCGTCAATGCGCTTGAAAAGGAGTTTCCATGCCCTGCCGCCCTTCACGCAGCCCTACACGCAGCCCTTCACGCCACCTCTACCGCCGCCAGCTGCTGCTGGCCATGGCCGCCGCATCCCTGCTGGGGCCGGCGGGCACGGCGTTCGCGCAGGGTGCCGCCCCGCTCAAGCTGGTCATCACCTTCCCGCCAGGGGGCAGCACCGACATCGCCGCGCGCATACTGCAGCCGCGCCTGGGCGAGGTGGCCGGGCGGTCGGTGATCGTCGAGAACCGCCCCGGCGCCGCCAGCCAGATCGCCACCCAGTACGTGGCCAAGTCGGCCCCGGACGGCAACACCCTGCTGTTCAGCTTCGACACCCATGCCATCAATCCCATCGCCAAGTCCCGGCTGCCCTACGACACCTTCAAGGACTTCACGGGCGTGTCGCTGGCGCTTCGCTTTCCGCTGGTGATCGGCGCTTCGGCCTCGGTGCCCGCCAAGGACCTGGCCGGCTTCCTGGAGCTGGCGCGCCGCAACCCGGGCAAATACAGCTACGCATCGACCGGCCTGGGGTCCATGAACCACCTGGTGATGGAGGACATCAAGCGCCGCTCGGGCACCTACGTGCTGCACGTGCCCTACGGCGGCGGCGGCCCGGCCGTGCAGGCCGTGCTGGGCAATGTGTCCGACCTCACGCTGCTCAGCTACGCGGCGCTGCGCGGCCAGATTTCGGCGGGCAAGATCAAGCCGCTGGCGGTGACCGGCCTCAAGCGCCTGCCCGAGCTGCCCGACGTTCCCACCGTGGCCGAATCGGGCTTTGCGGGCTTCGAGGCCTATTCGTGGATCGGCGTCTTCGCGCCTTCCGCCACGCCGGCCGCCACGGTGCACAAGCTCACCGAAGACTTCCAGGCCACGCTGAACACGCCCGACATCCGCAGCAAGCTCATGCAGTCGGGCTTCGAAGTCATGGCCACGGACGGACCCGCCCTCGACCGCTGGGTGCGCCAGGAATATGAGCGCTGGGGCCGCTTCGTGCGGGACAACAAGATCCAGCTAGAAGACTGAGAATCCGGACGGCACCCCCTTACAACACAGGAGCATTCATGGCACTTCCGCTGGACCACATCGTCATCGCCGTGCAGGACCTCGAGGCCGCCGTGGCGGACTACCGCGCGCTGGGCTTCCAGGTCGTCATCGGCGGCCGCCATCCGGGCCGCACCTCGCACAACGCACTGGTCGTCTTTGCCGATGGCGCCTACCTGGAGATCATTGCCTGGACCTCCCCGGCGCCCGAAGAGCGCTGGTACCGCACGCTGCGCGACCATGGCGAAGGGCTGGTGGACTTCGCCCTGCTGCCCCAAAGCACCTCCCAGGCCCTGGCCGAGGCGCGCGGGCGGGGGCTGGATACCCTGATCGGCCCCGTGGACGGAGGCCGCGTGCGCCCCGATGGCGCGCAACTGCTGTGGCAGACGGCGCGCCACGCCACGCCCGACCTGCCCTTCCTGTGCGGCGACGTCACGCCGCGCGCGCTGCGCGTGCCCGAAGGCAGCGTGCGCGAGCATCCCAACGGCGCGCTGGGCGTAGCCTCGCTGACCGTCGCCGTGCACGACCTGGACGCCAGCCTGGACCGCTACCGGGCGCTGCTGGGCCCGGGCCTGCCGCTGGAGAAGCTGGACAACCAGGGCGCACGGCTGGCATTGCCGGGGTTCGACCTGCTGCTGCAAGACGTGCAGGCACTGGCGGCCTGCGACGCACTGCGCCAGCGCCTTGCCACGCGCGGAGAGGGCCCTTGCGCGCTCACCCTGCGCCAGCGGCCCGGCGCCCCGGCGCAGCCCCTGGACCTGGCCGCCAGCCATGGCGTGGACATGCGCTGGCACGGTGGGAACACGCTCTAAACTCTTCGTTTTCCTTCTCCACCGCCACCAGCATGAACACCGTTTCCACAGCCTCCCCTGTCATCGCCTTCATCGGTGGCGGCAACATGGCCAGCGCCATCATCGGCGGACTGATCGGCCAGGGCCAATCCGCAGACCGCATCGTCGTCGTCGAACCCTTCGAGGCTGCACGCGACGCGCTGCGCACGAACTTCGGCATCACGGCCCATGCCGATGCCGCGGCCGCCGCCAGCGCGCTGGACGGTGCCGGCATCGTGGTCTGGGCCGTCAAGCCCCAGACCTTCAAGGAAGCCGCCCAGGCCGTGGCGCCGCACACCGCCCAGGCCCTGCACCTGAGCGTGGCCGCCGGCATTCCCACGGACGCCATCGCCCAGTGGCTGGGCACGGGCCGCATCGTGCGCGCCATGCCCAACACGCCGGCCCTGGTGGGCAAGGGCATGACGGGCCTGTTCGCCCGCGCCCAGGTCGATGCCGCAGGCAAGAGCGCCATCGAGCAGGTGGTGGCCACCACGGGCCAGTTCGTCTGGGTCGACCAGGAAGCGCACCTGGACGCCGTGACCGCCCTGTCGGGCTCGGGCCCGGCCTATGTCTTCCTGTTCCTGGAAGCCATGACACAGGCTGGCGTTGACATGGGCCTCACGGCCGAGCAGTCCTACCGCCTGGGCGTGGCCACCTTCCAGGGCGCCTCGGAGCTGGCCGCCCGCTCCAGCGAAAGCGCCGACGTGCTGCGCCAGCGCGTCACCAGCAAAGGAGGCACCACCCACGCCGCCATCACGCACCTGCAGGCGCAGCAGGTGCCCGAGCATTTCGTGGCCGCCATGCGGGCGGCGGAAACACGGGCCAAGGAGCTGGCCGCCGAATTCGGCCGCTGAGCCCGGCGCAGCGCGCCCCAGGCACCATGCAAAAGGGAGGCACCGGCCTCCCTTGTTTTTTCAGCGCTGAGCCCTCAGCGCAGCGCAAACCCCAGCGCCACACCCGCGAACAGACTGGCACCGATCCAGTGGCTCTTGCTGAATGCCACGAAGCAGCCTTCGCGCGTGCGGTGGCGGATCAGGGTGAAGTGCCAGATCACCTGGGCCGCAGCCACGGCCAGGCCCAGCCAGAAAGGCCAGGCCAGGCCGAAGGGTGCCAACGCCCAGACCGTGAGCAGACCGCAGAGCACGAAGAAACCCATGACGGCCACCACGTCGAAGCGGCCCAGGGTGATGGCCGAGGTCTTCATGCCGATCTTGAGGTCATCGTCGCGGTCCACCATGGCGTATTCGGTGTCATAGGCCAGCACCAGGAACATGTTGGCCAACCACAGAATCCAGGCCGTGGCGGGCACCTGCCCCTGTACGGCGGCGAAGGCGATGACGATGCCGAAGTTGAAGGCAATGCCCAGGAAGGCCTGGGGCATGGCGAAGAAGCGCTTGGTGAACGGGTAGAGGATGGTGAACAGCACGGCGGGCACGGACCAGGCCACGGCCTCCCAGCGCGTGGTCAGCACCAGGCCCAGCGAGACCAGGGCCAGGGCCGCGCCCAGCAGCGCGGCCTCCTTCACCGAGACCAGTCCCGAGGTGATGGGGCGCTGCGTGGTGCGCTTGACGTGGCGGTCGAAGTCGCGGTCGGCGATGTCGTTGATGCAGCAGCCGGCGCTGCGCATCAGCACCGTGCCCAGCACGAAGACCACCAGCAGATGCCAGCCCGGAAACCCGCCCGCCGCCACCCACAGTGCGGCCAGCGTGGGCCAGACCAGGACCAGCCAGCCGGCCGGCCGGTTGAAGCGGACCAGGTCCAGGTAGAGCGACAGTTTGCTGCGCCGGGGCGCAGGCATGGGCGTAGAGGAGGAGGTAGGCATGGCGTCTGGGCGCCGATGGCGGCCGTGGGCCGACCATCGCACGCATCACATTCGAAAATGCCCGCATTGTCGCCGCTGGGCGGGCGGGCTCGGCGGCGCGCCTCAGCCGCGCCTGCCGGCAACGCGGGTTTGCGCCCACTCCACGGCACAGATCACCAGCGCCATCCAGGCCAGGCCCAGCAGCCAGCCAGCCAGCACATCGCTGGCATAGTGCACGCGCAGCACGACGCGGCTGGCCCCCACGCCCAGGGCAACGGCCAGGGCCGCCAGGCCCACGCACCAGCGCCAGGCAGGCCGCAGGTACGGCAGCAGCAGCCAGGCCAGCATCAGATAGAGCACGAAGGTGCCGGCGCTGTGGCCGCTGGGGAAGCTGAAGCCGCCCTCGGGCACCCAGCCGCCCACGGGGCGCGGGCGGCCCACGCTGGTCTTGATGGCGCGTATCCACAGGCCGACTCCCGCCGTGGCCACCACCCAGGCGGCCGCATGCAGCCAGTCGCGGCGCCACAGCAGCAGCGCCAGCACGGCAACAGACAGCGACACCATCCAGCCCACATGGCCCAGCTGGGTGAAGGCGACCACGGGGCGCACCCAGGCATCGGTGGCATGGCCAGCAAGCCACTGGTGCAGGGCATCGTCCAGCACCGGCCAGTCGGTGCAGGAGTCGCAGCCTGCGGGCTGGCCCAGGCCCAGCATGTCTCGCACCATCACGCCCAGGGCCAGCGCGGCCAGCAGGCCCGCCGCAACCAGGCCCTGCCATGCGGCGCGTGGCATCGGCAGGCCTGCATGGCGCAGCCGCGCGGCGGCGGGCAGGCGCAGGTAGAAAAAAAGGCCGCCCAAGGCGGCCAGTACCAGGCACAGGCCGCTCGTGGCGGCGTGTGCGTCAATCCAGGTCCGGAGCATGCGCGGTCATCACTCCCGGGCCGTGGCAGGTGCTTGGGACATGTGCAGCATCACTCTTCAAGCAGGGCACGCAGCATCCAGGCGGTCTGCTCATGCACGGTCAGGCGCTGGGTCAGCAGGTCGGCCGTGGGCTCGTCGCTGGCCTTGTCGGCCAGCGGGAAGAGGCTGCGCGCCGTGCGTGCCACGGCTTCATGGCCTGCCACCAGGATGCGCACCATCTCCAGGGCCTTGGGCGGATCGTGGGGCACGTCGGCCAGACTGGTGAGCTTGCCGAAGTCGGCATAGGAACCCGGTGCGAAATGGCCCAGGGCGCGGATGCGCTCGGCGATGGGATCAACGGCGTTCCACAGTTCCGTGTACTGCCCCATGAACATGGTGTGCAGTGTGTTGAACATCGGGCCCGTGACGTTCCAGTGGAAGTTGTGCGTTGTCAGATAGAGCGTGTAGGTGTCGGCCAGCAGGGCCGACAGGCCCTTGGAGATGGCGGCACGGTCCTTGTCGCTGATGCCGATGTGGATGGCGCTGGAGCGCACGGACACCGGTGCGACATCGGCCGTTGCTGCCTGCACGGTCTTGGCGGCCTGCACGGCCTCTGGCTTCTTTGCACCGGACTTGTCTTTGCTGGCATTTTTGGCCATGGGATCCCTTTCAACTTCGTACGGATGGAATATGCCCCGGGCAGACCGCCCGGAGACCGAAAGCAACGATAACGCAAGCGCGGTGGCCCTGGAGGCACGGCCCGCGCAGCGGTGCAGTCATCAGGACAGGCGTTTGACGCCGGGCAAGGCGCAGGCGTAGACCGCGTTGCGCAGGGCGGCGATGGCCTCGTAGCGCGTGAAGCTGCGGCGCCAGGCCAGGACCACGCGGCGCGTGGGCGGGGCCGAGCCGTCGTCCTCGAGGATGGGCAGGTAGCGGATGTGCGGCTCGTCGGTCTTGCGGCGGCGCGCCGTGGTCTCCAGCGCATCGGCGGGCACGGACAGGCGCGGCACCAGGGTCACGCCCATGCCGGCGGCCACCATGTGCTTGATGGTCTCCAGCGACGAACCTTCGAAGGTGCGGCGAATGCCTTCGGCATTGCTGGCATAGCGTGCGAACTCGGGGCAGACCTGGAGCACATGGTCGCGGAAGCAGTGGCCCGAGCCCAGCAGCAGCATGGTCTCGTTCTTGAGATCGCTGGTGGAGACATGGTCCTTCTGGGCCAGCGCATGGGTGCTGGGCACGGCAGCCATGAAGGGCTCGTCATACAGCGGCGCCAGCGCCAGGCCGGTGTCGGGGAAGGGCTCGGCGACGATGGCGCAGTCGATCTCGCCCGTGCGCAGCATCTCCAGCAGCTTGATGGTGTAATTCTCCTGCAGCATCAGCGGCATCTGCGGCGTGCGCAGGATGGAGTTGCGCACCAGATCGGGCAGCAGGTAGGGGCCGATGGTGTAGATCACGCCCAGCGTGAGCACGCCCGACAGCGGGTCCTTGCCGCGCTTGGCGATTTCCTTGATCTCGGCGGCCTGCTCCAGCACGCTTTGCGCCTGCCGGATGATCTCCTCTCCCAGCGACGTGACCGACACTTCGCCGGCACTGCGCTCGAAGAGCTTGACATCGAGCTCCTCCTCCAGCTTTTTGATCGCCACGGACAACGTGGGCTGGGACACATAACAGGCTTCGGCGGCGCGGCCAAAATGCTTTTCACGTGCCACGGCCACGATGTATTTGAGTTCGGTAAGTGTCATTGGCGAGCTGTGTCTGGGAGGGAACCTCGGGAAATACGATGGTCTTAGACCTGGAACCTGGGCCGAAACCTTTGTGCAACCAGGCCTTGCGGCCCGGTTGCCGGGGTGCTCCCCTCAAAAGTTCCTGTGCAGACTCTAGGATTTGTCCTATTTCGATTGTGCCAGTCCTCGTCCACGCATGACCACTGCGCGCTCCCCGACCTGCCGGCTTTTTGCATTTATCCACCTAGTGCAGCGGCCGGCGCATCCGGTCGCGCTGCTGCATGAGCTGGTCCATGCCTATCAATGCTGCCAGGCCTATGGCCACGATCACGGTAAAGACGGGAAGGTCCAAAGCGCTGATCACGGCAAAACCTTGCGGCCGAGCATACCGCTGTGTCTCGGAAATGCATACAAAGTCTGCTGCGGCCATGCCCGTGTAATGCATGGAGCATACTGCCGCCCCCATCACGGCAGCCGCCAGCGCCCGCATGCCCAGCGAGCCGGTGCGAAACGACAGCCAAAGAGCGGCGCTGGCCGCCACCACGGCAATGGCCACGGACAGCACCACGGTGGGAACGGACCAGACGATGAAGCCGGGAAAGCGCATGCCGTACATGCCCAGGTAATGCATGAAGGCCACGCCCAGGCCCAGCAGGGTGCCGGCGCCCAGCACGCGCAACCCGCTTTCGGGCCGCCGCGCGACAAAGGCCAGCGCCACCGAGGTCGCAGCGACGGCAGCCACCAGGGACACCAGGGTTTCGACCATGGAGTAGCCCGAGCCCATGCCCAGGTTCAGCGCCAGCATGCCCGTGAAATGCATGGACCACACGCCTATGCCGCCCAGCGCCGTGCCGGCCGCCAGCAGATTCAGCCAGCTGATTCCCGTGCGCCCGCGAATGCGCTGCGCCGCCGTGAGGGCCACGAAGGAGCCCAGCACGGCAATGCCATAGGACAGGGCCACCAGGCCCATGCGCCAGGAGGTCTCGACGAGTTCATTCGCTTGAACGGCTTCATTCATGTGGACGGCTCCTCATTCTCAGAAAGATGGGACAACACAAGAGTGATCACGGCCGTCCTCCCCGTGGGGAAGCGTGGGGAGGAGTGGCAGGCCATCCCCTCCCGGATGGACCTACCCTGTTTTTTGCGACTCAATGTACCAAAATGTCACAAATACTCAATGCCGTCGCCGCGCGCAGATGTCACCGCCAGGACCGCATGAAGCGCTCCCTACCGACAGCTACAACGCACACGCAAACCTTGCCTGGCGCGGGCTGCAGGCCTGCGGAGCAGGCCGCCACCGGGCAGCGCCCGTGCGCGTAAAAATACGTAACAGAAACATCCCGCAAGCGGGGGCCGGCCCATCAGGCCTTGAGGAATTCGGCCTTGCCGCCCAACCAGCGGTCCACATGCCGCTGGGCCAGTTGCGGGTGCTGCTCCAGCATGCGAGGCGCCAGCTCGCGGGCCCAGTCGAGCAGCATCAGGTCCTGCTCCAGATCGGCAAAGCGCAGCATGGGAGCGCCTGATTGGCGCGCACCCAGGAATTCGCCCGGACCGCGAATCTCCAGGTCGCGCCGCGCGATCTCGAAGCCGTCGTTGGTTTCGGCCATGGCACGCAGCCGGTCCTTGGCCGTCTCGCCCAGGCGGCCGCTGTCTCCCACCGAATACAGCAGCACGCAGGCCGAAGCTGCAGCGCCCCGTCCCACGCGCCCGCGCAGCTGGTGCAGCTGCGACAGGCCAAAGCGCTCCGCATGCTCGATCACCATGAGCGAGGCATTGGGCACATCCACGCCCACTTCGATCACCGTGGTGGAGACCAGCACGCCCATGACGCCGGCCGAGAACAGCTCCATCACCGCCTTCTTCTCGGCCGTGGGCATGCGCGAATGCAGCAGGCCGACCATGACATCGGGCAGCATCTCGCTGAGGTAGGCGTGGGTGGCCGTGGCGTTGGACAGGTCCAGCGCCTCGCTTTCCTCGATCAGCGGACACACCCAGTAGACCTGGCGCCCCTGGGCGACCTGGGCGCCGATGCGTTCGATGACTTCGTCCTTGCGGCTGTCGGCAATGAGCTTGGTGACGATGGGCGTACGCCCAGGCGGCAGCTCGTCGATGGTGGAGACATCCAGGTCGGCGTAGTAGCTCATGGCCAGGGTGCGCGGGATCGGGGTGGCGCTCATCATCAGCAGATGGGGCTCCATGCCCGAGGCTGCGAGTTTCTGGCGCAGCGCCAGCCGCTGGGCCACGCCGAAGCGGTGCTGCTCGTCGATGACGGCCAGCGCCAGGTTCTTGAACTCCACCTGGTCCTGGATGACGGCATGCGTGCCCACCACCAGGGCCGCCTCGCCGCTGCGGACCAGCTCCAGCATGGCGGTGCGCTCCTTCTTCTTCTGCGCGCCGGCCAGCCAGGCCACGCGCTTGCCCAGCGGAGCCAGCAGCGGCTCCAGCCAGCCGACCAGCTTGCCGAAATGCTGCTCGGCCAGGATTTCGGTGGGCGCCATCAGCGCGCACTGCCAGCCGGCCTCGATGCAGGCCACGGCCGACAGCGCCGCCACCACCGTCTTGCCCGATCCCACATCGCCCTGCAGCAGCCGGTGCATGGGCATGCGGCGCTGCATGTCGGCGAGGATCTCGCCCACCACGCGCTGCTGGGCACCGGTCAGGCCAAAGGGCAACTGGTCGAGAAACTGGCGCGTCAGTCCCTGGGCGCTGTCCATGGGCAATGCGCGCAGCACGGGCGCCCTGAGCCGCGCGCGCTCGCGCTTGGCCTCGTATTGCGACAGTTGCTGGGCCAGCAGTTCCTCGGCCTTCAGGCGCTGCCAGGCCGGATGCGAATGGTCTTCCAGCGTGGCCAGGGCCACATCGGGCGTGGGATGGTGCAGGAACTGCAGCGCGTCACGCAGGCTGAACAGCGGCGGCAGCCCGCCGTTGCCGTGGAAATGGGCCACGGGCGGGTGCTCTCCTGCGGGCAGCGTATCGGAGAGGTCGGCCCGCAGCATCGCCGTGGCCGCTGCGCGGCGGATATAGGCCTGGGGCAGTCCTGCCGCCACCGGATAGACGGGCGTGAGCGCCGTGGGCAGATCCCCCCCGGCCGCGCGGAACGCGGGGTGCAGCATCTGCCGTCCCCAAAAGCCGCCCTTGACCTCGCCGCGTATGCGCAGCCGCGCGCCCACGGACAGGGTTTTCTGGTGCGAAGGGTAGAAGCTGAAGAAGGTCAGCACGCATTCGGCCGTGCCGTCGTCCACCGTGACCTTGAGCATGCGGCGAGGGCGCAGCTGCACTTCGCTGTGGGTGACCGTGGCCTCGATCTGCACCGTATCGCCTTCGCGCGCATTGCGCAGCGCGGTGATGCGGGTCTCGTCCTCATAGCGCAGCGGCAGGTGCAGCGCCAGGTCGATGTCGCGCACCAGGCCCATTTTCTGCAGCGCCTTCTGCGCGGGACTGGCGGCAGGCCTGGCGGCGGGCTGTGCAGGCGAGGCGGCCTTGTCGCCCGAAGTGGCAGAGGCCTTGCCGGCCTTCCTGGCGCCGCCCTTGCCTGCGCCAGCCTTTGCCTTGCCGGCGCGCGCGGCCTTGCCACCAGGGGCGTCGCGCCCCAGGTCGGGAAAGGCAGAGGAGACGTTCAGGGGCATGGGCTTTCCTGTTTCAGAACATGCGCGTTGGCTTGCAGCATAGTGTATGAATATACAGGTGTAGGCAACACGCCACGTTCATGCCGGCCGGCCCTGCCCAAAGCACCCTTGACGCCCCGGGTCTCTGGGGAAGCCGCTACCATGCACGCTGACGTTACGTAGTGTTACCCCGCCACCGAATGCCATGTTGAAGCGTATCAATGTCCAGCATGTCACTCTGGGCATGTTCCTGCACGAGTTCTGCGGCTCCTGGATGGAGCATCCCTTTTGGCGAACCCGTTTCCTGCTTCGCTCCGAGGCCGATCTCCAGCGTCTGCGCGCCACCTCCATCCAGGAGGTCTGGATCGATGTGCGCAAAGGCCTGGACGTGGGCGTGCAGGTGCCCTGCCTGCGCTTCGACCCGCAGGACGAGCTTCGCCACCAGATCCCCGACAACGCCCGCCCTGCGTCCGAGCAGAGCACGGCCCCCATCTCCACCGCCACCGAGCTGCGCCGCGCGGCCCAGACCTGCGCCCAGGCCAGGCAATTGCTGAGCCGCCTGTTCAGCGATGCGCGGCTGGGCCGGCCCGTGGACGCCTCGGCCGCCGGACAGCTGGTGGACGATGTGACGGCCTCCGTGGCACGCAATCCCCATGCGCTGATCGGCCTGGCCCGCCTGAAGACCGCCGACGACTACACCTACATGCACAGTCTGGCCGTGTGCGCGCTGATGGTGGCCCTGGCCAAGCGCATGGGCCTGGACGACCACAGCCTGCGCAAGGCCGGCATGGCCGGCCTCATGCACGATCTGGGCAAGACCGCCATTCCGGTGACCGTGCTCAACAAGCCCGGCCCGCTGGACGACGCCGAATGGGCGCTGATGCGCGCCCATCCACGCCACGGCGAGCAGCTGCTGCGCCCGCTGGGCCTGGACGACGAGGTCATCGATGCCTGCCTGCACCACCATGAAAAGGTGGACGGCAGCGGCTACCCCGACGGGCTGCAGCAGGGCGACATCGGCCTGCTGGCGCGCATGACGGCGATCTGCGACGTCTACGATGCCATCACCTCAGACCGGCCCTACAAGAAGGGCTGGCCGCCTTCGGAGGCGCTGCGTCGCATGGCCGAGTGGAGTCCGCGCCATTTCGACAAGCGGCTGTTCGAGCAGTTCGTGCAGACCGTGGGCATCTACCCGCTGGGCTCGCTGGTGCGCCTGCATTCGCAGCGTCTGGCGGTGGTGGTCGATGCCTCGCCGGCCAGCCTGCTGGCGCCGCGCGTCAAGGTCTTCTATTCGCTGCGCCAGTCCTGCCGCATCACGCCGGAGATCGAGGACCTGTCCGAAAGCCAGGGCAACGACCGCATCATCGCGCGCGAAGACCCTGCGGACTGGGACTTCCCCGATCTGGAATCGCTGTGGCTGGAGTTCGAGCGCCAGCCTCAGGCCGCCATGGCCAGGTGATCGCCGGCAATTCCGGGGATGACCCCAGGGTTTGCGACAATTGCCAGCTTCCGTTCAACGAACTTGGAACGGGCCATGTCCGGCCCTCAAGCACTGCATGTCCTCCCTGTCCCGTGTGTTCTCGCTCAGCGATTTCGACTTCGAGCTTCCCGAGAAGCTGATTGCCCAGCATCCTGCCGCCCAGCGCAGTGCCTCGCGCCTGCTCGACGGCCGCGACGATGCCAACCCGCCCGCCGACCGCATCTTCCACGAGCTGCCCGATCTGCTGCAGCCCGGCGACCTGCTGGTGTTCAACGACACGCGCGTGATCAAGGCGCGCATCTTCGGCGAGAAGGCCAGCGGCGGCCGGCTGGAGCTGCTGGTCGAGCGCGTGCTCGAAGGCAACGACGTCGTGGCCCACATGCGCGTCAGCAAGAAGCCCCTGCCCGGCTCGCGCATCCACCTGTGCGGCGGCAAGAACGGTGGCGGCTTCGACGCCGTGCTGCGTGGCCGCTGGCCCGACGAGAACGGCCCGCTGTTCCACCTGAGCTTTGAAGGCCCGCGCGGCGAGACGCCCCATGAGCTGATGGAGCGCTTCGGCCATCTGCCGCTGCCGCCCTACATCGAGCGCCACCAGGAAACCGGCAACGACCCCGATGCCGCCGAAGACAGCGAGCGCTACCAGACCGTCTTCGCGGCCCGCCCCGGCGCCGTGGCCGCGCCCACGGCCGCCCTGCACTTCGACGACGCCGTGCTGGCCCGCCTGGCCGAGCGCGGCATCGAACGCGCCAGCGTCACGCTGCACGTGGGCGCCGGCACCTTCCAGCCCGTGAAGACCGAGAACCTGGCAGACCACCAGATGCACAGCGAGTGGTACGAAATCCCGCTGGCCACCCTGGCCGCGCTGGAACGCTGCCGCCAGCGCGGCGGCCGCATCATCGCCGTGGGCACGACCACGGTGCGCACGCTGGAGTCCTGGGCCCAGACGGGCAACTTCTCAGGCGATACGCGCATCTTCATCACACCGGGCTTCGAGTACCAGGTGGTCGATCTGCTGATCACCAACTTCCACCTGCCCAAGAGCACGCTGATGATGCTGGTCAGCGCCTTCGCCGGCTACGAGCAGGTGATGGCGCTGTACCGCCATGCGATCGCGCAGGAGTACCGCTTCTTCAGCTATGGCGACTCCATGCTGTTGAAGAAGAAAAGCACCCCCTGAGCGGCTGGCTTAGGCCCTTGCTTGGTGTCCCTCGCCTCAGGCCGCGCCAAGCCCGAAACGCCGCATGTTCAGCCAAAGTAATGGCAGAGCCTGCGGCCCTTGACCTCGTGCACGCTGACGGGGATGCCGTATAGGGTGCTGAGGACCTCGTCCTGCACGACCTCGGCCGGCGTGCCCGCCACGGCCAGGCGGCCGTCCTTGAGCGCGATGATGTGGTCGGCGTAGCAGGAGGCGAAGTTGATGTCGTGCAGCACCATGACCACGGTCTTGCCGCGTTCGGTGACGGCGCGGCGCAGCAGGCCCATCATGCTGACGGCATGGGCCATGTCCAGGTTGTTCAGCGGCTCGTCCAGCAGGATGAAAGGCGTGTCCTGGCACAGCACCATGGCGATGTAGGCGCGCTGGCGCTGGCCGCCTGACAACTCGTCGAGAAAGCGCTCGGCCAGCGGCGTGAGCTGCAGGTACTCCAGCGCCTCGTCCACATGGCACACGTCCTCGGGGCCCAGCCGGCCCTTGCTGTGCGGAAAGCGGCCGAAGCCCACCAGGTCGCGCACCGTCAGGCGCAGCGTGCTCTGGTTGTCCTGGCGCAGGATGGCCATGATGCGCGCCAGCGCCTCGGTGGGCGTGGTGGCCACGTCGCGGCCAGCCACCAGCACCTGGCCTTCCGTGATCGGCATGAGGCGGCTGACCAGGGACAGCAGCGTGGATTTGCCGGCCCCGTTGGGGCCGATGATGGCCGTCAGCGCCCGCTCGGGCACGTTGAAGTTGAGCTCCTGCAGCACGGTCGTGCCGCCATGGCGCTTGAGCAGATCACGCACCTCGATCATTAGGTCCCCTTGCGCATGAGCAGCACGATGAAGACGATTCCACCCAGGAACTCCACCACGATGCTCAGCACGGTATTGAATTGAAAAAGCTGCTCCAGCAGCACCTGGCCGCCCATGAGCAGCACGCAGCCCCAGAGCACGGCCGCAGGCAGCACCCAGGCATGGCGGCGCGTGCCCATGGCGTGATACGCCATGTTGCTGACCAGCAGGCCGAAGAAGATGACAGGCCCGACCAGGGCCGTGGACACGGCCACCATGCAGGCCACCACGGCCAGCAGCCGCAGCACGCGGCCATCGTAGTCCAGGCCCAGGCCGATGGCGGCATCGCGCCCCAGCGAGATCACGTCCAGCACGTGGCGCTGGCGCCAGATCCAGGCGCTGCCCAGCGCGATCAGCAGCAGCGACGGCACCAGCAGCTGCAGGTTCACCGCGTTGAAGTTGGCGAACATGCGGTCCTGCAGCGCCGTGAACTCATTGGGATCGAGCACGCGCATGGCCAGCCCCGCCAGGCTGCGAAAGAAGATGCCGCCCACCATGCCCACCAGCAGCATCAGGTGCAGGCTGCTGGCATGGCCCACGAAGAGCCAGCGCATCAGCAGCACGCTGAAGCCCACCATCAGCACGATGTTGAGCGCATAGCGCCCGACCTCGCCCATGGCGGACACGCCTGCCGCGCCCAGCATCAGCACCATGGCCGCCTGCACGAACAGGTACAGCGCATCCAGCCCCATCACCGAAGGCGTGAGAATGGTGTTGTGCGACACGGTCTGGAACACCACGGTGGACAGGCCGATGGCGCAGGCCACCAGGGCCATGGTCAGCACCTTGGCGCCCCGGTGCTCCAGCACGAAGGCCCAGTCGGTCCTGACGCCCACGGTCATGAAGGCCAGCAGGCACAGCAGCGCCAGCCCTCCCAGCAGCGCCAGGCGTCGGCCCCGGCCCCAACTGCGCGCAGCCGGATCGGCGCAAGCAACGGATTGCGGCAAGCTGCTCATGCACGGTCCTTGCGGCGGCGCAGGATGAGCGCCAGGAACAGGGCACTGCCCAGCACGCCCAGCACGGTGCCCACGGGGATTTCATAGGGCGCGATCAGCATGCGCCCGACCAAATCGCACAGCAGGGTCAGGCCCGCGCCGATCAGCGCCACCCACAGCACGCTGCGGCGGACGTTGTCACCCAGGACCAGGCGCACCACGTTGGGCACGATCAAGCCCACGAAGGGCAGGCTGCCGGCCGTGACCACCACGGCGGAAGTGGCCACGGCCACCACCACCAGCCCCTGCCAGACCAGGCGCCGGTAGTTCAGGCCCAGAGTGGTGGCAAAGCTCTCGCCCAGGCCGGCGACGGTGAAGCGGTCGGCCGCCAGGCAGGTAAGGGCCGTGACGCCCAGCGACAGCCACAGCAACTCGTACCGTCCCTGCACCACCAGGGAGAAGTCGCCGTTGGACCAGGACTTGAGCGCCTGCATCATGTCGAACTGCAGCGCCACGAAGCTGCCCGCAGCCTCCAGCACGCCGGCCAGCACCAGGCCGACCAGGGGCACCATCCACGACGAGCGCAGCCGGATGCGCGAGAGCACGGCCAGGAACAGCGCCGTGCCCAGCAGTGCCGCCACGGCCGAAATTCCCATCTTGGCCATCACCGGCCAGTGCGGCACCCAGAGGAACGCAGCCAGCATGCCCAGGCTGGCCGACTCCACCGTGCCCACGGTGGAAGGCTCCACGAAGTGGTTGCGTGCCAGCATCTGCATGAGCAGTCCGCAGACCGCCATGGACGCGCCGGCCAGCAACAGGGCCAGGGTGCGCGGCACGCGGCTGTAGACCAGCACCTGGCTGGCCAGGTCGTCCTCGCTGCGCGACCACAGCACGCTCCAGTGCATGTCGCCCGCGCCCACCATCAGGCTGGCCAGCGACAGCGCCAGCAGCAGGCCCAGCGCGAAAAGCCAGGCAAGGGCCTGGCGAGAGGGGCGTGACATGGGCACGGCGTGCGCGGTGGCGACAGGCGGGCTCAACGCTTTGGCGTCATGTGCGGGCAAAGGCATCCGACAGTTGCTGGATATTGGCCTTCAGCGCGCCCGGCCCGGCGTTGGACAGGGTGTACCAGTTGGCTGCGTTCAGATAGACCACCTGCTTGCCGCGCCAGGCCTTGGTGGCGCGCACCAGCGGGTTGTCCAGCAGTTGCTGGGCGGTCTTGCCATCCTGGCCGATGGCCACGTCGCGGTCGATGACGAACAGCCAGTCGGGATTGGTCTTGAGCAGGAACTCGAAGGAGACCACCTGCCCATGGCGCGCCACCGTCAGGTTGTCGATGGCCGGCTTCACGCCGAACACATCGTGCAGCATGCCGAAGCGCGAGCCCGGACCGTAGGCGCTGAGCTTGCCGCCCGAGGTCAGCAGCACCAGCCCCTTGCCCGCGTTCTGCGCCTTGCCATGCAGCGCGGCGATGGCCTGCTCCACGGCCCGGACCTCGGCCTCGGCCTTGTCCTGCAGGCCGTAGACGGCGCCCAGCGTGCGGATGTTGCGGTAGATATCGGCCATCTGGTGCTGGTCGCTGACGCTCAGGTCCAGCACGGGGGCGAAGCGCGACAGCTCCTTGTACTTGGCCTCGGAGCGGCCGCCCACGATGATGAGGTCGGGCGACAGCGCCTTGACGGCCTCGTAGTCGGGCTCGAACAGGCTGCCGATGCGTGCGTATTTCGCATCGGCATAGCGGGCCAGCAGCGGCGGCATCTTGAACTCGGGCACGCCACGCACCTCGCCGCCCAGCGCCTGCAGCGTGTCCAGCACCGCCAGCTCGAACACCAGCACGCGCACGGGCTTGAAGGGCACCTGGATCTCGCCCTTGGCGTGCGGCACGGTCACGGTCTTGCCGACCGCTGCCGTCTGCGCATGGGCCATGGACAGTGCCAGAGGCAGCGTGACCAGCATGCCCGCGCCCTGGCCCATCGTCGCCAGGATGTGGCGCCGGGAATGATTTGCATTCAAGGTGTTCATTCTTTCAATGATTGCTGTATCGCCAGGAAGTTCAAACATTGGCCTTGGCGGCCTCAGGGAAGTGCGGACGTGCTGTCCGGCATGCGCTCGCAGGCCGGCAGGC
Organism: Delftia sp. WSY_12; assembly: GCF_043104645.1. Lineage (NCBI taxonomy): Bacteria > Pseudomonadati > Pseudomonadota > Betaproteobacteria > Burkholderiales > Comamonadaceae > Delftia > Delftia sp. WSY_12. Next base: position 454,593 of record NZ_JBICKW010000003.1, read on the forward strand.
CCTGGGCAAAGCGCCCGGGGTTGAGCAGGGCCACCAGGCCGCAGGCCAGCGATCCCTGCCATTGCAGGTAGTCATGGCTGGTTTCATGCTCGGCCTGCGTGACCTCGTAGCCCTTGGCGCGCAGCACGTCGGCCAGGTGGCGGTTGGTTTCCAGGATGCCGTCCTGCCCGCCGCGTGCACGCTCGTAGCGGCCTGCATCCAGATAGAAGCGCACGGGCTGGCGCGGCTCCTGGGCATAGCGGCGCTGCACCCAGCCCGGCACCTCGCCGGCCGGCGACCACCAGAACGATCCCGACATGCTCAGCACGTTGCCGAACCAGCGCGCATTGACCAGGCCCGCATAGGCAGAGGCCAGGCCGCCGAAGCTGGAGCCGCCGATCACCGTGCGCGCCGCAGGCTGGCCCAGGCCCTGCTCCTCCACCCAGGGCATCAGCTCCTCATCCAGAAAGCGCGCGAAGGCGGTGTTGGGCGGCAATTCCCTGCCGCGTGCCTGCGGGCTGGCGTTGTCCACCAGCACCACGGCCGTGGGCGGGATCAGGCCGTCGGCCATGAGGTTGTCGATGAGGGTGGGCGTGGACACCTGCTTTGCATAGGCATTGCCGTCGAACAGCACCAGCAGCGCCTCGGGCGCCTGGCCGCCCGCCGGGCGGTAGGTCCAGACATCGCGGCTGTTGCCCAGCACGCGGCTTCGCAGGCGATGCTGCACCAGTTGTCCTTGCGCCACGCCCGCGCGCGGCGCCGTCCAGGGCTGGGGTGGGGCCTTGGGCAGCTCCAGCACGGAGGCGCCCTGGAAGACATCGATGAAGCCGCCCTCGGGCGGCTGCGGGAAGGTCTTGGGATTGAGCGGATCGCGCTGCGCCGTGGCCAGCAGGGCGCGGCGCTGCTCCATGGCCGAGCCTTCGATCAGCGGCACATCGGGCGCCAGCCGGTAGCTGAGCCTGGCGTTGTCCGCCATGCGGAAGCTGGCCCACCAGACATCGCTGCCGGGCAGATGCTGCAGCGGATCATGGTTGCCGGCCGGGCTGCCGAACAGGCGCACGCCCTGCATGCCCGCACGCGGCTGGCCGCGCCACAGGAAGGTGACCAGGGAGTGCCCCTCGGACAGGGGCTCGACCATGGGTGTTCCTTCCTCCTGCACACGCCGCCAGAAGGCGTCGGCAGCCACACCAGCACCCGCGCCGCGCTGGATTGCCTGCGCCAGAGCCCGCAGCCGCGGGCTTTGCAGTGCCGGAGGCTCGGAGGTGGCCGAGGCCTTGTTGCCGGCAGGCGCCAGGCTGGAGGTCAGCCGCAGCGCGAAGCGCCCCGCTTCTTGCGCCTCACCGCCGGAACGGGGGTCAGCCAGGGCCACACGCCTGGCCACCAGCCGCTGCCGTCCGGCTCCCTCCGTGACCCACATCAGCGACTGGGCGCCGCCATCAGGCCTGGCCAGGCGACGCAGGTGCCGGCCCTGGGCATCCTCCAGGTCGAGGGCCACGCCCTGCCCCTCGAATTCACCCTGGACCACATGGCCGGCGGGCAGATCGACGCGCCAGGACTCGCGCCCACCGGCAGCCAGGACCCCTGTGGCCGCCTGGCCCGGCGCCAGCGTGCCCGGCCGTGCGGCCAGGGCCTGCCGCGATGCGGTTGCCGTCATGTCTTCAGCGGCATGGACGGCTGCGCCCAGCAGGCACAGCAGCGAGGCGGCCAGGCACAGGCCTTGTCGTGCAGCTTGCGCCATGGCGTCAGAAGTCCACCGTGGCCGAGACACGCACCGTGCGCGGGCCGCCCGTGGTGGCGAAGTTGTCATTGAAACTGCCGGCCCAGTAGGACTTGTCGAAAAGGTTCTCCACCGTGGCGCGGAAGGTGACGGGTTTGGCCGCGATGCGGGTGGCATAGCGCGCGCCCACGTCCACGCGGGTCCAGCTGGGCATCTTCAGCGTGTTGGCCGAATTCACCCATTGCGCGCCCGTGTAGATCAGGCGGCCGGTGAGCGTGGCGCCCGGCAGCGCGGGCACATCCCACTCGCCGCCCAGGTTGGCCGTCCAGCGCGGCACGCCGTAGACGCCGTAGCCGTCGCGCGCGCCGCCCTGGGTCTTGCTCTGGATGGCCTGCGTATAGGCCAGGCCGCCCAGCACGCGCGTGCCGCGCAGCGGCTCGCCGAACACATTCCACTCCAGGCCCCGGTTGCGCTGCTCGCCATCCATCAGCAGGCGGTTGGTCGCAGTCTCCACCACGGACGAAGGCCGCTCGATCTGAAACAGCGAGACCGTCTGCGTGAAATCACCCGTGCGCCACTTGGCGCCGATCTCGAACTGCTTGGTCTTGTAGGGCGCGAACACTTCGCCGGCATTGGCGTAGGTGGCGCCGACGATGGAGCCCGCGCTCAGGCCCTGCACATGGTTGGCGTACAGCGAGACCGCATCGCCCCAGGGCTTGACCACCAGGCCCAGCGCGGGCGAGATGGCATGTTCGTCATAGCGCGCCATCTTCTGGTTCACGCGCTGCAGGCGCGCGCCCACGGTGAGCTGTACGGTGTCGCCACCCCAGCTCAGCGTGTCGGCCAGGGCCAGGCTGCTGAGCACGTCGTCGCGCTCCTGCTTGATGGCGCCGTAGGGGCCGGCCAGCGTGATGGGCGCAGGGTCGTAGATGTTGGTGATGTAGCTGGCGCTGGTGGCCACGGCCGCGCGGCCGCCCTTTTGGTTCATCCAGTTCACGGAGGCGACCAGCAGATGGTTCACGCTGCCCGTGCGCAGGCGCCCGCGCACGCCGAACTCGGCCGCCATGCTGTCGGTGTAGCCGTACTGGTTGTAGGTCTGGCCCACGGCCGAGCCGTCGCCCTGGGCGCGCAGCACCACGCGCGTGCCGTTGAGCATGCCGTCATAGGAATGCTTGCCGCTGCCCACCGAGCCGAACAGCGTCCAGTCCGCCCCCAGGTCCACCGAGCCGCGCAGCATCAGCGCATCGCTTTGCTGCTGGGCACGTATGCCCGGGAAGAGATTGGTCTTGGCGTCGGGCGCTGCAATCACCTGCTTGAGGTTCTGCATGCTGACCATCATCGGGCTGCCGTCGCGGATGTTGGAGCGGTAGCTGTAGGCATCCAGGCCCAGCGTGAAACCGTCGCCCTGGTAGTCGAGCGCCAGTGCGCCCAGGCCATGGCGGCGGTTCTGGCCGTCGATCTCGGTATCGCCGCCCGAGGTGCTGCCGTTGATGCGTATGCCCAGGCGGCGTTCCGGGCCGAAGCGGCGCGACACATCGGCCTGCAGGCCCAGCTGCGAGGAGCTGCTGAACATGGTGGTCACGCGCGTGAGGTCCCGGGCCAGCGGACGCTTGGTCACCAGGTTGATGGTGCCGCCCACGGCGCCGCCCGGCGTCATGCCGCTCAGCAGCGCACCCGGGCCCTTGAGCACTTCCACGCGCTCGATCATCTCGGTGGGCACATGGCCATCGGGCGCCAGGCCGTACAGGCCGTTGAAGCCCAGTTCCGAAGCATTCACACCCAGGCCGCGGATGGTGAAGTTCTCGTAGGCGTGGCCGGTGTTGGTGGTGAAGCGCACGGAGGGGTCGTTTTCCAGCACCGACATCAGCGTGGTCGCGTGCTGGTCGGCAATGCCTTCGGCCGTGTAGGAGGTGATGTTGAACGGCGTATCCATCACATCGCGCTGGCCCAGCACGCCCAGGCCCGCGCCCTTGGCCACCTGGCCGCCCGGCGCCACGGTGGGCAGTGCCTGGGGATCGGTGGTGCTGCGCACCGTGATCTCGCCCAGTTCGGCGTCGGCCGCCCAGGACGCGGCGGGCAAAGCGGCAGCGGCAACCATGGCGCAAACACGGGCGATGGTGCCCAGGCCGTGGAACGGTGAAACGGGGGCGAAGGGGCTGACAGCGCCTGCGCGCGGCAGGCCGGTGCGGGAACGAGAGGACATCCGGGAGGGCTTTCAAGGCGGAAGAAAATGCGCCGCATCCAGGCCCGCAGCCCGTCGGGACACAGGCCGGATACGGCATCTGCCCGAATTATAGAAAATGAGAATTATTCTTATTTGAGAAAACAACGACAACGCACCGCGCGCAAACATGGGCGCACGGTCCGCAAACAATCCCGGGGAAAACAGTGGGGGCCAGGCAACAGGCCGCCGGCCGCCGCGACGGCGCAGACTTCTAGAAGGTGTCGCCGCGTTCCATGGCGCGGCGGTGGCGCTGCACGAATTCCTGGTAGGTGTCGATGCCGCGCAGCTGCAAGATGGCATTGCGCACGGCCGCCTCCACCAGCACGGCGATGTTGCGGCCCGCCACCACCTGGATCACCACCTTGCGCACGGGCACGCCGAGCACGTCCTGCGTCAGCGGCTCGGCTGGCAGCCGCTCGTATTCGCGCTCCATGGTTTCCTTGCGCACCAGGTGCACGATGAGCTTGAGACGCATCTTGCGGCGCACGGCCGTCTCGCCAAAGATGGCGCGGATATCGAGCAGGCCGATGCCGCGCACCTCCAGCAGGTTCTGCAGCAGCTCGGGGCACTTGCCTTCGATCGTGGTCTGGTTGATGCGGTACAGGTCCACGGCATCGTCGGCCACCAGGCCGTTGCCGCGCGTCACCAGCTCCAGCCCCAGCTCGCTCTTGCCCAGGCCCGACTCGCCCGTGATCAGCACGCCCATGCCCAGGATGTCCATGAACACGCCATGCATGGTCGTGCGGTCGGCGAAATGCTTGGCCAGGTAAGCACGCAGCACATCGATCACGAAGGCCGACTGCTCGCGCGTGGCGAACATGGGAATGTGGGCACGCTCGCACATGGACAGCAGCGCCTCGGGCGCCGTCTGGCCATCGGCCAGCACCAGCACGGGCGGCTCCAGCGTGACGATGCGTGCCACGCGGCGCTGGCAGTCCTGCGGCGTGGCGTTGGTCAGATAGGCGATCTCACGCTCGCCCAGCACCTGCAGCCGGTAGGGATGGATGTAGTTCAGGTAGCCGACGAGATCGGCGCCCGAGCGCGCCGAGCGCACGGCCATCTCGTCGAAGCGGCGCTCCGAGGCCCCCAGGCCCGCCACCCACTCCCAGCGCAGGCTGGAGCGGAACTCCTCGAAAAGGACGTCGGCGCTGATGGCACTGGGTCTCATGGCAAGGCCCGTGAAAAGGGGAAGAGAAAGTCTAGACCAGCGGAGCGGCGGAAGACTGCCAGCCGGCAATCATTCCATGCAGCCGGGCCGCATCGCCGCAGGACTTCAGCCGCTCGCGCAGCTGGCTGTCGCTGAGCAGTTCGGCGATTTCAGAAAGGATTTCCAGATGCTTTTGCGTCGCCGCTTCGGGCACCAGCAAAAAGATCAGCAGGCCCACGGGCTGCTCATCGGGCGCATCGAAGCCAATGGGATGGTCCAGCTGGAACACGGCTGCCATCGGAGCGGTCAGCCCCTTGATGCGACCGTGGGGAATGGCCACGCCATGGCCCAGCCCCGTCGAGCCCAGGCGTTCACGCGCGAAGAGGCTGTCGGTGATGAGTGCGCGGGACAGGCCATGCAGGCTCTCGAATAGCAGACCTGCTTCTTCGAAAGCGCGCTTTTTGCTGGTGACGTCGACGCTCACGAGCACTTGAGCGGCGGGCAGGATGGAGGCAAGACGGTTCATGGTTCGGGAAACAATTATGCACCGCAGTGCCGGAAACCGTGGGGAAACCCTGACCCCCATCAAAAACCGCCCCGAAGGGCGGTGGTCGTGCGTGGCACATCAGCCACAAAAACGCAGGTATTGTAAGCGCCCGCACAGGGCCGGCGCCTTACCTGTCACCCGACTGACGCCAGGGTCAGTCCAGCATCATCGAGCCGCTTTGCCGTGCCGTAGCGGCTGCCCTGCTGGCGGGTCTTGTAGCGCACCACGAGGCGGTCCAGCTTGTCAGCCAGCGCGTCGACGGCGGCATAAAGGTCGAAGTGAGAGGTTTCGACAAAGAGATCCTGGCCCTTGACGCGCAGCGTGCAACCGGCACGTTGGCGCTTTTCCTTCTCCTTCTGGTTATGAACGGTCAGCAAGACCTTGACATCCACCACCTGGTCAAAGTGTCGAAGAATGCGTTCGAGCTTGGCCATGACGTAACTGCGCAGCGAGGGAGTGACCTCCAGGTGATGCCCACTAATCGTCAGATTCATATCTAAACACTCCTTGCTCTGGATGGAAACAGCCCGGTCCACCGGGGGACGATCCGCCGGGACAGGTGCTTGCAGGCCGGAATGCGCATTCGTTTGCTTGCGAATCCACTATGCGCCCGGGTCGGGTCAAAAGCAACGCCGCAAGCCGATAGCGCAGGACGGTGCAGGGCCTTGGAGGCGGGTTTTGCGCGCCATGCGATTGGGCGCACAATCGGCGGGTTTGCCAGGCTGCGCCCCTGGGGTGGGGGTGGCCACAGGCCGTCCGTCACCGTGAGGCGCCGTTGGGTAGAATCGCGCTCCTGCGCGTGCCGCTTGCAGCCCTCCGGCCCCTGCAGCCTCTTTGCCAGATTGCCCCTTGCCTCACATGACCACCCAGTCCCGTCCCTCCGCCCTGCACACTTCCAACATTGCCTCGCTGCCGCTGCTCGCGCGCGGCAAGGTGCGCGACAACTATGCCGTGGGCGATGACCGCATCCTGATGGTGGCCTCGGACCGCCTCTCGGCCTTTGACGTGATCATGGGCGAGCCCATCCCCGGCAAGGGCGAGCTGCTGACGCAGATGGCGCTGTTCTGGTTCGACAAGCTCGGCCACATCTGCCCCAACCACCTGACCGGCGAAGCGCCCGAATCCGTGGTCACGCCCGCCGAAGTGCCCCAGGTCACGGGCCGTTCCATGCTGGTCAAGCGCCTCAAGCCCGTGCTGATCGAGGCCGTGGTGCGCGGCTACCTGGCCGGCAGCGGCTGGAAGGAATACCAGGAATCGCGCTCGGTCTGCGGCGTTCCCCTGCCCGAAGGCCTGACCAACGCCGCCAAGCTGCCCGAGCCCATCTACACGCCGGCCGCCAAGGCCGAGATGGGCGACCATGACGAGAACATCACCTACGAGCGCACGGTGGAGATGGTCGGCGAGAAGCTGGCCTCCCAGATCCGCGATACAGCCATCCGCATCTACAAGGAAGCCGCCGCCATCGCCCTCGAAAAGGGCATGATCATTGCCGACACCAAGTTCGAATTCGGCCTGGACGAAAACGGCGAACTGGTGCTGATGGACGAGGTGCTCACGCCCGACAGCTCGCGCTACTGGCCCGTGGAAGGCTATGCCCAGGCGCTGGCCAAGGGCGAGAACCCGCCCAGCTACGACAAGCAGTTCGTGCGCGACTGGCTGGAGCAGGCCCAGGTCAACGGCAAGCCCTGGGACAAGAGCGCCCCGGCGCCCCGCCTGCCCCAGGAGGTGACCGAGAAGACGGCCGCCAAGTACCGCGAAGCGCTGCAGCGCCTGACGGCCTGAGCTGCAGCCTGCCTGTCCCCGCAAAAGAGAGCTTCGGCTCTCTTTTTCATTGCGCGGGCCCGTTTCTGCAGCCGGTCACGCCGGCGTCACCGACACTGCCACAATGCTTGCTCCCTCTGACTTTTTTCGAAGGAGCAAGCACATGGCCGGCAAGAAGATTCTGATGATCTGCGGAGACTACTGCGAGGACTACGAAACCATGGTCCCGTTCCAGGCCCTGCAGGCCGTGGGACACACGGTGCACGCGGTCTGCCCCGACAAGAAGGCGGGGGACCACATCAAGACGGCCATCCATGATTTCGAGGGCGCCCAGACCTACAGCGAAAAGCCCGGCCACAACTTCACGCTCAACGCCAGCTTCGCCGACATCAAGCCCGAGCAGTACGACGCCCTGGTGATCCCCGGCGGACGCGGCCCCGAATACCTGCGCAACTACGATGCCGTGCGCGCCGCCGTGCGCCACTTCTTCGACAACAACAAGCCCGTGGCCGCCGTCTGCCATGGCGCCCAGCTGCTGGCCGGCGCCGGCGTGCTCAAGGGCCGCACCTGCTCGGCCTACCCGGCCTGCCGTGCCGAGGTCGAACTGGCCGGCGGCACCTACGCCGACATCGGCGTGGACCAGGCGCACACCGAAGGCAACCTGGTCAGCGCCCCCGCCTGGCCGGCCCATCCGGCCTGGATCGCACAGTTCCTGTCCCTGCTGGGCACGCGCATCAGCCACGGCTGAGCACGCAGCCGCCGTTGGCGCCGGGCGGATCAACCGCCCCAGCGCACCAGCACGATGCCGCCGAACACCAGGGCCGAGGCCAGCATGCGCACGCGGCCCAGGCGCTCGCGCATCAGCCAGGCGGCAATCCAGCCTGCAAACAGCACGCTGCTTTCACGCAGTGCAGACACCAGCCCCATGGGCGCCTGTGACAGCGCCCAGGTCGCCATCCAGCTGGCGCTCAGCTGCATGGCGGCGGCCAGGGCGCACAGGCGCCAAGTGCGAGCATCGGCGCGCAGCACGGCAGGACCGCGCCGCCAGGCGACGATCAGCACCGTGGCCAGGCCATCGCCCAGCGTGAGCAGGGCCGCATAGAGCAGCGCGGAACCGGATGCGCGCGCACCCAGCCCGTCGATGACCGTGTAGCAGGCAATCATGGCGCCCGTGGCCAGCGCATAGCCGCTGCCGCCATAACCGCTGGCCGCACCGCTGCGCAACGACAGCGCCAGCACGCCCAGCGACAGGCACAGCACGCCGGCCAGCCCGGTCGCGCCCGGCCACTCACCGGCCAGCAGCGCCGCGCCCAGCGTCACGAACAGCGGCGCACTGCCGCGTGCCACCGGGTAGACCACGCCGAACTCGCCATGCTGGTAGGCGCGCGGCAGCACGAAGTGGTAGGCGGTGTGCACGGCCACCGAGGCCGCCAGCCACCACCACACCGATGCATCCCACAGCGCCGCCGCACGCCAGTCCAGCCAGGGCAGCACCAGCAGAGACCACAGGCTGGCCAGCCCCGTGGTCAGCGCCATGGCGACCATCTTGTCGCCGCCCAGCTTGATGGCGCTGTTCCATCCCGCATTCATCAGCGCGGCCCCCAGGGCCGCGGCCAGCACCGCGTTGCTCAATTCCATTCCATGGCCTCGTTCCTGATACGGGACGGGATGATGGATTCGCACCCAGATTAGATAAAGTCGAATCTTCGGAACCTTATCTTCAGGAAACCTGATGCGACGCCTGAACCTCGACCAGCTCCAGACCCTGGTGGCCGTGGCCGACCTGGGTACCCTGGCCGCCGCGGCCCAGGCCCTGCACCTGTCGCCGCCTGCCGTCAGCCTGCACATCCAGGAGCTGGAAGCGCGCCTGGACACACCGCTGCTGGTGCGCGGCAAGCGCCAGGCGCAGCTGACGCCTGCGGGCGAACTGCTGGCCGAAGGCGGACGCCGCCTGCTGGCAGACAGCGAATCCCTGCTGCGCCAGGTGCGCAAGCGTGCCGAGGGCTTTGGCGCCAGCGTGCGCATAGGCGCCTCGGCCGGCGTCAGCCCCCTGCTGCTGCCCGAACTGCTGCAATGGCTGGCCGAGCACGCACCGAGCGTGGAGCTGCGCCTGGAAGTCGTGAGCTCGGCCCAGGCCATGCAGCGCCTGGCGGCCGGCAGCCTGGACCTGGCCCTGGTCGGTCTGCCCCAGCCCGTGGCTGCGGGGCTCGAGGTGCTGGCCTGGCGCAACGACCCCATGGAGCTGTTCGCGCCGCCGCAGATGCCGCTGCCCGACCAGATCACGCCCGAATGGCTCAACGCCCAGCCCTGGATAGGCTTTGCCGCCGGCACCCAGATGCACCGCCTGCTGTCGCAATGGTTTGCCCAGGCCGGCCTGCTGCCCCAGCCGCGCATGGAGATGAGTTATCCCGAAGGCATACGCGCCCTGGTCGCCGCAGGCCACGGTCCCACCGTCCTGCCACGCGAGGAGCCCATGGACGCCGTCAGCCGCACGCTGCAGCAGCGCGGGCTGAGTCCCGCCCTGACACGCCCGCTGGGCCTGGCCTGCCGCAGCGCCTCGCAGCAAGACCCGGCCGTGCAGGCCGTGGTGCGCGGGTTGATGCGATTTGCCGATCCCGTACGGAAGTAGGCGCTACAGTCCGGCCTCCTGCAGCACCCACGCACGCAGCGCCTCGATGGCCGGCTGGCCCTGGCTGCGCCGGGGGTAGAGCAGGTGGTAGGCATAGGCCGGGCCCAGGCCCACGGCGATGTCGAACAGGCGCACCAGGCGGCCGCGGGCCAGGTCTTCGGCCACCAGGTCCTGCTCGACCAGGCCCACGGCGCCGCCGTCCAGCACGGCCTGCACGACATGGCTGGAGTCGGTGAATGCGATGCAGCGGCCTGCGTCCAGGCCCTCCACGCCGGCCGCCGCCATCCACATCGGCCAGTTCGGCCAGACCTGGCCGTCCACCATGCAGTCCACGTGGCACAGCGTGTGGCCCAGCAGGTCGGCGGGGCTGGCCAGCGGCGGGCCGGACTGCAGCAGGGCCGGGCTGCAGACGGGGATGACCCTGGCGTCGAACAGGCGCACCGCCAGGGTGTGCGGATCACGGCCGGTGCCGAAGCGGATGGCTGCATCAATGTCATCGGCGTCGAAGTCGCGCACCTCGTCGCTGATGTCGAAGCTCAGTTCGATCTGCGGATGCGCGGCGCGAAAGCGCGGCAGCCGGGGCAGCAGCCACTGCGTGGCAAAGCGCGCGCCCAGCGACAGGCGCAGCCGCGTCTCGCCCCGGGCCAGCTGGCGCGCCCGGGCGGTGGCGCGCCGCAGCAGGCCCAGCGCCTCGGCCGTGGCCTCCAGCAGCACGCTGCCTGCGGGCGTGAGCTGCATGCTGCGGCTGTTGCGCGTGAAGAGGACGAGGCCCAGCTGTTCCTCCATCTCCTTGATCTGGTGGCTGACCGCCGCCGGGGTCAGTCCCAGTTCGTCGGCCGCACGCGTGAAGTTCAGGTGGCGCCCTGCGGCCTCGAAGCTGCGCAGGGCGCGTGTGCCCGGTGGAAGCTGGCGCATGGATCTTCAAATTTTTCTTGATGGAGCATCGAATACTACTTGCTTCCTCTTTTGGAACCGCCATCGAACAATCAAGAAAACTTGTTGATGGATGAATCCATGGAAACCGCCTCCTTCTTCACCAGCCTCGTCGATGGGCAGCCCGCTACGGCGGCCGAACTCGCCGCCCTGGCCTTTGCCGGCCATGCCCATTTCACGGCCATGCAGGTGCGCGGCGGCCGGCTGCGCGGGCTGGACCTGCATCTGCAGCGTCTGCGCCAGGCCTCGCTGGAGCTGTACGGCCAGGCCTTGTCCGATGACCATGTCCAGGCCCAGCTGCGGGCGGCGCTTGCCAACGGCCCGCAGGATGTGTCGCTGACCGCCACGGTGTACTCGCCTGCCGGGGAATTCACGGCCGCCGATGCGCGGCCGCGCATGCTGGTGCGCACCTCGGCACCCGCCTCGGGCCCCGCCGGGCCCTTGAGCCTGGCGCTGTTCGAGCATGAGCGCATGCTGCCCCACCTCAAGCATGTGGGCGAGGTGGCCAAGACGCATCTGCTGCGCCGCGCCGTGGCCCAGGGCTTTGACGACGCCGCCTTTGCCGACCGCCACGGCCGCATTGGCGAGGCCACCATCTGGAACCTGGCCTTCTGGGATGGAGATGCCGTGGTCTGGCCGCACGCCCAGGTGCTGCGGGGCACGACCGAGTCCATGCTGCGGCGCCAGTTGCAGCGCCTGGGCGTGACACAGCGCCAGGCCGTGCTGACCCGGGCCGACCTGCCATCCCTGGCCGGCGCCGTGGTGATGAATTCGTGGTCCCCGGGCATTCCGGTCAGGCGCCTGGCCGATGTGCATCTGCCCGATGCGCCCGGCTTCGTGCAGTTGCTGCACCGCGCGCATGCGGCCGAGGAACCGGTTGCGCCCTGAGTCCTCGCCATGAAAAAAGGGAGCCGCAAGGCTCCCCGTCTCTTCACCCGTGCAGCGCCGGTCTCAGTTCAGCGCCATGCTGAGCTTGCGTCGGTAGCTGTTGACCAGTTGCGTGGCTTCGTCCTGCTCGGCGCCAGCCTTGCCCAGCAGCTCGATGCCGCCGCTGCTCTTGCCGGGGATGGCGTCCTGCTTCTTGGGCTTCGGGGGCGTGAGCAGCTCCAGGATGCCCACGTAGAGCTTGCGCGCGGCCTGGCCGTTCCATTCCTTGTCGCGCATGATGATTTCCAGCAGCTCGTCCATGCTGGCTGCCCACTGGCCTTCGGCGGCCAGGGCCTGGGCCTTGCCGAAGCGGGTGTCGAAGTCGCGCTTGTTCTGTGCGATGACGGCATCGAACTGGGCAAACTCCCAGTTGCCGCGATCGTCGTTGTGCACGAAGAGCATGCACTGCAGCCATTGGTTGAGCGCCTCGAAGCGTGTGGGCTGGGGAATGCGCTTGAGCGGCTCGGTCAGCAGGGCGCCAGCCTCTTCGTAGCCGCCCGTGGCGATCAGCAGGCGCACGTAGTCGAAGCGCGCATCGTCGTTGGCTGGGTCGGCGGCCAGCGCATCGGCCAGCTTTTGCAGGGCGGCCTGCGTGTCGCCGGCTTCCAGCAGCTGGTGGGCCTCGTCGGCTTCGGCCTCGGCCGCCAGCTCGCCTTCGGAGGGCAGGTGCTTGTCCAGGAACTCGCGCAGCTTGCCTTCGGGCTGGGCGCCCATGAAGCCGTCCACGGGCCGGCCGCCCATCATCAGGATGCAGGTCGGGATGGAGCGGATGCCGAACATGCCGGCCAGCTGCTGCTCCTGGTCGGAATCGATCTTGACCAGCTTGAAGCGGCCTTCGTAGGCCACTTCCAGCTTTTCCAGGATGGGGCCCAGCGTCTTGCACGGGCCGCACCAGGGCGCCCAGAAGTCGACGAGCACCGGCACCTGCATGGAGGCGGCGACGACTTCGGCTTCGAAATTCTCAATGGTGACATCAATCATGTGATCAGACCCTGTGGCAAGGCGCGCGGCCAGGGCGCGCGAACTGTGGCGGTTCGGAGTTCGGCGGCCGGATGCCTCCGATGCGGACCGTGTGATTCTCCAGCAATTCCATGGCGTGGGCGCCATGGACGGCAACCACCCCAGTTGGGAGCCGGCTGCGTGCATTTCAAGCAGCCCGGCCGGGGACGAGGCGTGGCAGCGCTGGGCTATATTGGCGCGCTGAGCCGCCATTGCGGCCTGCCATCAACACAATGAGGGAGGGCTCGCCTTGATCAAGGTTTCGCAGCTGGTGTTCGAGTACCCGGGCCACCGCGCGCTGGACGGCGTCAGCGTCCATATCGCCGCAGGCACCGTCACGGCCCTGGTAGGGCCCAACGGCGCCGGAAAATCCACGCTGATGCGCTGCATCGCCGGGCTGGACCAGCCGCTGTCGGGCCAGGTCGAGGTGCATGGCATTGCCGTGCAGGAGCAGCCCCGCGAAGTGCACCGGCACCTGGGCTATCTGTCGGATTTCTTCGGCCTCTATGACCGCCTGAGCGTGCGGCGCTGCCTGCAGTACGCAGCCCTGTCCATGGGCGTGCCCCCGTCCGAGGCGCCGCAGCGCGTGGCGCACGTGGCCGGGCAGCTGGGCCTGGCCGATCTGCTGGAGCGCCTGCCCACCGAGCTGTCTCGCGGCCAGCGCCAGCGCGTGGCCATCGGCCAGGCCATCGTCCACCAGCCGCGCGTGCTGCTGCTGGACGAGCCGGCCAGCGGCCTGGACCCCGAGGCACGCGCCAGCCTGTCCCGGCTGATGCGTGCGCTGCAGGCCCAGGGCATGACCCTGATCGTCTCCAGCCACATCCTCAGCGAACTGGACGAGTACTGCACCCACATCCTGAGCCTGCGCGGCGGCCGCGTGGAAAGCCACGAGGCCCTGCACGGCGGCATCAAGGCACCTGCCGCCGGCGGCGATGCGCCGCTGGCACTGTACGCACTGGAGCTGGCGCCGCCACCGGGTGCCTCGGCCGGGTCGCTGGCACGGCAGCTGCATCTGGTCCTTCCCGACACCCCTGTGCCGCCACCCGATGACCAGGGCCTGGTGCATCTGCAGCTGTGGCTGCCCACCCTGCCGCGCGAGCGCGCCGATCTGCTGGCCCGCCTGGTCGGTACCGGCCTGCCCGTGGCCAGCCTGGCCCCGGTGCGCGAGCGCCTGCAGGACCGCTATGCGCGCGGCCTGCAGAACGCAGCAACCCCCACCCCTGCGGAACAGCCATGACGCACAACCCCGAATTCCAGCGCCAGCTCTGGCTCAACTGGCGGCCGTCCCAGCTGGGCTGGAGCCTGCTGCTCACCGCCTTGCTGCTGGCCACGCCAATGGCCCTGGTCCAGCCCGACCGCCGCCTGCACACGCTGCTGATCGCCGCGCTGGTCGGCATGTGGATCGCCGCGGCCGGCCTGGGCAGCGTGCTGGCCGGACGCGGCCTCAACGAGGAAGCGCGCCAGCACACCTGGGACTGGCAGCGCCTGTCAGCCCTGACGCCCTGGCAAATGGCCTGGGGCAAGCTGCTGGGCGCCCCGCTGCCGGCCTGGCTGTACACGCTGTGGTGCGCGCTGGCCGTGCTGGCCACCTCGGCAGGCCAGCCGGGCGGGCTGGCCTGGGGCGTGCACGCCGTGCTGCAGGCCGCGCTGTGGGGCCTGGCCCTGCAGGCCTGGAGCATGCACTCCGTGCTCATGGGCTGGGGTCCGAAGGAGCAACCCGCGCGCCGCATCCGCTTCGTGCTGGTGCCGCTGCTGTTCGTGATGGTGCTGCCCGGCCCCATCCTGGGCCGGTTGACCGAGCAGCTGGGCCGCGAGGAAGGCCGCCCTGTGCTGTGGTGGTCCGTACCGCTGCACGGGCGCGGCGCCATCTACCTGTTCGGCGCCATCGCGCTGGGGCTGGGCCTGCTGGCCCTGTGGCGGCTGCTGTGCACGCGGCTGGATGTGCGCACCCTGCCCTGGGCCTGGCCGCTGGGCCTGTGCGTGGCGGGCCTGGCCTTTGGCGGCATGCACCTCGATGCAATGCAGTTGCAGGGCCCCGGTCCGGCCTCCTTCTTCGCATGGACCACGGGGCTGGCGCTGGCGGGCACGGCCTATGTCTGCCTGCACGGCATGGACGAAGGCCTGCGCAGCTGGCGCCAGGTGCAATGGTGCGTGTTGCAGGGGCGCTGGCGTGGCGCGCTCGAGGCCCTGCCGCTGTGGCCTGTGAGCTGGCTGCTGGCCGTGCTGGCCTGTGCGCTGTGGCTGCTGTGGCCCGCAGGCGGCCAGCCCATCCTGCCCGGTACAGCCCAGTTGGCGGCACTGGCAACGGCGCAGTTGCTGCGTGATGCCGCGCTGGCCACGGGCTTTTCCCTGCTGGCCGGGCGCATCAAGTCACCGCTGGCCGCGTTCGCCGTCACCTGGCTGCTGGTCAACATCGTGCTGCCGCTGCTGGCCTTTGGCCTGGCCGGGGCCGATGCCGCCATGCTGGCCCAGCCGCTGGCAGCCGGCCTGACCAAGCCCGTCACCAGCGGCATGTGGCTGTCGCTGGCCGCGCAGGTGGCGGTGGCCCTGGCCTGGCTGGCCCATGTGTTTCGCCAGCGTGTGCTGGGTTTTGCGCGCGAGCAGCACACGGCTGTGCGGTGATTTGCAGGGGGATGCGGGCCGATCCGGACTAAAAAAGTAAAATCGCGGGTTCCACTAGGCCGGGCCGCAGGCGCCCTCACGACATGAACTCCATCCAGATCGGTGTGGTCATGGGCTCCAGCAGCGACTGGGAGACCATGCAGCACGCAGTTGCCATTCTTCAGCAATTTGGCATCGCCCATGAAGCCCAGGTCGTCTCGGCCCACCGCATGCCCGACGACATGTTCGCCTATGCCGAAGCCGCCGCCGGCCGGGGCCTGAAGGCCATCATCGCGGGCGCCGGCGGCGCCGCACACCTGCCCGGCATGATCGCCGCCAAGACCGTGGTGCCCGTGCTCGGCGTGCCGGTGGCCAGCCGCCACCTGCAGGGCGTGGACTCGCTGCACTCTATCGTGCAGATGCCCAAGGGCGTGCCCGTGGCCACCTTTGCCATCGGCGCGGCCGGCGCGGCCAATGCGGCACTGTTCGCCGTGGCCCTGCTGGCCAATGAGGACCCGGCCCTGCGGGCGAAGCTCGAAGCCTTCCGCGCCGAGCAGACCGCCGCCGCGCGTGCCATGACGCTTCCCTCGGTGGCCGCATGAGCGCCGCTGAAGTGATCCTGCCCGGCGCGACCCTGGGCGTTCTGGGCGGCGGCCAGCTCGGCCGCATGTTCGTGCAGTCGGCCCAGGCCATGGGCTATTTCACGGCCGTGCTCGACGCCGACCCGACCAGCCCCGCGGGCCTGGTGAGCCACCACCACATACGCACCGGCTACGAAGACCCGCAGGGCCTGGCCGAACTGGCGCGCCTGGCGGCCGCCGTCACCACCGAATTCGAGAACGTGCCCGCCGCGGCGCTGAACCTGCTGGCCGCCCAGCGGCCGGTCTCGCCGGCCGGCTCCTCCGTGGCCATTGCCCAGGACCGCGCCCAGGAGAAGGCCCACTTCGTGCGCTGCGGCGTGCCCTGCGCGCCCTACGCGGTGATCGAGACGCCGGCCCAGCTGGCGGCCGTGCACGCCAGCCTGCTGCCCGGCATCCTCAAGACCGCGCGCATGGGCTACGACGGCAAGGGCCAGGTGCGCGTGAAGAACGCCGCCGAGCTGGCCACCGCCTGGGAGCAACTGGGCCGCGTGGCCTGCGTGCTGGAAAAAATGCTGCCGCTGGCCCATGAATGCTCGGTCATCGTGGCGCGCGGCCGTGATGGCTCCATGGTCAACCTGCCCGTGCAGCGCAACCTGCACCGCGAGGGCATCCTCTCCGTCACCGAGGTCTACGAAGGCAACCTGCCACAGGCCCAGGTCGAGCAGGCGCTGGCCGCCGCACGTTCCGTGGCCGACGGCCTGGACTACGTGGGCGTGCTCTGCGTCGAATTCTTCGTGCTGCAGGACGGCATGCTCGTGGTCAACGAGATCGCGCCGCGCCCGCACAACAGCGGCCACTACAGCCAGAACGCCTGCGATGTCTCGCAGTTCGAGCTGCAGGTGCGCTGCATGGCCGGCCTGCCGCTGACGCAGCCGCGCCAGCACAGCCCGTCCATCATGCTGAACCTGCTGGGCGACCTGTGGTTCAAGGACGGCGAACAGGCCAAGGCGCCGGCCTGGGACCAGGTCCTGGCCCTGCCCGGCTGCCACCTGCACCTGTACGGCAAGCACGACGCCAAGCGCGGCCGCAAGATGGGCCACCTGAACGTCACCGGCCCCACGCCCGAGGCCGTGCGCTCCACCGCCCTGCAGGCCGCTGCCATCCTGGGTATAGAGCCGTTCTGAAGGCCCGCGCGATGATTCTTGATGGAACGCTGGCGGCCTCTGTCCAGGCCGCCGCACAGGCGCTGCAGCGCGGCGAACTGCTGGGCCTGCCCACGGAAACCGTCTACGGCCTGGCGGCCGATGCCGACAACGACGCGGCCGTCGCGCAGATCTTCACCGCCAAGGGCCGGCCGCCCAACCATCCGCTCATCGTGCATGTGGCCGACAGCGGCGCCATCACGCGCTACGCACGTGAAGTGCCGCTGTTCGCGCAGCAGCTGATCGACGCCTTCTGGCCCGGCCCGCTGACCCTGATCCTGCCGCGCCTGCCCCAGGCCGCCCGCGCCTCGACCGGCGGCCAGGACAGCGTGGGCCTGCGCTGCCCCTCCCACCCCATCGCCCATGCCGTGCTGGCCGCCTGCCAGCAGTTGCAGCCGCCCGTCTGGGGCGTGTCGGCGCCCAGCGCCAACAAGTTCGGCCGCGTCAGCCCCACCACGGCGGCCCATGTGGCCGGCGAGTTCGGCGACACGCTGCTGGTGCTGGACGGCGGCGCCTGCGAAGTGGGGATTGAATCGACCATCGTGGACTGCACGCGCGGCGTGCCCGTGCTGCTGCGCCCCGGCGCCATCACGCGCGACGACATCGAGCGCGCCTGCGGCCAGCGTCCCCTGTCCAAGGACGAGCTGCTGGAGAACACGCCACGCGCCTCCGGCACGCTGCTGGCCCACTACGCGCCCAACGCCAAGGTCCGGCTCATGGATGCAAGGCAGCTGCAGGCCGGGCTGGACGTGCTGGGCGCCGACGCCAGGAACCTGGCCGTCTACCACCGCGCACCGCTGCGCACCGCCTCGCGCGCCGTCACGCTTCGCGCCATGCCCGCCGACGCCGCCGCCACCGCGCGCGAGCTGTTCGGCGCCCTGCGCGACTTCGACGAGATCGGCGCCCAGCTGATCTGGATCGAGACCCCGCCCGACACGCCGGACTGGGAAGGCGTGCGCGACCGGCTGCTGCGCGCGGCGGCTGCGGGGTAGAAGAGGCCCCCCGGGGACTGCAGTGCCGCATCGGGCATCAACCCGCGCCCCTGTCCAACGGCGTGCGGCGCAGGAACAGGCGCCGTTCCAGGCCTTTGAATGGCAGGAGTTGCTAGAATCGCACTACACAATCCCTTCGCGGTGTCATTCAGTTGGCTCAGGCTTAGGGCGAAAAGGCCACCGCAAGGTGGTCTTTTCATTGGTGGCTTGGACATTGACCAGAACAACCATCTACATCGACGGCTATAACCTCTACTACTCGCGGCTCAAGGGCACGCCGTACAAGTGGCTGGACATTGCTGCGCTGTTTCGTGATCGCATCCTGCTGCCGCAAGACCCTGGCGCAGAGGTTGTCGCCATCAAGTACTTCACGGCCCCCGTCAAAGCCTCGTACGCCCGGCATGGCGAGGCATCGGTCCAGGCACAGACCCAGTACCTTCGCGCCCTTCAGGCACAAGACCCTGGCCTGATCCAGATCGTCAACGGCTTCCACGTCTTCGAACCCACATCCCTGCCGAGCTACCAAGCGGGCGCCAACCCGAGCAAGAACAACGTGTCGCGCGTCTGGATGATCGAAGAAAAGCAGACCGACGTGAACCTTGCGCTGCACGCCTACCGTGATGCAGTACGTGGCGAATGCGACCAGCTGGTGATCTGCTCCAACGACAGTGACGTGGAACCCGCACTGCGCATGCTGCGCGAGGACGTGCCCGCCGCCAGGCTGGGGCTGGTCATGCCATTGCGCGACAGGACCGCAGCAGACGGCAAAGTGCCCAACAAGCGCTTGACGGCGTTGGCGCACTGGGTTCGCCATCACATCAGGGACGACGAGCTGGCGCAATCGCAGTTGCCGCTGAACGTGCAGACGCGGAAAAAACCAGCCGGCAAGCCTGCGCATTGGTGAACCCCCACAAAGCGGCGCTGGGCGGAACGCTGCCGCCTAGGACCTCTTCCCCGAAGGCTCGTACGCCAGCTCCATCCGGTAGGCCAGCGCCAGAAACAGCGACTGCGCCAGGGTCAGCGTGCTGGTCAGGGAGCGAAAGCCGAAGGTGGCTGCGTCCTGGGCCAGCAGGGTGACGGTGGCGCGGGATGCCAGGGGGCTGAGCTGGCTGTCGGTCAGCGCCAGCAGGCGCGCGCCGCGTGCCAGGGCCGCGTCCACCATTTCCAGCGTTTCGGGCGCATAGGGCTCGAAGGAGACGGCCAGCATCACGTCGCCGCGCGCCAGCGCGCGCAGCTCGCCCTTTTGCATGGCGCCCAGGCCGTGCAGCCAGTGCACGGGCTTTTCGGTGTGCTGCAGCGCATAGGCCAGGTAGGCGCCCACGGGGAAGGCGCGGCGCGAGGCGGCCAGCCAAAGCGAGGGGGCATCCAGCATGAGGTCCACCGCCGCCTCGAACTGCTCCGGCGGCAGGCCGCGCTGCAGGGCCTGCAGGCTTTCGATGCTGCCTTCGATGACCTCGTGCGCCAGGCGCGCGCCGCTGCGCGGTTCGTTGCCCGAGGCGATCAGGCCCCGGATGCGGTCCTGGTAGTCATGCTGGGCCGAGAGCTGGCGCGCCGCATCGGCGCGGAACAGCGCCTGCAGTTCCGAGTACCCCGAGAACCCGAAATGCTTGGCAAAGCGCACCACGGCAGAAGGCTGCACACCGCACTGTTCGGCCGTGGCCTGGATGCCGTCGAAGGCCAGGCGGTCGCCCTGCATCTCCACATGCCGGCCTATGGCCTTGAGCTGGCGGCTCAGTGCCTCGAAGCCCTGGCGCAGCACGTCCAGGAAGGCAGCGCGGTCGGCGTAAGGGCCGCAGGCCGCAGTGGCGCCCGCATCGGCCAGTGTTTTTCTATTTTTCATATTTGTGGAAAATATTTTCTATTTCGATCTATGATCGCACGAACGCAACGATTATGGGGAGGCCCGCACGCCCCGGGCCCCTCGCAACGCACGGGCCTATGACCATGAGCATGCTGAACTTTCCCTCCGACCGTCCGCTGGACGTGGCCTGCCTGGGCCGTCTGGCCGTGGACCTGTACGCGCAGCAGATAGGCTGCAGCCTGGAGGAGGCCGGCAGCTTTGCCAAGTACCTGGGCGGCTCCTCCGGCAACATGGCTTTCGGCACGGCGCGCCTGGGGCTGCGCTCGGCCATGATTTCGCGCGTGGGCAATGAGCACAACGGCCGCTTCCTGGTCGAGACGCTGCAGCGCGAGGGCTGCGACACCAGCCAGGTGCAGGTCGATGCCCGGCGCCTGACCGGCATGGTGCTACTGGGCATCAAGGACCAGGAGACCTTCCCCCTGCTGTTCGCCCGCGAGGACTGCGCCGACATGGCGCTGGACGCCGCAGCCATCAGCGAGGAATTCCTGGCCCGCTGCCGCTGCCTGGCCATCACGGGCACCCACCTGAGCGCGCCCGGCGTGCTGGCCGCCAGCCGCAGGGCGCTGGAGATCGCAGGCCGCCACGGACTGGTGCGCGTGCTGGACATCGACTACCGGCCCGTGCTGTGGGGCCTGACCGGACGGGGCGACGGCGAGACACGCTATGTCGCCAGCGCCGAGGTCAGCCGCAGGCTGCAGGCCGAACTGGGCCCGTTCGAACTCATCATCGGCACCGAGGAGGAATGGCTGATCGCCGGTGGCGTGGAGGGCGACCTGATCGCCAGCCTGCGCCGCGTGCGCGCGTGCAGCCGCGCCGTCTTCGTGGTCAAGCGCGGGCCGCTGGGCTGCTCGCTGATCGAAGGCGCGGTGCCCGATGCCATCGACCAGGCGCCCACGGTGCCGGGCGAACGCGTGGAAGTGCTCAATGTGCTGGGCGCGGGCGATGCCTTTGCCTCCGGCCTTCTGTCGGGGCTGCTGCGCGGCAAGAGCCTGGAGGCATCTGCGGCGATTGCCAACGCCTGCGGCGCCATCGTGGTCTCGCGCCATGGCTGCGCGCCGGCCATGCCCACGCAGGCCGAGCTGGCGCACTGGTTCTCGGGCCACCGCCATCCGCGTCCCGACCAGGACCCCGAGCTGTCCCACCTGCACCGCGTCAGCCGCGCGCGGCCGCAGTGGCCCGCGCTGTGCGTGCTGGCCTATGACCACCGCAGCCAGTTCGACGATCTGGCGCGCGAGGCCGGCGCAGCGCCCGCGCGGCTGCGCCCGCTCAAGCGGCTGATCAACGAGGTGGTCGCCCAGGTCGAGCGCGACCCGGGCAATGCGGGCCGCATGGGCGTGCTGATCGACGGCCGGCACGACCTGGGCGAGGCCGCGCTGCACGACGCCACGGGACGCGGCTGGTGGATAGGCCGGCCCATCGAGCTGCCGGGCTCGCGCCCGCTGCGCTTCGACGGCACGGACTCGCTGGCTTCCGAGCTGCTGCACTGGCCGCAAAGCCATACCGTCAAATGCCTGGTCTTCTACCACCCCGACGACACGCCCGCACTGCGCGCCGAGCAGGATGCCTGGCTGCAGCAGGTCTGGACCGCCACGCGCGCCAGCGGCCATGAGCTGCTGCTGGAAGTGATCCCGCCAAAGGACACGCTGGCGCCCGACGACCGGGGCGAGGCCGTGCTGCGTGCCATACGCCACTTCTACGACCTGGGCCTCAGGCCCGAATGGTGGAAGGTCGGCACCATGGCGCGCGAGAACTGGGAGGCGCTGGACGCCCTGGTGAACGAACGCGATCCCTGGTGCCGGGGCGCCGTGATCCTGGGCCTGTCCCAGCCCGTGGAGCAACTGGTGCAGGGCTTTGCCCAGGCGCGGGCGCCCGTGGTCAAGGGTTTCATGATCGGCCGCAGCGTCTGGGCCGGACCCGCGCTGCAGTGGCTGCGCAACGAGCTGGACGACGCCGCGCTGCGCGATGCCGTCGCCGCCAACTTCCGTGCGCTGATCGCCGGCTGGGATGCCAGCCGCGTGGAAACCTCCCAGGACATCACCGAAGGAGCTGCAGCATGAGCCTGCTCGTCAAGGCCGCGCCCGGCCGCATCGTCACCGACATCACGCCGGCCAGTGCGGGCTGGAAGCACATCCACTTCAAGGCCCTGAGGCTGCAGGCAGGCGAGCAGGAGGAGTTGTCCACGGGACCGCTTGAATACTGCATCACCGTGCTCACCGGCCAGGTGGATGTGCAGGTCGGCAGCCAGGCGTTTAGCGCCCTGGGCAGCCGCGCCAGCGTGTTCGAGGAGAGTGCGCCTACGGCCGTGTACGTGCCGCCCGGCCAAAGCCTGCGCATCACGGCGCGCAGCCCAGCCGACGTTGCCTTGAGCGCCGCACCCGCCACGGGCCGCCACGCCACGCGCGTGATCGCCCCCGAAAGCATGCGCCGCAGCGTGCGCGGCCAGGGCAGCAACACGCGCCATGTCTGCGACATCCTGCCCGAGACCGAGGCGGCCGAGTCCCTGCTGGTGGTCGAGGTCATCACGCCGGCGGGCAACTCGTCCAGCTACCCACCGCACAAGCACGACAGCGCCGACCCCGCCGCGCCGGACGCCGAGACCGTGCTGGAGGAAACCTACTTCCACCTGCTCAACCCCAGCCAGGGCTTTGCCTTCCAGCGCGTCTACACCGATGACCGCAGCATCGACGAAGCCATGGCGGTGGAGCATCGCGACACCGTGATGGTGCCGCGCGGCTACCACCCCTGTGTGGCCCCGCACGGCTACGACCTCTACTACCTCAACACCATGGCCGGGCCCGAGCGGCGCTGGGCCTTTCGCAACGACCCCGCGCATGAATGGATGCTGCGGCCGCGCTGACGCACGGCGCAACAGACACCCATAAAAACCACCGGAGACAAAAAAATGCTGTTCAACCCAATGGCCCTGCACCGCAAGGCCTGGCTTTCCTGCGCCCTGCTGACGCTGGGCATGGGCACCGCCCAGGCGCAATCCGCCCCAGCCCCGTCCTCCCAGAGTGCGCCAGCCTGGCCCACCCAGCCCGTCAAATGGGTGGTGCCCTACGCACCGGGCGGCACCACCGACGTGATCGCGCGCCAGCTGGCCGTGCAGATGGGCAAGGACCTGGGCCAGCCCGTGGTGGTGGACAACCGTCCCGGCGCGGCCAGCATCATCGGCGCCACGCTGATCGCACGCGCCCCGGCCGATGGCTACACGCTGGGCACGGCCGACTCGGGCACGCTGGCCTTCAACCCCGCCATGTATGCGCGCCTGAGCTATGACGCGGGCAAGGACTTCAGCTACATCGGCGGCCTGGGCCGCATGCCGCTGGTGCTGGCCGTGCATCCGTCCTTCCCCGCGAAGAACGTGCAGGAATTCCTGGCCATGGCGCGCAAGGAGCCGGGCGGCATCTCCTCGGCCTCGTCGGGGCCGGGCTCGCCGCTGCACGTGGCGCTGGAGCTGTTCAAGCAGCGCACGGGCACCCAGATCCTGCACGTGGCCTACAAGGGCTCGGCCCCGGCGCTGCAGGACCTCATGGCCGGCCAGATCCAGTCCATGTTCGTGGACCTGCCGCCCAGCATCTCGGCCATCCGCGCGGGCAAGCTGCGCGTGCTGGCCGTGGCCACGCCCCAGCGCCTGCCCATCCTGCCCGACGTACCCACCATGGCCGAGGCCGGCGTGCCCGGTTTCGAAGCCTATGCCTGGCAGGGCTTCGTCGGCCCCGCCCACCTGAGCCCTGCGCTCACCGAGCGCCTGAACAGGAGCCTGGCCACAGCCCTGCGCCACCCCGAAACGCGTGCCAAGCTCGAAGAGATCGGCATACAGCCCATGGAGATGACGCCGCAGCAGTTCGCAGGCTTCGTGCGTTCGGAACAGGCGCTGTGGAGCGGCGTGATCAAGGCGGCCCAAATCAAAATGGATTGAAGCGCAGCAGCGACAAAAGACACTTAGAACAGATTCCGGAGACAACATGACCACCGCATCCCGCCGCCATTTCATCCGCTCACTCGGCGCCCTGGCCGCAGCGCCCGTCCTGCCCGCCATGGCACAAGCGCCTGCCGGCGCCTGGCCCCAGCGCCCCATCGAACTCATCGTGCCCTTCGCTGCAGGCGGCGGCACCGACGTGCTGGCACGCGCGCTGGCCGAGGTGGCGCGCAAGCACCTGCCGCAGGACCTGATCGTGCTCAACCGCGCAGGCGCCAGCGGCGCCGTGGGCTGGACCGAGCTGGCCAATGCCCGGCCGGACGGCTACAAGATCGGCATCATCACTGTCGAGCTGACCATGATCCCGCACATGGGGCTGACCAAAATCAGCTCCGACGCCCTGCTGCCCGTGGCCCGCCTGAACGCCGACCCCGCCACCATCGCCGTGCGTGCCGACTCGCCCTATCGCAGCATCGAGGAACTGATCGCCGCCGCGCGCAAGGACGAGGCAGCGGTGCGCATCGGCAATGCCGGCCCGGGCTCGCTGGGCCACCTGGCCGCCGCCGCGCTGCAGGACAAGGCGGGCGTGAAGTTCAACCACGCGCCCTACCGCGGCGCCAACCCCGCCGTGCTCGACCTGCTGGGCGGCCACATCGAGGCCGTGGCCGTCACGCCCGTGGAGGTGGCCACCTATGTGGCGGCCGGCAAGATCCGCCCGCTGGCCATCATGGCCGAGCAGCGCATACAGGCCGGCTGGGAAGCCGTGCCCACGCTCAAGGAGCGCGGCATCGACCTGCTCATCGGCGGCTGGCGCGGCCTGGCCGTGCCCCGCAACACGCCCGACGCCGTGGTCCAGACCCTGCGCAAGGCCATGGCCCTGACCCTCAAGGACCCCGTCCTGCGCGAAACCATGGCCAAGCAGAACATGGGCGAGGGCTACCTGGACCAGCCCGAATTCAAGGCCGTGATCGACCGCGACAACGCGGTGTTCAAGCAATTGGTGGACAAGCTGGGGATCAAGGCCTGAGGGCTCGCCCTCAGCGGATGAACCCCGCCGCAAACGACTCCCGCAGAAAGTCCACGAACACCGCCACCGCGCGCGGGACATGGCTGGCGTAGGGGCGGATGGCGAACAGCTGTTCGCCGAAGGCGTCGACGGGCCGCCAGCCGGGCAGGACTTCGCTCAGGTGGCCGGAGGCCAGGCCCGATTGCGCGCTGAAGTCCGGAACCAGGGCGATGCCCAGGCCGGCCAGTGCCGCGTCGCGCAGGATTTCGCTGTTGTTGGCGGCAAAGCCGCCGGTCACGGGAACGACGACGCGCACGCCGTCCACGCCGGCGTCGCGGGGAACGAAGCTCCAGGCCGGGGCACCCTGGGTGCGCGGATAGTGCAGGCAGTGGTGCGCGGCCAGGTCCTGCGGCGTGGACGGGGTGCCGTGCGCGGCCAGGTAGTCCGCGCTGGCCACGAGCAGCGAGCGCGTGGGCGCCAGCGCCCAGGCCACATGGGTTTCGGGCGGCGCCGTGACGTGGCGTATGGCCAGATCAAACCCTTCCAGCGCCAGCGAGCGTATCTGGTCCGACAGGTCCAGCTCCAGCCGGATCTGCGGATGTGCGCGCAGGAAGGCCGGCAGGCGCGGCATGAGTTGCTGGCGCGAAAAGGCCAGCGGCGCCGTCACGCGCAGCAGGCCGCGCGGTGCGGCAGCCAGGTCGCGCACGCCGGAGAAGCTGTGGGCGATGTGCTCGAAGGCGCCGCGCGTGTCGTCCACCAGGCGCTGGCCCACTTCGGTCAGGCGCACGCTGCGCGTGGTGCGGGTGACCAGGGCGATGCCGGCTGCACGCTCCAGTTCGGCCACGCGCTGGCTCATGGCCGCCTTGCTCACGCCCAAACGCGCGGCGGCCGAGGTGAAGCTGCCCTGCTGCTCCAGTACGACCAGCCAGTGCAGGTGGCTCCACAAGGCCTCGGCCTTGGCATCGGGTTTTTCATTTGCCATGCATGGATTGTTCAGCAAATTGAACAATCAATTCAAGCGCAGCGCCTAGGCAGGCAGAAAGCGCACTTCTAGACTGCCTGGCATGAACACCGCAAACACCTCCTTCGCTTCCATCGTCCACTACGTCAACGGCCAGCGCACGGCAGGTGCCAGCGACCGCGGGCAGGACGTGACCAACCCGGCCACCGGCCAGGTCACGGGCCGCGTGGCCCTGGCCTCGCGCGCCGATGTCGATGCCGCCGTGGCGGCGGCCAAGGCGGCCTTCCCGAAGTGGGCCGATACGCCGCCCATCCGCCGTGCACGCGTGCTGCTGCGCTTCCTGGAGTTGCTCAACCAGCACAAGGACGAGCTGGCCCATGCGATCACGGCCGAGCACGGCAAGGTCTTCACCGATGCGCAGGGCGAAGTCAGCCGCGGCATCGACATCGTGGAATTCGCCTGCGGCATTCCGCAGCTGCTCAAGGGCGATTTCACCGACCAGGTCTCCACCGGCATCGACAACTGGACGCTGCGCCAGCCCCTGGGCGTGGTCACGGGCATCACGCCCTTCAATTTCCCGGTGATGGTGCCGATGTGGATGTTCCCGGTGGCCATTGCGGCGGGAAATACCTTCGTGCTCAAGCCCAGCCCCATCGATCCCACTCCGTCGCTGCTGATCGCCGACCTGCTCAAGCAGGCGGGCTTGCCTGACGGCGTGTTCAACGTGGTGCAGGGCGACAAGGAGGCGGTGGACGCGCTGATCGAGCATCCCGACGTGAAGGCCGTGAGCTTCGTGGGCTCCACGCCCATTGCCAACTACATCTACGAGACGGGCGCGCGCCACGGCAAGCGCGTGCAGGCCCTGGGCGGCGCCAAGAACCACATGGTGGTCATGCCCGATGCCGATATCGAGCAGGCCGTGGACGCGCTGATCGGCGCCGGCTACGGCTCGGCCGGCGAGCGCTGCATGGCCATCAGCGTGGCCGTGCTCGTGGGCGACGTGGCCGACCAGCTGCTGCCGCGCCTGATCGAGCGCACCAAGGCGCTGAAGGTGCTGGACGGCGAGGACCTGGCCGCGGAAATGGGCCCCATCGTGACCCGCGCCGCACACGAGCGCATCAGCGGCTATATCGACCTGGGCGTCAAGGAAGGCGCGCAGCTGCTGGTCGATGGCCGGGGCTTCGACGGCAAGGCGGCCGGCGCCTCCACAGGCACGGACACCTCGGGCGGCTTCTGGCTGGGCGGCACGCTGTTCGACCATGTCACGCCCGACATGCGCATCTACAAGGAAGAGATCTTCGGCCCCGTGCTGGCCGTGGTGCGCGCCAAGGACTTCGCCGAGGCCGTGCAGCTGGTCAACGACCATGAGTTCGGCAACGGCGTGGCCTGCTTCACGCGCGACGGCAATGTGGCGCGCGAGTTCGGCCGCCGCATCGAGGTCGGCATGGTCGGCATCAACGTGCCGATTCCCGTTCCCATGGCCTGGCACGGCTTCGGCGGCTGGAAGCGCAGCCTGTTCGGCGACATGCACGCCTATGGCGAGGAAGGCGTGCGCTTCTATACCCGCCAAAAGAGCATCATGCAGCGCTGGCCCGAGAGCACGCCCAAGGGCGCGGAATTCGTGATGCCCACGGCCAAGTAGGCGCAGTCCCCCTCCATGAAAAAACCAGCCCGCGGGCTGGTTTTTCTTTGGGGACTGCGACCTGTCAGAAGCGGTATCCGATGCCGATGGCGTAGACATTCGGATTGAGCTTGAGCGACACGCTCTGGCCCGAGGACAGGTGCGCCGTGGTCTTCAGGAAGCTCTTGTAGTAGGCCACGTCCAGGAACCAGCGCTCGTTGAAGTTGTAGACGAAGCCGATCTGGGGCGTCAGGCCCCATTTGCTGTCCACCGAGGCCGTGGTCGGGTTGGCCAGCGTGCCGCCGGTCAGGCCGTTGAGGGAGGCCGTGGTGCGCTCGCCGAAGAACTTGGCATAGGTCACGCCCAGGCCCAGGTAGGGGCGGAAGGCGGAGTTGGCCTCGCCGAAGCGGTACTGCGCGAACACGGTGGCGGGCAGCACCTTGGTGCGGCCCAGCTTGCCCGTGCCGGAGATGGCGCCATTGCCCACGAAGTCATGCTTGAACGGCAGGCCCATGGGCACGTCGATGGCCCAGTTGTTGGTGACCATGTAGGTCACGCCGCCCGTGAGCTGGCTGTTGGCCTTCACGTCCACGCGGGTGTCGGGGAAGCTGGGTGTGCTCAGCCAGCCGCTGCTGGTCTGGGGATCAATGCGCGTGGCGCCCAGGCGCACGCTCCAGGTGCCGGCGGACTGGGCGGTGGCGGCCATGCAGGCCGTGGCCATGGCCACGGCGGCGGTGATGCGCAGGAATGTCTTCATGGATGTGTCTCCTCGTGCTGCATGACTGCGATCACAGCCAGCCGGCACGGGCCAGGGTGCGGGAGGCCAGCTGGCTCATCTGCTGATGGCCATAGGGCGTGGGGTGGAAGCTGTCGGCAAAGGCATAGCTCTTCCACCAGTTGGCGCTGGTCTCGCCCACGGGAATGGAGGCGGACAGCGCGGCCTCGGTGCAGGTCGGGAAGCTGTAGGTGGGCAGGCCGTCGGCGCCCACGCCGGTGGCAGGGCAGGCCGCCTTTTTCACGTTGGTGTAGGCGTACTGGGCGGGGTCGGCCATCTGCTGGCGGAACTCGCTGTAGAAATCGATGATGGCCACGCGGCTCTCGCCCGCGAAGCCGGTGGCAACCTGCTGGTTGAAGGCCTTGACCCAGCCGTCGAACACGGTCTCCAGCTGGGCGGCGGCGGCCGAGCCCTGCTGCTGGGCCACCGACTGCAGTACCAGCTGGAAGCGCGGCGTCAGCGTGATGGCCGGCACGTTGAGGATGGCCACGCGCGTGGCGCCCTTGCCCAGCACATTCGCCTGGATGGCGGACACATAGCCCTTGGCCAGGTTCTGCATGTACAGGCCGCCGGCCTGGGCCATGCCGGCCTGGCCCTGCTGCAGCAGCGCACCCAGCGTGGCAGCGTCGATCTTGGTGGACAGCAGCGCCTTGAAGTTGGCGCCCTGGTCCCTGGAAGCGGCCAGGAAGGCGCCGATCACGTCGGCCGCGTCATTGGCGCCGCCGTCGATCACGGCCAGGTCATCGGCCGTGAAGCCCGCCGCGCCGGCCAGCAGGATCTGCTGCGTGATGGAGATGGGCGCCGTGGGCGCGCTGGTGTAGTTGATGCGGCCGCCGCCCACGGCGTAGTTGTTGCACGAGGTGTTGGGCGTGAAGGCCGTGCCGTTGAAGCGCGGGCACAGGGAGATGTTGTACAGGCCCGCCACGCGCTCGGCCCAGACTTGGTTGGAGCCGGCGCCTGTCAGCGTGGCGTTCTGCACGGTGAACTTGTAGCCGAAGGTGCCGCTGTCGGAGAGGCTGTCGCCCATCACCTTGACGGAGGTGATCTTGGCACGGGGGGTGGTGTCGGCGCCGCTGCCGCCACCGCAAGCGGCCAGCAGGCCGGCCGTGGCCAGGGAGGCCGCGAGGATTCGATAACGATTTGCCAAGGTGTGATCTCCGTGAAGTGTTGTGAATAGCACGACCGTGCTTTTTTGGTGATTGCCATCGTAGCGACAGTCGCACCTTGGCGACACCGGGCAAGTACCGATAGGAATCGCGGGCCTACCGGGCATTTCGCACGCGGGCGAATAGACGATAAATACCGGTCTGGCGCCCGCAGGCAGGACAAGGCCCTTGCCGGGCAGGAGGCGGAAACACAACGGAAAGGGCCTGCAAAAGCAGGCCCTGGAACAGGAGCGCAGGCGGCGTATCAGCGGTCGTGCGCCGTCCAGTCCACCAGCGCATCCCAGGCCGCGCGCGCGGCGGCCGCATTGGCGTGGTTGGCCATGGCCACCAGCACGTACCGGCGGCCGCTGGCGCCATCCACATAGCCGGCCAGGGCCGAGGCATCGCGCAGCGTGCCGGTCTTCAGGTGCGCCATGCCCTGGACGCGGCTGAGGCTGCGGCGCAGCGTGCCATCGACGCCGACGATGGGCATGGAGGCCACGAACTCCGGCATCACGGGCGAGGCCCAGGCCTGCTGCAGCATGCGGCCCAGGCCGGAGGCCGTGATGCGCGCCTCGCGGCTCAGGCCCGCGCCGTTGTCGGCCACGGGCTGCTCGGCCGCACCCCAGCGCGCCTGCCACCACTGGCCCAGCGCCTGGCGCGAGGCCTCGAAGCTGGCCACGCCGGTGCGCTGCATGCCCATGGTCAGGAACACCTGCTGGGCCATGACGTTGTTGCTGTATTTGTTGATGTCCCGCACCACCTCGGCCAGCGAGGGCGATTCGCTCTGGAAGGCCGGCTGCAGGCCGGCCGGCACGCGGCCGTCGCGCACGGTGCCCGTGAGCTTGCCGCCCAGCTCGCGCCACATGCCCTCGATGGCGCGCGCCGCGAAGGCCTCGGGCTGGGCCGGCGCCAGCGACCAGCTCTTGTCGCCGCAGCTGGCCGGGAACGTGCCGGCAAAGGCGATGCGCAACGGGTCGGCCATGTCCAGCTGCAGCCGGGCGCGCCAGTCGCCGCACTCGCTGCCTGCCGGTGCCAGCGGCACGGTTTCCTGTTGCTGGATTCCGGCCAGCGGCGGATCGTATTGCAGCCGCGCCACGCCCGCCGCGGCGTCGGGCACAAAGCCGACCGTCACGGCCTTGTAGTTGACCAGCAGGGCGTCGGGCGCGACGTTGTAGGGGCGCCAGGGCTCGTTGTCGAAGGTGGAGGGATCGTGGGCAGGGACGGAGAACGCGCTGCGGTCCAGCACGATGTCGCCCACGATGACCTTGATGCCCATGCCCTGCAGGCGGCGCAGCATCAGCCACAGCCGCTCCATCACGAGCTTGGGATCGCCCTGGCCCTGGATGTACAGCGGCCCGCGCAGCACGCCGTCCTGCACCGGCCCGCCCAGGAAGACGGGCGTGCGCCAGACATGGGCAGGACCCAGCTGGTCCAGCGCCGCATAGGTGGTGACCAGCTTCATCACCGAGGCCGGGTTCATGGCCACCTGGCTTTGCCAGTCCAGGCGCGGAGCGGCCCGGCCATCGACCTCCACCACCAGGGCGGAGACCGCCTCGCGCGGCAGCTTGGCGCGCGCCAGGGCGGCTTCCACGGGAGGCGGCAGCCGGCTTTCGCGCGCAGTCTTGGTGGAAAGGGCCGCCGGTGACGTGGGCGCATCGGCCTGGGCAATGGCCATGCCGGGCAGGGCAGCCGCCGCCAGCAGCGCGGCTGCCAGGCCCCGGTGTGAACGCGGCGTTCCGAGCGAGAAGGCGGAGGAAATCGAGGAAATAAGGAAAGAAGACAGCGAAAGATGCAACATGGCCGGCAAGTCTACGCCGGTCATTGCGGCCATGCCGCGCGCGGGCCGGGCGGGGCACCGATAATCCAGGGCTTGCTGCGGCACCGCCGCCTGCCCCACGCCATGAATCTTCTTGCCCTAGACACCAGTACCGACACCCTCTCCATCGCCGTGCAGCGCGGCGATGCCGTCTGGGAACACAGCGGCCCCGGCGGCCCGCAGACCTCGACCGAGCTGATCCCCGCCATCCTGGCCCTCATGGCCCAGGCCGGACTGGAGTTCGCCGAGCTGCGGGCCATCGTCTTCGGCCGGGGTCCGGGCTCGTTCACGGGCCTGCGCACGGCGTGCTCCGTGGCCCAGGGCCTGGCCTTTGCCGCCCGCGTGCCCGTGCTGCCCATGGACAGCCTGCTGGCCGTGGCCGAGCAGGCGCGCATGCAATACGGCTGCACCGACCTCATCGCCGTGATCGATGCGCGCATGAACGAGGTCTACCACGCCGCCTACCACTGGGCCGATGGCCGCTGGAACGACATCGGCGAGCAAAGCGGCGACTTCGGCCTGTGCGCGCCCGAGGCCCTGCAGTTGCCGCCCGGCACCGTGGTGGCCGGCAACGCCCTGGCCGCCTATGGCGAGCGCCTGGCGCCCCAGGCCAGCCATGTGGCTGCGCTGCCCACGGCCGCCGCCATGCTGCGCCTGGCCCCTGCGATGCTGGCGGCCGACCGCGCCCTGCCGGCCGACCAGGCCCTGCCGCGCTACATCCGCGATAAAGTCGCGCAGACCACGGCCGAGCGCGAGGCTGCCAAGGCGGCAGCCGCGCTTGCTTCACCCGTGCAGACCACAGAGACCCCTCCTGCCCAGGCATGAGCACGCACACGCCACAGCCCTCGCGGCCGCTGCCGCCCCTGACCGACGCCTTGGCGTCGGAGCGGGACAGCGTGCGCTTCGAGCCGCTGAACGTGCTGTGGCTGGACACGCTGCTGCCCGTGGAGCAGCAGGCCTATTCCCATCCCTGGACGCGCGGCAACTTCATCGACGCCATGGCGGCCGGCTATGAAACCCAGCTGCTGGTGGATGCCCAGGGCGGGCTGGTCGGCTACTTCGTCGCCATGATCGTGCTCGACGAGGTGCACCTGCTCAACATCACCGTGGCCCCGGCGCGCCAGCGCCAGGGCTGGGCCCGCATCCTGCTGGACGCCCTGGCCCTGTGGTCGCGCCAGCGCCAGGCCCAATGGATCTGGCTGGAAGTGCGCGAGAGCAATGTCCGCGCACGCAGCATCTACGCCGCGCATGGCTACCAGGAGGTGGGCCTGCGCAAGAACTACTACCCCATGCACGACGGCCCGCGCGAGCATGCCGTGCTCATGAGCCTCAAGCTATGGCCCTGAATCTAGACACCCGCCAGCGGGCCATGCTGCATGCCATGGGCATCACTGTCTGGCTGCCCGAACCCGAGACCGCGCCCGCCGTGCTGTCCGAGGCCCTGGCTGTGCCCGCCGATGCGCCTGCAGCGGCGCCCCTGGCGGATCCGCCGGTGGCCCGCCCCGTGCCGCCGCCCGTGCAGGAGGCGCCCCTCCCGGCGTCTGCTGCACCGGCGCCTGATGCACCGGCGCCTGTCGCCGCGCCAACGCCCGCACGCGTTCAGGCGCCGGTCCAGGCGCCACCGCCTCCCGCACCCGTCATCCCCGAACGCGAACGCCCGCCGCGCCGCTACGTGCAGCAGCCCGTGGCCGGCGCACCGGGCCTGGGCTGGCGGCTGGGCCCCGTGCGTCCCGTGTATGCGGCAACGCCGCCGGCCGGTGATGGCGGCGAAGGCGGCTGGCTGATCCTGCTGGAGCCGCCGGCCAACTCCCTGCCGCTGCCGCCCGCCCGGCGCCCCGGCCCCGACTGCGCGCGCACCGCGCTGGAAGGCGATGCTGCCCGGCTGCTGGACAACATGCTGCGCGCGCTGAACCTGCAGGACCATCCGCGCCTGTACAGCGCCGCCCTGCACCGCGTGCAGCCTCCGGCCGAAGGCCAGGAGGCGCCCGAGGTCCCGGCCCTGCAACCGTCGCTGGAGGCACTGCTGCGCGATCTGCGCCCGGCCTGCGTGCTGGTGCTGGGCCTGGCCACGGCGCGCGCCGTGCTGGGGCGCCAGGAGGCCCTGGGCCGCCTGCGCGCCGAGCCTCACCGCATCGCCGGTGTGCCGGCCGTGGTCAGCTACGACCCCAACTATCTGCTGCGCGCCCCCCAGGCCAAGGCCGGCGCCTGGGCCGACCTGTGCCATGCCCAGGCTTTTGTGACAGGCCGCCAGATGCCCCCTGGAGCCGCTTCCGAATAGCGCGGCCGGCCCGCATGCTGCAGCGCAACGCTGCATAATCCGATGCTTTGCATCTTGGAGAAAGCTCCGTGGAAACCTACCCCAGTTGGTAGCTTTCAACTCCCGGTTGGCCTGTGGGGTTGAAAGCACCCCCGATACCCCGCACGCCTGAGAAGAACACCTGGAGTGAGCCTATGCTCAACATCTTTACGCTGGCCAATGGCCGCCTGGTTCAAGAAGAGATCGAGTCGCTGGAGGAGCTGTCCCGCTTCAAGCCGATCTGGGTGGACCTGGAGTCGCCCACGGTCGAGGAAAAGCGCTGGATCAAGCAGCACTACGAGTTGTCCATCCCCGAAGATGCGATGGACGACGACATCGAGGAATCGGCCCGCTTCTACGAAGAAGACAACGGCGAGCTGCACATCCGCAGCGACTTCCTGATCGACGATGACGAGGACCCCCGCTCCGTGCGCGTGGCCTTCATCGTCAACGAGCACAACAAGAACCTGCGCAGCTGCGGCGTGCTGTTCTCCATCCACGACGAGGACGTGCCGGTCTTCCGGCTGCTGCGCATGCGCGCGCGCCGCGCGCCGGGCCTGATCGACGAGGCCAAGGACGTGCTGCTCAAGCTGTTCGACGCCGACGCCGAGTACTCGGCCGATACGCTCGAAGGCATCTACGACGACCTGGAGAAGGCCAGCAAGATGGTGCTGTCCGGCGACGTGACCGACGATGTGGCCCGCGAAGTGCTGGGCGCCATCGCGCGCCAGGAAGACCTGAACGGCCGCATCCGCCGCAACGTCATGGACACGCGCCGCGCCGTCAGCTTCATGATGCGTTCCAAGATGCTCAATGCCGAGCAGTTCGAGGAAGCGCGCCAGATCCTGCGCGACATCGAATCGCTGGACAGCCACACGGCCTTCCTCTTCGACAAGATCAACTTCCTGATGGATGCCACGGTCGGCTTCATCAACATCAACCAGAACAAGATCATCAAGATCTTCTCGGTGGCCAGCGTGGCCCTGCTGCCGCCCACGCTGATCGCCAGCGTCTACGGCATGAACTTCCGCTTCATGCCCGAGCTGGAGTGGGAGTTCGGCTACGTCTACGTCATCGCGCTCATGGTGCTCAGTGCCGTCGGGCCCATGCTGTATTTCCGCAAGCGCGGCTGGCTGAAGTAGCGGCAGCCGGCCCCCTCCTCGGGCCGGGCTTTCTTCAGGCCAGCGCCACGGCCTCGATTTCCACCTTCAACCCGAAATGCAGCGCCCCGGTGGGCACCACGGCGCGCGCGGGCCGGTGTGCGCCGGCCCAGTCCGCGTAGATGCGGTCGAAGGCCGGCCAGTGCGCCATGTCGTCCAGGTACACGCGCACCTGCAGCAGGCGGGGCACGCCGCTGCCGGCCAGCTCCAGCGCCGCCGCCAGATTGGCCAGCGCCTGGCGCGCCTGGTCCTCGAAGCTGGCGTCCACCAGGCGCGTGCCGTCGGGCCGTATGGGCAGCTGCCCTGACACGAAGACCAGCCCCTGGCCCATGGCCGTGTGGCTGTAGTGGCCGCCCGGCGCAGGCAGGTTCGACGATGCATGGCGCAGATCGATCCCGTTTTCACCAGCCATGGAGCCGCTCCCAGGTTTGCACCGAGCCATCTGCCGCCAGCGCCTGGTAGGCCGGGAACTGCGCGCCCGTGGCGCAGGCATGGTTGGGCAGGATGCGCAGCCGCGTGCCCAGGGGAAAGCGGGCGGCGATGTCGGCCTCTATCGCGCCATCAGCGCGCGCCAGGATGCCGTGCTCCTGGTTGGCGCCAGTCAGCACGAAGCCCGGCATCACCTCGCCATGCAGGTCGCAGACCTGGCCGTAGCCGAAGTCCTGCCGCTGTTTCGCCGTGCCCCGGTCGCGGCTCATGGCCATCCAGCCTGCGTCCACGATGGCCCAGCCCTTGTCGGCCTGGTGACCGATCACGGTGGCCAGCACCGACAGCGCCACGTCCTCGGCCGTGCACACGCCGATGTTGCGCATCACCAGGTCGAAGAACACATAGACGCCTGCGCGCACCTCGGTCACGCCGTCCAGCCGGCATGCCGCCAGCGCGGTGGGCGTGGAGCCCACGCTGACCACGGGGCACGGCAGGCCGGCCGCGCGCAGGGCTTCGGCGGCCTGCACGCAGCCGGCGCGCTCGCGCTCGGCCAGCGCCTGCAGCGCATCGGGCGTGTCCAGCTCGTAGCTGGAGCCGGCATGCGTGAGCACACCACCCAGGCGCATGCCGCCGTCGTGCAGCGTGCGGCCAATGGCCAGCAGCAGCGGCGCATCTTCGGCGCCCACGCCGGAGCGGTGGCCGTCGGTGTCGATCTCTATCCATACCTCGAAGGCCTCGCCCTGTTCGCGGCCGAACGCGGCAATGGCCTGGGCCGCCGCCACGCTGTCCACGATGAGCTTGAGATCGCAGCCGCGCCGGCGAAGTTGCAGGGCCTGCGGCAGGCGGTGCGGCGCCATGCTGACTGCATAGAGGATGTCGGTGGTGCCAGCGGCAAAGAACTGCTCGGCCTCCTTCAGGGTGGAGACCGTGATGCCCGAGACCCCGGCCGCGCGCTGCGCGGCGGCCACGGGCACGCTCTTGCTGGTCTTCACATGGGGGCGCAGGCGCACGCCCTGCGCGTCCATGCGCTGCTGCATGCGGTGGATGTTGCGCTGCATGCGTGCGAGGTCGATCACGGCAGCGGGCGTGTCCAGGGTCAGAAGTGTGTCTTGCATGGTGTTTCTCTCTCCATCGTCAATCCAGGTATTGGCCTTTGGCCTTGAGGGCAGGCACGTCGTTGCGCAGTCCCTGTTCGATCAAGGCGGAGACCGTGGCCGGCACGGCCTGCTCGGGCGACGGCAGCTCCACCCCCAGCGCGGCCATCTGTGCGCGCAGGCCCGCATCGCCCATGGCGTGCTGCAGCGACCGCGTCAGCCGCGCGAGCACCGCCGGCGGCGTGCCGCGTGGTGCGAAGATCGCGTTCCATGAGCGCGCCTGCAGGGGGTGGCCGGCCTCGGCGCTGGCCGCCGTGCCCGGCAGCTGAGCCAGGCGCTGTGTTCCCAGCACCGCAATCGCCTTGATGCGGCCGCCCGCGATCTGCGGCAGCGCCGTCGTCGTCTGGTCGCACATGAAATCGGTCTGTCCGCCCATGAGATCGTTCATGGCAGGCGCGATCCCGCGATAGGGAACATGGGTGGGGCTTTGGCCCAGCGCCGACAGCAGCAGCACGCACCCATAGTGCGATATCGAGCCCACGCCGGCGCTGCCATAGGAGGCTGCGGCCTGGTTGCGCTTGAGCCAGTCGGCGAACTGGCGCAGGTCGGAGGCCGGCAGATTGGCACGCGCCAGCAGCAGCATGGGCGCCGCGCCCGCAGGTCCCACAGGGGCGAAGTCGGCCACGGGGTCATAGGGCAGCTTGCGGTACAAGGCCACATTGACCACATGCGTGCCTATGCCGCCAAAGGACAGGGTGTAGCCGTCGGCGGCGGCCTTGCGCGCCTGGTTCAGGCCGATGGTTCCATTGGCGCCACCCAGGTTCTCGATCACCAGGGGTTGGCCCAGATGCTCCCCCATCTTCTGAGCCACGGCACGGGCCAGCGCATCGCTGGGGCCTCCCGGGGGAAACGGCACGACCAGCGTGACCGGCCTGGCCGGAAAGGCAGCGCCGGCCTGCGCCAGGGCTCCCTGGCTCCACGCCATGGCACAGACGATGGACAGGACCGGGAATGCGGACACAAGGGACAACGGCAGGGCTGGACGCAGCTGCATGGCAGGCTCCTCACAAGGGTGGACAGGAAAGGACGGCGGGCACAGCACCGGCTGCACCCTCGGGGTTCAACCCTGCTGCAGGGAAAAGTCCCTGAGCCAGGGCAGTGCCGGCGCCAGCGTGGGTGCTTCGGCCTCGGCCTGCGGCGCGCCCGTGGGCCGCGACAGGCCCACGCGGTTGTGCCAGAAGGTACGCAGGCCCACGGCCGAGGTGCCGAACAGGTCATAGCCCGATCCGGCCACGAAGGCGGCCTGGCCCGCAGGCAGCCCCAGCCGGTCCAGCGCCAGCTGGTAGGGCCGGGGGTCGGGCTTGTAGAAGCCTGCTGCTTCCGAGGTCACCACCACATCCCAATCCACGCCCAGCAGCGCGGCGGCACGTTGACCCAGGCGCTCGGAGCAATTGGTCACCACGGCCAGGCGGCAGTGCGGGCGCAGGGCGGCCAGCAGCTCGCGTGCGCCATCCCAGGGCTGCAACTGCTCCCATTGCGCCTCCAGCCTGTCGGCCACCGCCTCGGGCAGGCCCCGGTTGCGGGCCGCCGTGCGCACCAGGTCCTCATAGGGCTGGTAGGCGCCGCAGCCATAGGTCAGGCGCAGGTATTCGGCGCGCCAGTCGCGCCCGGCAGCCTCGCTGCCGGCGGCCGCATTCCAGACGGTCCAGGAGTCCAGCAAGGCGGTCAGCAGGTCGAAGAGCACGGCCCGGGGCCATGCGGCAGAGGTGGGGTATGGGGTGTTCATGACTTGGCACTGTACGGACCAAGACCATGGTCGTGGTTAAATCCGCCGTCATCAATCGTTAAGGCAAATTGAATGATTGCCATCGAAGACCTGCAGCTTGCCGCCGCCTTGCTACGCGAAAGCTCGCTGAGCGCGGCGGCCCGTGCGCTTGACGTGACACCGCCTGCACTGTCCATGCGCCTGCGCCGACTGGAGGCCGAACTGGGCCTGTCCCTGGCCAACCGCAGCGCGCGGCGCCTGGCGCTGACACCCGAGGGCGAGCGCTTTGCCCGCGAGGCCGTGCGGCTGCTGGGCCAGATCGAGGAGTTGCGCGACTCGCTGCACGGCGATGCCCGCCAGCTGGGCGGCACGCTGCGCTTGGCCGCGCCCTTCGGCTACGGGCGCAGCCGGCTGGCCCCGGCCCTGGTGCCCTTCACGCGCCAGCACCCGCAACTGAAACTGCAGCTGGACCTGCGCGAAACGCCTTTCCCCGACCGCCACGATGCCGATGCCGTGGTCCACATCGGCACGGTGCGCGACTCCTCCTGGGTGGCGCGCGAGCTGGCTGCCAACGACCGCTGGCTGTGCGCCAGCCCCGACTACCTGCGCCGCCATGGCACGCCCGCCACGCCGCGCGAGCTGTTGGAGCACGCCTGCATCTGCATCCGCGAGAACGAGGAGGATGTGACGCTGTGGCACCTGCGCCCCGCCGCCAGCCGGCGTGCCGTGGACGGCCAGACCCTGCGTGTGACGCCGTCCTATGTGACCAACGATGGCGGCGTGGCCCGCCACTGGGCCGAACAGGGCCTGGGCCTGGTGCTGCGTTCGCAATGGGACATGGCACCGGCCATTGCCGAGGGCCGGCTGGTGCGCGTGCTGCCCGACTGGCATTTCGGCAGCGCGCCCGTCACCCTGCTGGTGCCCACGCGCAAGGGACGCACGGCGCGCGTGCAGGCCCTGGTGACGTTTCTGGAGCAGTGCGCCGCAGCGGGCGCGCTGTAGTGCAGGTCAGGCCGTGCGCGCGGACGTGTCCCGGGCATCGCTGGCACCGTGGGTGCCCTGGCCGCGCTCGCGCAGCCACAGCACCAGGCCGCAGACCATGACCACCAGCTGCGTGCCCACCAGCAGGCCGAAGCCGGCAACGAAACCGCCGCCGGCCGAATGCGATGTCCAGCCGATGACGGCCCCCATGAGCGCGGGCATGAAGCCCGCCACCAGGGTCGCCGTGCCGTTGACGACGCCATAGGCGCTGGCCACATGCTCGGGCCGCGCGCAGTACTGCACGGTGCTGGGAATGGCCGGGCTCATCAGGCCCCAGCAGAAGTTGGCGGCGATCAGGCAGTAGGCCGCCGCGTAGCGGTCTTCCATGTGGATGGCCAGCCAGATGGCCAGCGCCAGGCCCAGGCTGCCGCCGACGAAGATCAGGGGCACCTGGCGGCGCGGCAGGCGGTCGATGACGATGCCGCCGACCAGCACGGCCAGCACCGTGGCGTACTGGGGCAGCGAGGCCAGCCAGCCCATCTCGCGCAGCGAAAAGCCGCGCGACTCCAGGTAGGCCGGCAGCCAGTTGCTGCTGCCCCAGAGGTAGGAGAAGAAGGCCGCCGACAGCACGGCCACCAGCACCAGATAGCGCGTGTGCATGGCGCCGCGCACGATCTGGCCGACCTGGCCCACCGCCTCGCCCAGCGAGCGCGGGCGCGGCATGCCGGTGTCCACCCGGGGCATGCGGATGAAGGCCAGCACCAGCGGGATGCCGATGGCCACATTGATCAGGCCCAGCACGTGGAACGAGGTCTGCCAGTCATGGCCGGCCACCAGGTAGCCGATCAGCGGATAGCCCACCGCCAGCCCCAGGCCCGTGCCCATGTTCACGAAGGAGTTGGGCAAGCCGTTCTCATGGCTCTGGAAATGCGCCTTGATGTAGCTGCCCGCCAGCGAGTACAGCGGCCCTTCGGAGATGCCCAGCAGGATGCGCGAGGCCAGCAGCAGGCCATAGCTGTTCATGGCCGGGGACAAAAAGGACACGGCGCCCCACAGCAGCATGCCGACCACCAGGCTTCGGCGCACGCCGAAGAGCGCCGCGCAAAACGGCGTCAACACGAAGGAAGAAACGCCGTAGCCCACCATGAAGGCCGTGGCCAGCAGGCCCTGGCGCGTGCGGTCGTCGTGCGTCAGCCCGATGTGGTCCAGAAATCCCTGGTCGAGGATGAGGATCGAAAGGTTGATCCGGTCCACATAGGAGATGGCGACGATGATGAAGAGGCTGATCACCCCCCACCAGCGGGCCGCACGCATATCTTTCATGGCAAGTCTCTATCGCCCGATGGGCTGTATCAGAAGAAGTGGCGCACGCCCACCTCGAAGCCGGAGGAGCGGCCGCCCAGCGTGGTGCCCGGGGCCGACAGGCCCTGCACGCCGATGGACTTGGCCGCGCCGTCCTTGTTCTTGAGGAAGGCCACCGTGCCGTAGACCTGGGTGCGCTTGGACAGGTTGTGCCCGTAGCCCACGCTGATCTTGTTCCAGTCGGCATTGCTGCCGTCGGTGTTGTAGTGGCCGTAGGAGGCCTTGAACTCGCCCATGCCCACGGGCGCGGTCACGCCCAGCTGCAGGGCGGTGACCTTGAGGGCGCCGCGCTTTTCGCTGGCCCACAGCAGCATGGGCTTGGCCACGCCGAAGTCCCAGCTCAGGCCCACGTTGCTGGCCGTGAGGTTGGTCGCATCGCTGTCGCCATAGAACTTGCCCGTGGCCAGCGCGCCGTTGAAGGGGCCCTGGCGGTAGCCGAAGCGCAGGCCGCGGTAGTCGCCCTGGTTCTTGTTGGGCGCGCTGCGCGCCTGCTCGCCCATGGCCACCTGCACCTGGCCGTAGAAGCCGCCCAGGTTCTGCGGCAGGAAGTAGCTGACCGCGTTGCTGATCTGGATGGGCGCGCCGCCCGTGGCCGTGCCCGTGCCGGGAATGCCCAGCATGGTGAAGCCCATGGTGCCGCCCACGCCGTTGGTGAGGAAGGGGTCGAAGATCAGCGTGCTCAGGAAGGTGGCCGAGTCATCGCGGCCCAGGCGCACTTCGCCGAAGTCGCCCGACAGGCTCACGGTGGAGCGGCGGTTGAAGCTCAGGCCGCCACCGCTGGCCTTGCCCGAGCCGCTGTCCACGTCCATGCCCGCCTCCAGCCAGAAGCCAGCGCGCAGGCCGCCGCCCAGCTCTTCCGTGCCGCGAAAGCCGATGCGGCTGATGTTGGCGCCGCCCGTGGACAGGCCGGTCTTGGAGGGGCCGGAGCCGTTCAGGTGCGTGACGCCGACATCGACGACGCCGAAGATCTCGACCTTGGACTGCGCCGAAGCGGCACCGGGCAAGGACGCCAGGCAGGCTAGCGCCACGCCCAGCATGGGCGTATGGATGGTTTTCATGGGGTTGTCTCCTCTGGGGTGGTGGCTTGGGGGTGGTGGGTTGTTGCCGTGCAGGTCTGATTGCCTGCTCAGATATCGAGCACTAAACGTTCGCTCTTGCAGCCGGAAACGCAGACCATCATCACTTTGTTGCTGGCCTTTTCCTTGGGGCTGAGCACCGAGTCGCGGTGGTCCGGAATGCCTTCGAGCACACGCGTCTCGCAGGAGCCGCAGACGCCTTCGCAGCAGCTGTGGTCCATCTGGATGCCGGCATCCAGCAGGGTGTCGAGCAGCGACTTCTCGGGCGTGATCTCGATGAAGCGGCCGCTGCGCTTGAGCTCCACCGTGTAGTTGCTGCGCGCGTCGTCGGCGGCCTTGACCTCCACGGGCGTGAAGCGCTCGACGTGGGCGTTGGCGTGGCCCAGCTCGGCGCAGAACTTCTCGAAGGCGTCCAGCATGGGCGTGGGGCCGCAGGCGTAGTGGTGCGTGCCCGCGTCGGGCTGGCGTTGGGCCAGCAGCGCGCGCAGGTCGGGCGGGCCGCCGGCCTCGCTGTCGAAGTGCAGGTGCAGCGGCATGCCCAGCGCCTGCAGCTCTTCCAGGAAGGCCGCGCCCTTGCGCTCGCGGGCGAAGTACAGCATCTCGAACGAGCGGCCCTGGCCCTTGAGCCGGCGCGCCATGCACAGCAGCGGCGTGATGCCGATGCCGCCGGCCACCAGCACGGTGTGCGCGGCGCTTTCGTCCAGCGCGAAATGGTTGCGCGGCTCGGAGATGGTGATGGGCATGCCCACGCGCAGCGACTCGTGCACGCAGCGCGAGCCGCCGCGGCTGGCGCGGTCGCGCAGCACGCCGACCACGTAGCGGTGGCGCTCCTCGCTGGGGTTGCTCAGCGAGTAGCTGCGCACCAGGCCGTTGGGCAGGTGCAGATCGATGTGCGAGCCCGGCGTGAAGGCGGGAAGCTCCCCGCCCGCCACGGGCCGCAGGTCCACGCTGATGGTGTCCTGGGCCTCGAAGCGCAGCGTGTGCACGAAGGCCTGGAGGTTGGTGCTCATGATGCGGCGCCTTCGTCGATCTGCTCCTGGGCCAGGCGGCGCAGGTGGCGGCGCAGGCGCACCAGGCCGATGTCGTGCTGGTAGAGGTTCTCGCGCTCGTTGGCGTCCAGCTCCATCTGCTCCATCATGATCCGGTCCTGCTCCAGCACGGCCCAGTGGCGCGCCTCCAGGCGGTTGCGGTACAGGAAGCGCCAGGTGTCGCGCATCCAGCCCTGCACCTTGCGGCAGCGCCAGAAGAACACGGCGCACAGGTCGGCGCTGATGGGCGTGACGCAGGCCACGATGGCGAAGTTGCCGCCGGGGCCGCCGGTCTTGGGATAGGGGATCTCCAGGCGCATCCAGTGCACGCCCGTGCTGCCCCACTCGGTCCAGTCGAAGTTCACGCCGCGCTGGCCCACCTTCTCGAAGACGAAGCCGTCATCGGTCTCGCGCACCTGGAAC
This sequence comes from Delftia sp. WSY_12, assembly GCF_043104645.1. Taxonomy (NCBI): domain Bacteria; kingdom Pseudomonadati; phylum Pseudomonadota; class Betaproteobacteria; order Burkholderiales; family Comamonadaceae; genus Delftia; species Delftia sp. WSY_12. Next base: position 497,556 of record NZ_JBICKW010000003.1, read on the forward strand.
GTGGCCTTGCTGTCACCCTCGGCCATGGAGTGCGACTGCTTGTGCAGGAAGGTGCCGTGCATGGGGTCCATGACGTTGTCCAGCGCATAGCGGTAGTCGCTGCGCCACTCGGCATAGCACAGGAAGTTGGAGTACTCGGGCGAGGTCAGCTCCTCGGGCAGCGTGAACTCGGGCGCCTCGTCAACGGCCTTGTCGCTGTTGTAGAGAAAGATGGCGCCATGCGCCTCGCGCGCATGGAAGGCCAGCGCGGCGCGCGAGCCTTCGAGCTTGCAGCCGGGGCTGCCGGGCACCTTGGTCACCGTGCCGTCGCCGCGCACTTCCACGCCGTGGTAGGGGCAGGCCAGGCGGTCGCCCAGGATCACGCCCTGCGACAGCGGCGCGCCGCGGTGCGGGCAATGGTCTTCCAGCGCATGGACCTGGCCGGCGGCATCGCGCCACAGCGCGATCTTGCGGCCGAAGCGGCGCACGGACACGGGCTGGGTCTTCACGAAGTCCGAGGGGCAGACCGCGTACCAGAGGTTCTTCAGGCCTTTGTTGAGCAGGCCGTCCACCGGATCGATGGTGATGGTTTGTACGTTCATGGGGCTCTCCAGTCCTGCTCGGTATCAATAGCCCAGCCGCGCCATCAGCGCCTGGAAGCTGTCTTCGGTCCAGGCCTGGCCGTTCTCGCCGGCGGGGCCGCTGCGGTTGAGATAGGCCACCAGTTCGGGCAGGGTCTGCACGCCTTCGCCGAAGGCGCGTTCGATGGAATCGCCCAGCAGGTCTTCCATCAGGGTGGGGGCACGTTCGCGCGCCTGGTGCGGCTCGAGATAGCGATCAGCGGCCATGGTTCTCTCCTTCGAAAACTGTCTTGTGTGGGGTTGGCTGCGCTCAGTCGGCGCGGATGTCCAAGTCTTTGATGAGCTTGCCGAAGCGATTGAAATCGGCGGCGTTCGTCTTTTCCAGGCGCGCGGGATCGCCGCCTGCGGGCAGCGCGCCGAAGGTGGCCATCTTGGAGACCACGTCGGGCATCTTCAGGATCTCGTTGAGGTGCGTGTTCAGCAGCTTCACGGTCTCGGGCGACATGCCCTTGGGGCCGAACAGGCCCTGCCATGCGGACACTTCCACATCCTTGACGCCCAGCTCGGCCAGGGTGGGCACATTGGGGGCCAGCGCGCTGCGCTGGCTGTCGGCCACGGCCAGGGCGGTGACCTTGCCGCCGATGTAGGGCGCAATCGGGCCCCAGGTCATGAAGGTCGTGGGCACATGGCCGCCGATCAGGTCGTTGACGGCAGGCGCCACGCCCTTGTAGGGGATGTGGGCGATGCGCGTGCCGGCGGCGCGGTTGAACATCTCGCCCAGGATGTGCATGGGCGAGCCGCTGCCGGGGCTGGCGTAGGTCAGGCCGTCGCGCTTGCCCTGGGCGATCAGGGTCTTCATGTCCTTGATGCCCGAGGCCTGGTTGGTGGCCACGAACATGGGCTGCACGCTGGTCTGCACGATGGGCGTGAAGCCGTGCAGCACGTCGTAGCTGGAGCCCGAGGCCGTCTTGAGCACGAACTGCGCGATGGCGAAGGTATTGGGCGCCAGCAGCAGGGTGTAGCCGTCCGGCGCGGCCTTGGCCACATGCACGCTGCCGATGGTGCCGCTGGCACCGGGGCGGTTGTCCACCAGCACGGGCTGGCCCAGGCGCGTGGACAGCTTCTCGGCATACAGGCGCGCCATGGCATCGGTGTCGCCACCGGCCGGATAGGCCACGATGATGGTGATGGGCTTGGCCGGATAGGCCTGGGCCATCGCGGTGCCGGACAGCGTGGCTGCAGCCAGGAATGCAGCGGCAAGAGAAACCTGGCGACGTGTCTTGTTCATGGGGAGGCCGTGGGGTGGTTGGGTTGTGGGGGTAGGCCGTCAGGCGCGGTCTCAATGCCGCTTGTCGGTGATGAATTTCCCGTCGCTGGTACCCACGCCCTTTTGGCGCCGGGTGTTGCCGTCGATGCCGCCATCGATGGCCCATTCGGCAAACACCGTGGGGCCGGGCTCGAACTCGCGCGGCTGCCAGTCGGCGGTGAGCTGGTCCTCGTCGGCGTAGTACTCGACCAGGGCGCCGGCCGGATTGCGGAAGTACCAGAAATAGGCCGAGGACACGGGATGGCGGCCCGGGCCCAGCTGGGTGTCCCAGCCGCAGCGCGAGATGTGCATGCCGCCGCCGAAGACCTCGTGGATGTCGCGCACCGTGAAGGCCACGTGGTTCAGGCCAGCGTCCTTGGCGGGGCGCTGCAGCAGGAAGATGTCGTGGTGGCCGCCGTCAGGCGCGCAGCGCAGGAAGGCACCGCGCTCGGGGTAGCGGTCCGAGGCTGCGAAGCCGAAGTTGTCCACGTAGAAGCGCTCGCAGGCCTGCACGTCCTTGACGAAGAACACCACATGGCCGACCTCGATGGGTTGGGCGCGCTCGTAGGCGGGGCTGGCCTGGTTGACGCGGTCCTTGCGGTTCCAGGTGTTGTAGGCGGCGCCTTGCACATCCACATCACGCTTTTGCGTGACCTGCAGGCGCACGGACAGGCCGTTGGGGTCGGTGCAGCCTATGCGCCCCTGGCCCTGTGTGAAGCCCGGCAGCGCGGCAATGCGGCTGGCGTACAGCGCAAGGTCCGCCTCGCTTTCCACACCCCAGACCACCTCGCGCAGCGTGGGGCCGGCCTCGATGGCGGGCGGCAGATCGGGATGGTCCACGGCGGCCACGATCACGCGGCAGCCGTTGAGGGTCTCGAACACCAGCCGGTCGTCCGCTTCCTGCACCAGCGCCAGGCCCCAGTCCAGGAAGAAGCGGCGGCAGGTGGCCAGGTCGTCCGCGCCGTAGGTGATTTCGTCTATGCCCAGTACGCTCATGTCGATTCCCTTTCAGTTCGCCCAGGCCAAAGGCTGGTCGTTCAAGCCCCAGTACATGCTCTTTTGCTCCATGTACTGCTGTATGCCCAGCCGTCCCTTCTCGCGGCCCAGGCCGCTGTCGCGCCAGCCGCCGAAGGGCGTGGAGATGGAGAACTGCTTGTAGGTGTTGATCCAGACGGTGCCGGCCTGCACGGCGCGGCCAATGCGCCAGGCGCTCTTGTAGTCGCGCGTCCAGATGCCGGCGGCCAGCGCGTAGACGCTGTCGTTGGCCTGGGCGAGCAGGTCGTCCTCGTTGTCGAAGGGCATGGCCACGAGCACGGGGCCGAAGATTTCCTGCTGGCAGATCTGCCAGTCGTTCTTCACGCCGTCGATGATGGTGGGGCGGTAGTAGTAGCCGCGCTCGAACTGCGCGCCCTCGGGCCGCTGGCCGCCCGTGAGCAGCCGGCCGCCCTCGGACAGGCCCAGGGCCACATAGTTCTCTATGGATTCGCGGTGCTTGGCGGTGATCAGCGGCCCCATCTGCGTACGCTCGTCGGCCGGGTCGCCCACCTGCAGCGCGGCGGCCTTGGCCGTCAGGCGCTGCATGAATTCGGCATGCAGGCTGCGCGCCACGAACAGGCGCGAGCCCGCGATGCACGACTCGCCCGAGGAGCTGAAGATGCCGTAGAGCACGCCGTTGACGGCATGGTCGATGTCGGCATCGGCCAGCACCATGGTGGCCGACTTGCCGCCCAGCTCCAGCGAGACCGGCATCATCTTGTCGGCCGCGATGTGGGCGATGTGCTTGCCCGTGGACGTGCCGCCCGTGAACGACACGCGCTTGACCAGCGGATGCTTGGTGATGGCATCGCCAATCACCGAGCCACGGCCCGGCAGCACGCTGACCAGGCCCTTGGGCACGCCGGCCTCTTCGCAGATCCTGGCCAGCTCCAGCGCCAGCAGCGGCGTGGCCTCGGCGGGCTTGACGACCACGGCGTTGCCGGCGGCCAGCGCCGGAGCGAGCTTTTGCGCCTCGCTGGCGATCGGCGAGTTCCACGGCGTGATGGCCGCCACCACGCCCATGGGCTCGTACACGCTCATGGTCATGAAGTCGCCGCGCGAGGGCGTGATGGTTTCCTCCATGGTCTCGCAGGCGGCTGCAAAGAACTGGAAGGTGGCGGCGGCGCTGGCCACCAGCATGCGTGTTTCCTTGATGGGCTTGCCGTTGTCCAGGCGCTGCAGCTGGGCCAGGGGCTCGGCGCGCTCGCGGATCAGCTGGGCCACGCGGTGCAGCACGGCCGCGCGCTCATGGGGCTTTTTCTGGGCCCAGCCGCTGGTGCGGAAGGCGTGGTCGGCCTTCTGGATGGCCTCCTCCACATCCTCCAGGCTGGGCGCGCGCAGGCGGCCCACCACTTCGCCGGTGGCGGGATAGAGCGTGGTGGATTCGCCGCCGCCGCCCAGGCGCCATTCGCCGGCGATATTGATGGGGAGCAGTTCCAGGTTCGACATGGTGAGCCTCTCTCGTTCGTTCGAATCCAGCCGCCTCAGGCGGCCTTGGACGCCGTGGTGGTGGCCGGGATCTGGTCCAGCTTGTTCACCGGCGGGCCCGAGAACGTGGCCTTGAAATTGCCGATGGCGCGCATGTCGATCTCCAGCAGGAAGGGGCCCTTCTTCGTCCAGGCCGACTGCAGCACCGCCGGCAGCTCCTTGAGGTCTTGCACGCGGGCATGGGGCAGCTGGATGGAGGCGCACAGCTGCGCGTAGTCGGGCGTGTGCAGTTCCACATAGCAGCGGCGGCCGCCGTAGGAGGCGTCCTGGATGTTCTGGATCACGCCGTAGCGCTGGTCGTTCATCAGCACGATCAGGGTGTCGCACTCTTCCTGCACCAGCGTGGCCAGCTCGCCCAGGTTCAGGATGAAGCCGCCATCGCCCGCCAGGCCCAGCGTCTTGCGGCCCGAGCCGCTGACGGCCGCGCCCACGGCCGCGCCGATGGCCATGGGCATGCCCATGCCGATGCCGCCGCCCGTGGCGTGCACACCCGCGTTGGGCTCGAAAAAGCGCAGCTCGCGGTTGCCCCAGGTGCTGTTGGAGACGGTCACGTCACGCACCCAGTTGAAGTTGCGGCCCACGGCCTTTTGCAGCTCCTGCACCAGCACGCTGTACGGGCCCAGGCCGTCGCGCATGGTGGCCACGGCCTCGTCGTGCACCTGGCGCAGGTCGGCCAGCAGCTCGGGGTCGGCCTTGTAGCCGCGTGCCTCCAGCCGGTCAGCCAGGCCCGTCAGCGCCAGGGCCGAGTCGCCGCAGACAAAGCCGTCATCGGCGTAGCAGCGGCCCTGCTGGGCGGCGTCCACATCGATGCGCAGCAGCGGGCGCGGCAGCTTCAGTTCGTACTTCAGCGTCTCGTTGCTGCGCAGGCGCGTGCCCACGGCCAGCATGGCGTCGCAGCGCTGGTAGAAGGCCTCCACGGGCTTTTGGATGTTGTAGGCGCCCAGCGAGGCCGGATCGTCCTCGGCCACGATGCCGCGGCCCTGGCCCGTGCTGACGATGCCGAAGCCCAGCGCCTTCAGGCGCTGCACGGCAGCGACTGCGTGGCGTGCGCCGCCACCCAGCCACAGCAGCGGGCGGCGTGCCTTGGCCAGCGTGTCGGCCAGCGCATCCAGCGATGCCTCGCTGGGGGCCAGCACGGCCACCGGCAGCGGCGACAGGTCGGCCGGCATGTCGATCACGGTCTGCTGGATGTCGATGGGAATCTCAACGCTCACCGGACCGGTCGGCGCGGTCATGGCGGCCTGCACGGCGGCCTTCAGGGTGGACAGGCAGGTCTCGGCGCTGCGCACGCGGAACGCCGCCTTGGACACGGCGCCCAGCATGGTCAGCTGGTCGGGCGCCTCGTGGATGTACGACAGCTTCTGGTCCAGGTACTGCGTCTCGATCTGGCCCGTGATGTGCAGCAGCGGCGTGCCGGCCGTATAGGCCTCCACCAGGCTGCCGGCGATGTTGCCTGCGGCCGGGCCGGTGCTGGTGATGCACACGCCCAGGCTGGAGGTGGAACGCGCGCAGGCATCGGCCATGTTGCCGGCGCCGGCCTCGCCGCGCGCCATCACGAAGCGGACCCTGCCGCGCGCATGCATCGCGTCCAGGATGGGCATGTTGTGGATGGAGATCACCCCGAACGCGGCCTGCACGCCGCAGTGTTCGAGGAACTGGGCCACAACGGCGCCGACGGTGATTTTGGATGCGGAAGAAGTCATGTTCTGCTTTGAATCGGGTGAAGGGGCTGAAGCACTACGCTTGCCGTGCAAGACCACCGGAGACGTCGATGTGGCTGCCGGTCGTGTAGGAGGACAGGGGCGTGGCGAGATAGAAGATGGCGCGTGCGGCCTCGTCGGGCGAGCCCAGGCGGCCCAGCGGAATGGACTTCTTGCGGGCGAGGTCGGCGCTCCAGGCGTTCCAGTCCTGGCTGCGGTCCTCGCGCGCCTCGAAGCGGCGGCGCCACTGGCCGGACTCGATCAGGCCGACCAGGATGCCGTTGACGCGCACGCCCTTGGGCGCGAACTCGGTGGCCATGGAGCGCACCAGGTTCTTGAGGCCGGCGCGCGCGGCCGAGGTGGCCACCATGTGCGGCTCGGGCTGCGAGGCCAGCAGCGAATTGACGCAGACGATGGCCGGCTCAGCCGTGCGCTCGAGCTGCGGCAAAAAGGCGCGCGTGGGATGCAGCACCGAGAAGAACTTCAGGTGCAGCTCCTCGGTCCAGGCCGCATCGTCGGTGCTGGCAAACGTCGAGACCCGGCCCTGGCCCGCGTTGTTCACGAGGATGGAGGCCGGACCCAGCGCAGCCTCGCTGTCACGCGCGAATTGCTGCACCTGGGCGGCGTCGAGCACGTCGCAGGCCTGGGCGAACAGGCGGGCCTCGGGATGGCGTCCGCGCAGCTGCTGCACGGCCTGCTCCAGGCGTTCGGCGCTGCGCCCGCACAGGGCGACACGCGCGCCCTGCGACAGCAGCAGATCGACCGTGGCCAGGCCAATGCCCGAAGAGCCGCCGGTGACGACGGCCGTGGTGTCCTTGAGTTGGGAATCAAACATGGCCGCCTCCTGCGCGCCGGGAATTGAGGGAAAGCAGCTGTGCCGTCTGCGTTTGCGTTTGCGTTTGCGTTTGCGGGCGGTAGTTCAGCAGCTCGGACAGCTCGGCCGCCGCGTCGCAGACGCCGGCGATCAGGGTCTCGGCACGGCCCTCCTCCACATGGGGCGCGGGGACCGTCGTGCCCAGCGCCGCCACCACGCGGCCGCTGTGGTCGCGCACGGGGGCGGCGATGGTGCAGATGGAGCTTTCGTAGAAGCCCTCGCTGAACACATGGCCGCGCTCGCGGTCGGCCTCGACCAGGTTGAACAGGTCCAGCACCGTGCGCGGCGTCTTGGGCGTGTGCGCTTCCAGGTGGTCCTCGGGGTAGAGCGCGCGCAGCTCGGGCAGGGACAGGTCGGCCAGCAGCACGCGGCCCAGGGCCGTGGCATGGGCGGGCAGGCGCGTGCCCACGCGCACCGAACTGGTCAGCGGCGTGGGCGGCGTGACCTTGGCCACATAGACGATGGAGCGGCCATCGCGCACCACGATGTTGCAGGGGTAGCGGATCTCGCCGCACAGCCGCGCGATCACGGGCTGGCCCAGCTCGGTCAGGTCCATGGACGACAGGAACTCGAAGCCCAGGCGCAGCACGGACAGGCCCAGCCGGTAGTCATTGCTGCCCTCGGCACGCTGCAGAAAGCCCATGGCCTCCAGCGTGTTAAGCATGCGGAAAATCGTGGCGCGCGGCAGCTGCAGGCGGCGGGCCAGCTCGGGCGCGCCCAGCGTGGCATTGCCGCGCCCGAACTCCTGCAGCAGGCGCAGGCCGCGCTCCAGCGCGGGCACCATGTACTTGTCGGTGCCGTTGTCCGCGCTTTCGGCGCTCTCGGCATTCCCGGAAGAGGGGGTGTCGTTCATGGCGAGACCCCTTCAATTCATGACGAAGCCGCCGTTGACGGGCAGCACCTGCCCCGTCACGAAGCGCGCGCCATCGGACAGCGCATAGGCCACGGCGCCCGACACATCCTCGGGCCGCTGCTCGCGCTGCAGCGCACGCTGGTCGATGTACAGGCGGTGGCGGTGCTCGGGCACGTATTCCGTGGCCTCCACCAGCACCAGGCCCGGCGCCACGGCGTTGATGGTGATGCCGTCGGCGCCCAGCTCGCGCGCCATGGAACGCGTCATGGCCATCACAGCGCCCTTGCTGGCCACATAGGCCATCAGGTTCGGGGCGCCCCACATCGCGGTGTCGGACGCCAGGTTGACGATGGCGCCCCGGCCGCTGTCGCGCAGCGCGGCGCGGCAGGCGCGCGTCATCAGCCACACGCCGCGCACGTTCACGTTCATCACCTGGTCCCACTTGTCCAGATCGATGTCGTCCATGCCCTTGCCGCCCGAATCGGTCACGGCCGCGTTGTTCACCAGGCCGTCCAGCCCGCCCAGCGCCTGCACGGCCTGCTGCGCGCAGCGCTCTATCGACTCCGGATTGCCGGCATCCAGCCCGAAGCCATGGGCCTCGAAGCCCTGCGCACGCAGCCGGGCCACGGACTCGGCCAGCAGCTCCTCGCGCAGATCGGCCATGGCGACGCGCGCGCCCTGCTCGCAAAAGGCCTTGGCGAACGCAAAGCCCAGGCCGCGCGCCGAGCCTGTGACGAGGATGCGGCGGCCGGCAAGCTGGCCTGTGGAGGGCGTGGTGTTCATGGCGTACCTCAATCGAAGGGGGTTTGTGTCTGTTTCAAATTTGAAATGACACTTTTTTCTTGAAACAATCGTGAGTTTAGGACTGATGGTTCGGGGTGGGATTGGGGAAAACACGGAGACGTGTGGGAAATGGATGACAGAGGTGTGTCTGGGTGTGTGTTTTTCGGGGGCTTTTTTGATGCATCCTTGATGCTTCCTTGGTCTGCTTTGGACGCATGCCCGGCCTGCGGGCAGAGGCCGGGTTTCGGCCCGGCGGCCGACCGACTTTCTTGCCGCGCGGCAAGAAAGTCGGCAAAGAAA